>NZ_JBECOV010000003.1:0-404863 GCF_040104435.1 Tenacibaculum sp. SSH1-16
TACTTGTTCGTACTCACTTATCAAAAATTGATACTTCTGTAAATAGCTTCGAACTAGAGTTAAATCATCTGTATTTATACGCATAACAAAATATAAGATTTTGTCAACGAATTAGTTAACCTTTACAGGAATGACAGGAAATATCATAGTAGGGAGGTCATTGAACCTAAACTTAACTCGAAACGAGCTAAAGTACTATTAAACTTGATATGTATAGTGGAAAAGCCTTTTCGTGCATAGTGGAAAAGACATTTAGTGCCTAATAGAAGTGGTATTTAGTGCCTACTAAAAATGTTTTTATTCCTAATTATGACTATTTGAAGAATTCTTTCGAATTTTTTCAATTATGACTATTTGAATAATTCTTTCGAATTCTCCCAATGCACATCCATTTCAGCGAGGGTCATGTCAGAAAGTTGCTTGCCTTCTTTTTTGGCAGCTTCTTCTAAAAACTGAAAGCGATTGATGAATTTTTTATTGGTTTTTTCCAGTGCATTTTCGGGGTTTACCCCAATAAAACGCGCGTAGTTAATCATGGAGAACAACACGTCTCCAAACTCTTTTTCTATTTTCTCTTGATTGTTGTTTTTAATTTCGTCGTTCAATTCAGAAAGCTCTTCTTGAACCTTTTCCCACACTTGATGTGGTTCTTCCCAATCAAAACCAACACCTGCAACTTTATCTTGAATACGATTGGCTTTTACTACTGCAGGTAAACTTTTAGGAACACCTTCTAAAACGGATTTATTCCCTTCTTTTAGTTTGAGTTTTTCCCAGTTTTTCTTAACATCTTCTTCGTTTTCAACAACCACATCACCATAAATATGTGGATGACGGTCGATAAGTTTGTCTGAGATGGCGTTGGCAACATCAGCAATATCGAAAGCTTGTTTTTCGCTACCTATTTTAGCATAAAAGACGATGTGCAAAAGCACATCGCCTAATTCTTTTTTTATTTCTTGTAAATCGTTGTCTAAAATAGCATCTGCTAATTCGTAAGTTTCTTCAATAGTTAAATGACGCAGACTTTGTAAGGTTTGTTTTTTATCCCATGGGCACTTCTCACGAAGATCGTCCATGATGTCTAACAATCGATTAAAGGCTGCTAACTGTTGCTTACGAGTATTCACGATTTAAGCTTCTTCTGTAGTTGTTTCTTCAGCTTCAGTTAACGTACTAAAATCAAATTCAGCTTTCGCTAAAATGTTGTACCACTGAATTACTTTTTTAATGTTTGAAGCGTATACACGTTCTTCATCAAACCCAGGTAAAACTTCTCCGAAGTACTCCGTTAATTTATTAGCACTTTCTTTGTGAGAAATTGCATCTTTACCATCTTCTTTATCAGCAATATTTTTAAATACTTGCGCTAAAGGCACTTCTTCTTCGTACGTATAAATAGCAATGTTTTCTAATAAGCTTACGTTATGAGTTGCAGTAATAGGAAAACGTTTACCGTCAACAATAGATTTTACGATAACTCCTGTTTTAGTTTGTGATAAAATCTCATACAAACCTGGCTTACCTGTTACAGCTATAATTTTGTTAAATTCCATGTCTTAATGTTTTTAGTGTATAACTATTATCTCTTAGCATTAGGAAAACGCATGCGATATCCAGCGTTTACTTTCCCCTTAGAAATATTGTCTAATTTCTTTTTAATTAATCGTTTCTTTAGTGAAGAAAGTTTGTCGGTAAACAAAACTCCTTCAATATGATCGTATTCATGTTGAAAAACACGTGCAGGTAATCCGCTTAACGTTTCTGTGTGTTTTTCAAAATTTTCATCTTGGTATTCAATAGTAACTTTTTCTTGGCGAAAAACATCTTCATTAACAGTAGGTATACTTAAACATCCTTCGTTAAAAGCCCATTCCTCACCTTCTTCTTTAATGATTTTAGCATTGATAAATACGCGATTAAAGTTTTTGAAAACTTCTTTTTCCTCTTCACTTAAATCGTCATCTTCTGCAAAAGGAGAGGCATCAATAACAAACAAACGGATGTCTTTTCCTATTTGAGGAGCTGCTAAACCAAGTCCGTTAGCATTGTACATAGTTTCTCTCATATCGGCAATTAATTTGTCTAACTGCGGATAGTCTTTATCGATTTCTTTTCCTACTTTACGTAAAACGGGATCTCCGTATGCTACAATGGGTAAAATCATTTACTTTTTAATTTTTAGGAACGCAAAAATACAAAGAATGCTTTGGGTAGAAAATTATTTGTTATATAAATACGATTGTAAGATGATTGTCGCACTTATTTCGTCTACCAAAGCTTTGTTTTGACGTTGTTTTTTCTTCAAACCGCTATCAATCATAGTTTGAAAAGCCATTTTAGAGGTAAAACGCTCGTCTATACGTTTTATAGGTATAGAAGGAATAGCTTTTTCAAGTTTTTCGAGAAAAGGAAGAATAAGAACTTCACTTTCACTATCAGAATTATCCATTTGCTTTGGTTTTCCTACTAAAAAAAGTTCAACATTTTCTTTTTGAGTATACTCTTTTAAAAATGTGATAAGTTCAGAGGTGTTTACAGTTGTTAAACCCGAAGCAATAATTTGAAGCTCATCGGTTACCGCAATTCCTGTTCTTTTTTTTCCAAAATCTATGGCTACTATTCTGCCCATTCTATAAGTTTTTGCAAAGGTAGCTAAATTAAACAAGGAAGAAATATCTGTTTAAAAAATGTATCTTCGCAGTATATTATGGAAAGCAATTTTATTTTTGCTGAAAATATTTTAGAAAAATGACAGAATTACAATCAATTATAGAAAAAGCGTGGGATAACCGCGAGTTATTACAAGAAGAAACTACGATTAATGCTATTAGAAAAGTAGTAGATTTATTAGATGCAGGAGATTTACGCGTTGCGGAACCAACGGACAATGGATGGCAGGTAAATGAATGGGTAAAGAAAGCAGTAGTATTATACTTCCCAATTCAAAAAATGGAAACGTTTGAGGCAGGTATTTTTGAGTATCACGATAAAATTCCATTAAAAAGAGGTTATGAAGCAAAAGGAATTCGTGTAGTACCAAATGCTGTAGCTCGTCACGGAGCCTATATTTCAGCAGGAACTATTTTAATGCCTAGTTATGTGAATATAGGAGCGTATGTTGATGAAGGTACGATGGTCGATACTTGGGCGACTGTAGGTTCTTGTGCACAAATTGGTAAAAACGTACACTTATCTGGTGGAGTAGGAATTGGAGGGGTTTTAGAGCCTTTACAAGCAGCACCAGTAATTATTGAAGATGGAGCTTTTATCGGTTCTCGTTGTATTGTTGTTGAGGGGGTTAGAGTAGAGAAGGAGGCTGTTTTAGGTGCGAATGTAGTATTAACAATGAGTACTAAAATTATTGATGTAACAGGTGATGAGCCAGTTGAAATGAAAGGAGTAGTACCTGCACGTTCTGTAGTAATTCCTGGAAGTTACACGAAGAAGTTTGCTGCCGGTGAATATCAAGTTCCTTGTGCTTTAATCATTGGTAAACGTAAAGAGAGTACAAACAAGAAAACTTCGTTAAATGATGCTCTTAGAGAGTATGATGTAGCGGTTTAAGAAAGCATAAATAGTATAAAAAAGGGAAGATTTTAAATCTTCCCTTTTTTATTGTTTTCATATAATTTTCTAAGTTTTGCATATTTCATATAAGAAAAAAAGGCTTGCATCATAGAAAATGTAATTCCGTCTAATCCATGAAAAATACCTTTCTTAAGAATATAACAGCGTAAAAAAGACCACAGTCCATGCCCTATAGGGGTAAAGAAGTTTACTTTTTTGTTTTGTTCAAAATATTCTTCCGATTGCCAAGTAGTATATAAGTTATATTTTCCTATAATTTGATGAAAATCCTTCCAACCATAGTGTAATAAATGAAGTTTGGTTGTTTTTAAATTGGTGGCTTGTATGCTTTGATGAACTTTGGTGGTTGCAGGTTTAGCGGTTTGCTTGTTAAAAAACCTACAAGTATACGATGGGTACCATCCTGCAAAATCAATAGGTTGATCTTTTAAAAAGTTTTTACGTCTAAAATTATAAGCATCGTAAGGTTCATTTAAATACTTTCCGCTCTTAATAAATTCAAAGCTATCTTCATCAAGGCGTTCATCAGCATCTAAGTTTAGAATCCAATCATTCTTACAAAATTGAAGCCCATGTACTCTTTGAGGGCCATCTCCTAAGAATTTTTGTAAATGAACTTTTGCTCCCATAGATTCTGCTATTTCAACAGTCTTATCAGAACTAAAAGAATCAATTATAATTACTTCGTCACATACGCTATTTAAAGATATAATACAATCTTTAATGTTTGCTTCTTCATTAAAAGTAATTACGAGACCACTTATATTCATGTGTAAATATTATTGTAGATTTGTGCGGTCAAAAATACAATTATTAAATGATTTCAAAAATTATACATTTCTGTTGGTATGGAAAAGGGGAGTACAATGAAACAATAAAAAAATGTATTGCTTCTTGGGAGGAAAAACTACCTGATTATAGCATAAAGAAGTGGGATGAAACCAATACACCTTTTGATAAGTTACCTTTTTTAAAACTATTGTATAAACAAAAAAAGTGGTCGTTTATTACAGATTATGTTCGGTTGTATTCTATATATAAAGAAGGGGGGATTTATGTAGATACAGATATAGAAATGGTTGCTACTTTTGACCATTTATTAAATGAAAAGGCGTTTGTTGGTTTTCAAGGAACATTAGAGTCTGAAAAGTATCCATTAAATTCTGCCGTTATTGGAGGAGAAAAAGGCAATGGTTTCATTTTAGATTGTATTAAAGCAACAGAAGAAAAACAACGCTTATATTTTAATGCAATGGGCGGTCCACCAATAGTATCGAAAGTATTGGTGAGTTACGGATTGAAAGAGTATAAAAAGCAGCATTTAAATGATGTTTTATTGTTGCCAACAGAATACTTTTTTCCTTTTGCGTGGAATGAAAAGTTTACACAAGAATGTATTAAACCAGAAACAGTATGTATTCACTGGTGGGAAGATTCTTGGGGAAATAAACAAAAAGGCTTTTCATATTTAGTTGATAGCCTTAAAAGAAAAGCAGTTAAATTACCCTTATTAATTAAGAATAGAATTAAATTCTTAATCAATAAGAATAATTTTTATCATATTAATTCTTTGTAAAATCAGTACAACGATCAATTAGGTGCTGAGTGTATTGTAGATGATTTGTAGGGTTAGGAATTGGATTTTCCCAATTTATTTCATCAAGTTTAATTAAGTTTAAGTTTTTTAACGAACTTAAATCAAGCTCAGAGTCTAGATTAACCATGTTAAAGTGCTGTACAATTCCATCCAATCTTGACAAGTCAGAAGAATTATTTAACCCTCCCATGATAAAAATAACAGGAGTTCCCATTGCTAAACAAGGCAGCGCACAGTGAATTCTAGAGGTTATTACCAGCTTTGCTGAGGCAAATGTTTTTAACAAGCGCTCCGCTTCTTTAAACCTATCTTCAGAAGTAGTTCCTTTTTCTTTATAAAATGCAGTTTCAAACTTAGCATTGTTAACTATTTCTTCAGGAAATATAGATTTTAAATACTCTTTATGATCTTGAAGCTTAGGTAATTTAAACTTAATTAAATCACGGTAATAGTGTCTAGGAATTCTCTCATAATAAGATTTTTTATCTAAGTTAAAAAGGACATCGAAAAATACAATATCATCTGTTTTAGGAGCCTCAATCTTAGGAAGAGTCGTAGTTAAACAAGAAGAATAATACGAGTCAACACCATATTTTTTTAAAATATTTACAGTATAAAAGTCTCTACATCCAATAGGTTCATACTGTTTTAAATAAGTGATGTTTTCTTGTCTACTTAATAAAGTATCTGCTATATGTGCATTTAAATGAAAAGAAACAAATAAGGGATCAATATTAGGAGATATAGGCCAATTTTTGGTTTTATACATAAACCAGCCATTCATAATTAATTTACAAGGTTCAATATTTTTATCGTTCAAATATTCTCTATTCAGAAGTAAGTCAATATTCGAAAAGTATTGCTTGGCAGCGATACTTTGAACATAATCTCCAATATTAAAATAACCTCCTGTGGCTTTATAATCTAAAAGTGCATTTTTACTCATAAAGCAAAAATATCTTTTTTTATTGATGTAGTGTAATAGTTTAAAGTATAAATTTGTACGATGATTATAGAAATAAAGAACCACTTACTTAATGGAAAAACGATTCTTTATCCAACTGATACAGTTTGGGGATTGGGTTGTGATGCAACTAACCAAGAAGCTGTTAAGAAAATCTATCAATTAAAAAATAGAGAAGAATCGAAGAGTCTAATTATTTTGGTAGACTCTATTGAAATGTTGCAAAACCATGTAGGTAATATTCCTGAAAAAGCTTTGGAAATTTTAAAGACATCAGTAAAACCTACTACTATTATTTACAATAACCCAAAAGGATTAGCAGCTAACACCATTGCTGTAGACAATACAATTGCGATTCGTATTCCAAAGGATGAGTTTTGTATTCAGCTAATTAAAGAGTTTGGAAAACCTATTGTTTCTACTTCTGCAAACGTAAGTGGAGAGCCCACTCCAAAATCATTTTCAGAAATAAGCGAAGCAATTTTAAAGAATGTAGATTATGTGGTAGATTTGCATCAAGAGAAAGTAGCAGAGAAGTCTTCAACTATTTTAAAAATTGAAGGTGACGATGTTATTGTGATTAGAGAATAGTTTGTATGCAAAAACAATATTTTAAGGAAGCAATTTCTGCAGAAATATTTCAATATATATCCCAAGCCGCTAAAGAATTACAACTAGAGAGTTATGTAATCGGTGGCTTTGTACGTGACTTTATCTTACAACGTGGTACAGCCAAAGATGTTGATGTGGTTGCAGTTGGAAGTGGAATAGATTTAGCACAAAAAGTAGCTGAATTACTACCCAATAAGCCAAAAGTCCAGGTATTTAAGACTTACGGAACAGCTATGTTGCGTTTTCAAGATATTGAAATAGAATTTGTTGGGGCTAGAAAAGAATCATATTCGGAAGAAAGTAGAAACCCTAAAGTTTCTGAAGGAACCTTAGAAGACGATCAAAATAGGAGAGATTTTACAATTAATGCTTTAGCATTAAGTTTAAATGAAGATGATTTCGGATTGTTACTTGATCCTTTCGGAGGAATGGCTGATCTGGAAGCTAAAATAATTAGAACTCCCTTAGATCCAGATATTACCTATTCTGACGATCCGCTACGAATGATGCGTGCCATTCGTTTTGCTACCCAATTAAATTTTGAAATAGAAGAACAATCATTAAATGCAATAACAAAAAATGCTTCGAGAATTGAAATTATTACTCGTGAGCGCATTGTGGTTGAACTGAATAAAATTTTGGAAGCTCCGGTGCCATCAACTGGATTCTTATTACTTGAAAAAACAGGCTTATTAGATCGAATTATTCCTGAATTAACTGCTTTAAAAGGGGTAGAAGAGGTAGAGGGACAAAAGCACAAAGATAATTTTTACCACACCTTAGAAGTAGTTGATAATATTGCTGAGAATACGGAGGATGTTTGGCTTCGTTGGGCAGCATTGTTGCACGACATAGGTAAAGCGCCAACGAAACGTTATCACAAAAAAATAGGTTGGACGTTCCACTCTCATGAATTTGTGGGATCGAAGATGGTATACAAGTTATTTAAACGTTTAAAAATGCCATTGAATAATAAGATGAAATTTGTTCAAAAGATGGTGATGTTGAGCTCTCGTCCGATTGTTTTAGCGAGTGAAGTGACAGACTCTGCTGTACGTCGTTTAATTTTCGATGCAGGAGATGATGTAGAGTCTTTAATGACCTTATGCGAAGCAGATATTACAACGAAAAACCCAAAGAAATTTAAACGTTATCACAAGAATTTTGAGATTGTTCGTCAAAAAATTAAAGAAGTTGAAGAACGTGATAGAGTGCGTAACTTTCAACCTCCAATTACTGGAGAAGAAATAATGGAAGCTTTCAATTTGCAGCCTTGTAGAGAAATAGGTAAGATAAAAGAAGCGATTAAAGAAGCCATTTTAGATGGCAAAATACCTAATGAACACGAGGCTTCTTACCAGTTTATGTTGGAAAAAGGAGCACAGTTAGGATTAAAAACAAATCAATAATAAAAAAGAGAAGCAATTTTGCTTCTCTTTTTTTTATTATCCTAACGATTGCATGGATACGAGTTTGAAATATTCTCCATTTCTATCGAGTAATTCTTCGTGTTTTCCTTGCTCTACTATTTTTCCTTTTCTAAGAACAACGATATTGTCAGCCTTTTGAATGGTTGATAGTCTATGAGCAATAACTAAAGAGGTACGGTGTTCCATCATTTTATCCAAGGCTTGTTGAACTAACTGTTCGCTTTCAGTATCTAAAGCAGAGGTGGCTTCATCTAAAATCATAATTGGAGGGTTTTTTAATACAGCTCTAGCAATACTTAAACGTTGTTTTTGTCCACCAGAAAGCATGTTTCCTCCATCACCAATATTAGTATCATACTTGCTCGGTAAATTTTTTATAAACTCATGAGCATTCGCTACGTTTGAAGCTTTAATCACTTCCTCTTCAGTAGTGTTTTCTTTGCCTAAAAGAATATTATTTTTAACGGAGTCATTAAAAAGGATTGAGTCTTGTGTTACCATTCCCATTAAATCACGTAGAGATTCTTTTTTTATATTTTTTATGTTAATTCCGTCAATAAGAATTTCTCCAGAATCAACGTCGTAAAAGCGAGTGATTAAATTAGCTAATGTCGATTTTCCACTTCCTGATTGGCCAACAAGTGCAACGGTTTTTCCCTTAGGAATTTTCAAGGAGAAGTTTTGTAAAACGTAATCATCTTGATATTTAAAAGAAATATTTTTAAACTCTATTTCAGTATCAAAAGATGTTTTATCAATAGCATTAACTGTATCCTCAATAGGGTTTTTGGTTTCTAAAATCTCAAAAATTCTATCAGCAGAAGCACTTCCTTGCTGAATTCCATACATAGCTGTTGAAATAGCTTTAGCAGGGTTTAGAATTAAATAAAATAAACCTATATAACCAAAAAATTCTTGAGGCTGTAAAGTGCTATTGTTTGCAAGAACAAGTTTTCCTCCAAACCAAAGAATAGCAACAATAGTTACTGTACCTAGAAATTCACTTAAAGGTGAAGCTATCATTTGTCGGTGTTTCAGGCTTGTCATTAAGCCAAAAAGATTATTAATAGATTTTCCTACTTTAGAATTAATAGCTCTTTCAGCAGTAAAACTTTTTATTATTTTTAATCCTCCTAAGGCTTCGTCAACAATGGATAAAAAATACCCGTTTTCCTTCTGAAAATTAGAAGATGATGCTTTTAGTTTTTTACTAGCTGTAGAAATAATAAAACCAGAAATTGGTAATAGTAGAAATACAAAAAGTGTAAGCTTAACACTAATAGCAAACATGGAAATTAAAGTAAAAACAATAGTTAATGGCTCTCTAACAATAGTTTCAAAAGAAGAAAGATAGGTAAATTGTATTGTGTGAACATCTGATGTAATTCTTGCTATAGCATCTCCTTTTCTTTTTTCTGAAAAAAATGAAATTGGTAGTGAAATATACTTAGCAAACATAGAAGATTGAATATCTTTTATCGTATTTGTTTGTAAAAAAACCAACGTATAAGAAGCAAGATATCTAAAAAGGTTTTTAAAGAAAAACAAGAATAAAGTTGTTAAACTAACAAAAAGCAATGCCTTTTCTGAACCGCCACTCTCAATCATTTGAGATATTTTATAATTAAGGCTACCTTGCACATAATCATATATAGAGGTTATTCCACTATAACTAGGTTGGCTTGTTACGATTTCTTCTTTACCAAATAAAATTCCTAAAACAGGAATAAAAGCTAATACTGATAGGACATTAAATACAGCATATAGCACATTAAAAAATATGTTTAAAAAAGCATATTTTTTATACGGTTTGGCAAAGTTTACTATTTTTTTAAAACTACTCACTAGAAATTTAGTTGTTTAATAATTCGTTGTATTTTGGTGTTTAGCTCTTCTTCTACTGCCTTAGCATTGGAAATATCATTTAATTTACTGTTAACGCTAAAGTAGAATTTAATCTTTGGTTCAGTACCACTTGGGCGAGCGGCAATTTTTGTTCCGTCTTGGGTTTGATAGATTAATACATTTGATTTAGGAATATCAATTACAGTTTCTTCACCAGTTAGTAAGTTTTTTCTTATTGAAGATTGATAATCATACAAATATTCAACTTTAGTACCATCTATTTCAATTAATGGATTGTTGCGTAAATCAATCATCATTTGTTTGATTTGTTGCGCACCATCCATTCCCTTTTTTACTAAAGAAATCAAATGTTCTTTGTATAAATGATGACGTGTGTATAAGTTTAATAATTCTTTATAAAAAGAACTATTATTAGCTTTTGCATTAGCTGCAATTTCACAAGCAAGTAGGGCAGAGGTAACTGCATCTTTATCACGAACAAAATCACCTACCATATAGCCAAAACTCTCTTCGCCACCACCAATAAAATTAAGCTCTGGGTAATCTTTGATCATTTTAGCAATCCATTTGAAACCTGTTAAACCAACTTTAGTTTCAACTCCATAAGAATCGGCAATTTCATTGACCAAATTAGTAGAAACTATCGTAGAACCTACGAATTGCTTTCCGTTTAGTTTTCCTTGTTTTTTCCAATCGTTGATTAAGAAATCGGTCATCATACTCATGGTTTGATTTCCGTTTAACAAGGTCATGTTTCCATCTATATCTCTTACTGCTATTCCAATTCTATCTGAATCTGGATCAGTTCCTAAAACAATATCGGCGTCAATTTTATTAGCCAAATCTACGGCCATTTTAAGAGCTGCTGGTTCTTCAGGATTTGGAGATTCAACCGTAGAAAAATCACCATCAGGAATGGCTTGTTCTTCAACAATATGAACCTGTGTATATCCCGCACGTTTTAAAACTTCAGGAATTAATTTGATTGAAGTTCCGTGTAACGAAGTAAATACAATTTTTAAATCTTCACGTCCTTTTATATCAAAAGTACCATTGGCCAAGGAAGCTTTCCAAAAAGCTTCATCTATTTCACTTCCTATAGAAGTAATTAATTCTTCTTTCGTATTGAAATTGATTTCAGAAAAAGCTAACGAATTTACTTCATTAATGATTTCTGTATCTTGTGGAGGTACTATTTGTCCGCCATCATTCCAATATACTTTATATCCGTTATATTCTGGTGGGTTATGAGAAGCTGTTAAAACAATTCCAGCATCACATCCTAAGTAATTTACAGCGAAAGACAATTCTGGGGTGGGACGCATATCTTCAAATAAAAATACTTGAATGTTATTTGCTGATAACACATTAGCAACCACCTTTGCTAACCATTCACTATCATGACGGCAATCATAACCGATAGCTACTTTTAACGCTTTATTAGGGTATGTTTTATGTAAGTAATTACTTAACCCTTGGGTAGCCTTTCCTAAAGTATATTTATTAATTCGGTTAGTACCTGCGCCTACAACTCCACGCATTCCACCCGTTCCGAATTCTAGGTTTTTATAAAAACGATCAGCTAAATCCTCAGCACTAGAGCTGATTAATTGCTTAATTTCTTGTTGTGTTTCTGAATCGAAAGTGTCAGAAAGCCATTGTTTAGCGTTGTTTAAAATCTCTTTCATGTGTAAAATTTAAAAACATACAAAGATACGGGTTTAAAAGTTCAGTTTTTCTTTGATTGTATAATGTTTTTGTTGCGGATTACTCTTAATAATCAGCTCGCCTAAAAAGCCTGCTAAAAATAAAAGTGTACCTAAAACCATAGAGGTTAAGGCAATGTAAAACCAAGGGTTACTGGTAACAAGTATTGTTTTGGTACCTGTAGAGAGATGGTAAATTTTCATCGCTCCAATATAAAAGGCTGAAAGGAAACCAAAGATGAACATTAACGTTCCCCACAAGCCAAAAAAGTGCATAGGACGTTTTCCAAATTTAGATAAAAATGAAATGGTAATTAAGTCTAAAAATCCATTTACAAAGCGATCCATACCAAATTTTGTCTCTCCATATTTTCTAGCTTGATGCTGTACTATCTTTTCATCAATACGGTTGAATCCTTCATTTTTAGCTAGCACAGGAATGTATCTGTGCATTTCACCACTTACTTTTACAGCTTTCACTACTTCATTTTTATAAGCTTTTAGTCCGCAGTTAAAATCATGTAATTTTAACCCTGATGTTTTACGTGCTGCCCAATTGAATAGCTTAGATGGAATATTTTTAGTGACTACATTGTCATAGCGTTTTCTCTTCCATCCAGAAATTAAATCAAAATTATCTTCAGTGATTAAACGGTATAGTTCAGGAATTTCATCCGGACTGTCTTGTAAATCGGCATCCATGGTAATTACAACGTGCCCTTGTACTAAGCCAAAACCAGCGTCTAAGGCTTGGGATTTTCCATAATTTTTCTGGAATCGTAAGCCTTTTACTTCTTGGTGTTGTTGCGATAACTCATGTATTATTTTCCAAGAATTATCAGTACTACCATCGTCAATAAAGATAAGTTCATATAAAAATTGATTGGATTGCATAACTTTTGCAATCCAATCATATAATTCTGGTAAAGATTCTTCTTCGTTAAGAAGTGGTATTACTACCGATATATCCATATATTTTATTCATGTTAAAAAAGGTAAAGTTACGAAGTATTACTTTTATGTAAAACTTTTACTACTTTAAACTATTTTTAATATTGATTTTCTTCTGTTTTTTTCATGATAGCTCCTCCTATGGCAGAAATAATAAATCCAAAAAAAGCTGAAATAACTAAAGCTAAAGGTGCTGTGATTACAGGGCTATTAAACTTTTCAGCCATGGCTTCAGAAGCTTCTACTTGTTCGTCTGTCATACCAGCATCTATCCAACCTTGTTTTTGGATTTCCATCATTTGTGCTTGAAAGTCAGGTTCTATAATATTGGTGAATATTAATGTATAGATAGTTGAAATTACAGCACTAATTACTGCTATACCAACACCAACTTTTAAAGCTTGACCAAAAGTTAAAAAACCATTGTTATCAGTTTTAAACTTTTTGATGCCTAAAATGATAAGAGCAATCATTGCTAAAAAACTGATTATTCCATTTAACCATCCAAATTTAATTAAGGTTCCAGTAGCATAAAATGCTAAATGAATAAAAACTCCGATAATTCCTAAATATAAACCATAGTTTAAAATGATGTTTTTGCTGTTTGTTTGATTTTCCATTGTGTGAATTTAGTTAGTGATACAAATATATTCTTTTTTAATATTACGTTTATTTAATACTGGTAAAAGCAAAAAATAAAAACAACAAACTATTAGTATTCAAAAACTTAGAAATGTTACAGTTTTTTTATTGAAATTTTGTTGTTTTTTACGAAAAAATGGTTGTAAATTTGCATCGGCAAGTCCTACACAACCAGCTCCCTTTGAATCCCCCAGGGCGGGAACGCAGCAAGGGTATTAGGTCGTAGCGGTGTGATGTAGGTAGCTTGCCTTTTTTTGTATCCAATAGTTTCGTTTATTCCTCCTCTTCTTCGTTTTTCATTTTCTTATCACTTCTAGGGTGATGATCTTCTACTACTTTTTTGAGAAAACTAGTGTCTAAATGCACATAAATCTCTGTAGTTGTAATGCTTTCATGTCCTAATAATTGTTGAATAACACGTAAATCAGCTCCATTCTTAAGTAAATAGGTGGCAAAAGAATGCCTTAATGTATGCGGACCAATACTTTTTTGAAGATTGATTTTTTGGGCTAACTCTTTTAGAATTATAAAAATCATTTGTCTAGTTAAACGTTTTCCTCTTCTATTTAAGAAAACAGTGTCTTCATCTTCTTTTTTTGGAGTAATTTGAGATCTGATTTCATTAATATAAAAGCTAAGTCTATGAATTGTTGTAATGTGTATTGGAACAAAACGATATTTACTTCCTTTTCCTAGTATGCGTATATATCCTTCGTCGAAGAATAAATCGGATAATTGTAAATTAATCAATTCACTCACACGAAGACCACAACTATAAATAGTTTCAATAATAGTCTTGTTGCGTTCTCCTTGTGGATGACTTAAATCGATGGCAGCTATTAATTTATCTATATCTTCTTTTTCTAAAGTATCTGGTAATTTTTTAATAATGTTAGGGCTTTCTACTAAATCAGTTGGGTTGTCTTCTCGATAATCTTCAAATACCAAAAAATCAAAAAAGCTACGTAAACCTGAAATTAATCTAGCTTGACTACGAGCATTGATACTTTTACTAGTTTCATAGATGAATTGCTGAATAGTTCCTGCAGTTATATGAATTGGAGAAGGGGAGTTTTCTAGATTATCAACAAATAAAAAAAGCTTATTTACATCTCTTTTGTAACTATCTATAGAGTTTTTTGAAAGTCCTCTTTCAATTTTTAAAAAGTTAGTATAATCAGATATAGCTTGTTCCCAGTTCATTATAAAAAGAGGTGTTTTTTTTAGAAAAAGACATTGTTAAAAATAAAAATAAAATTATTTTTGCAGCACAAACTTAAAATTATAAATTTAAAAATTATGAAAAAATTATTAGTAGTAATTGCTATGGTAGCTGCTAGTTTTACAGCTAATGCACAAGAAGCTAATGGACAAACAGCAAAAGGGAAATGGTTAGTAGAAGGTAACACAGGGTTTGGAGCTGCTCATGAAGCTGCTACAGGATTCCAATTATCTAATAGAGATACACCATCTGGATCAACTACAACTTGGGGTATTGGAGCAGAAGCAGGTTATTTTATTATGAATGATTTAGCAATTAAATTAGGATTAGGGTACAACGATAGAGGTAATGACGATGCTTTTTCTTACAAGATTGGAGCAAAATATTATATTTCTAGTATGATTCCAGTACAAATTGATTACTCAGGAGCTTCTTATGATGCTTATGATGCGTCATATTTAGGATTTCAAGCAGGTTATGCTATTTTCTTAGGAGATATGGTAAGTATAGAGCCAGGTTTAAGATATAACTTAGGTTTAGGTGATACAGAAGATATTAACACATTCCAATTTAATGTAGGGTTTGCTTTACATTTCTAAATAAAACTTATAGAATATATTAATGAAAAGGGGGTAATTGTACTCCCTTTTTTTATGCTAAAAGAATATTTTTTTTAGTTAACTTTTTTGTTTTTAGTGCTTTAAGTAAGAGGGGCTATTTTAACCTCTTTTTTATTAAAAAAAGAGCAATTAGATTCTTAATTAAATGTATATTTGCCGGCTCAAAACAAAACTTATAAAACAAAAATTATGAAAAAATTTTTAGTAGTTGCTATGATGGCTTTCGGTTTAGCTGTTAATGCACAAGAAACAGAATTAAACGTTGGTGGAACTATTGGTTTACCTGTTGGAGATGCTGATAAAGCTAATGTAACTGGAGCAATTGAAGCTAACTATTTATTCAAGCTTAATGATAAGTTTAAGGTTGGACCATCTGTATCTTATTTGCATTTTCAACAAGAAATAGCTGATGTAGCTTTTATTCCAGTAGCTGTAGCAGGTCGTTATAGTTTTGCTGATAAATTTTCAGTAGGTACTGATTTAGGGTATGGTATTGGTGTAAGACCTTCAGCAAATAAAGAAAGTGGTTTTTACTACCGTGCTTTAGTTGGTTACCAAGTAACTGAAAAAATTAATTTACATGTAGATTATACAGGTGTTTCAGGTGATGACCTTTTAGGTAACCCAGCTACAATTGGAATTGGAGGAACTTATTCTTTCTCTTTATAGTAACAGACTTTACAATAAGAAAAAAGGAAGCAAATTTGCTTCCTTTTTTTATGCTTAAAAGTTAAAAAGAGTATTTTTACCTTAGAAAATATTAAGAATGAAAAAAGTAATCATAATTAATGGGCCTAATTTGAATTTATTAGGGAAGCGTGAACCAACTATTTATGGAGCAAGCACTTTTGAGGACTATTTGAAAGAATTAAAAAATAAATATGTAGATATTCAGTTAGAATATTTTCAGTCAAATATTGAAGGAGAAATAATAGATAAACTGCATGAAGTTGGTTTTGATTATAATGGTATTATTCTAAATGCAGCAGCGTATACCCATACTTCTGTTGGTATTGGTGACGCTGTAAAAGGTATAGAAACTCCTGTGGTTGAAGTGCATATATCTAATATACATGCTCGTGAAGAGTTTCGTCATGTAAGTTATATAGCTCCAAATGCAAAAGGAGTTATTTTTGGTTTTGGCTTGAAAGGGTATGAATTAGCGCTTCAAAGTTTTTTGTAAATACCAATAACGTATTCCTAAAAATACAAATAAAGGAATCATAGGGTAGGTATATAACTGTACTTTAGTTAACCATACAAATGGTATAATTATTAAAAAAAATAATAGAACTAGACAGTATTTATAAACCCAAATAGGAGGTTCTTTTTTTAACAAGAAAAAAGCTATGATAAGATTTGGAGCAAACGCCCATAAAAAGTTAAAGTTATTTGGAGCTGTGGAGTGATTGGTAAAGAACCATAAGAACACAATTAACAATCCTAAAGTTCCTGTGGTGAAAAATAAAACAAAATCAAGCCATTTACTTCTTTTAGAGTTTTTAATGTCTTTATAAGTAATAAATAATCCCAGTAGAGAGAATAATAAAATAATTAAAAACGGACTAAAAGCATCACTTTTTGATTCTTTCTCTTTAAAATCGAGCAAGATATTAGTTTTTTGTACTAAGGCTTCTTCTTTTTCACCTTTAATTATTTTAGATGTTTTTAAAGCTTCAAAAACATAATCGGGCAGATATAAATATTCTAAAGGTGTTGCAGTTTTATCTAATTTACTTCCCAGTGCAATATTAATTCCTAAACTACCCCAAGTATTTGGATTGATTTCTTTGTTCATTAATTGTCTTAGAGATTGTTTTTTAGTAACAAAATCATCCTTAAAAACTAAATTATCACTTGTGATTTTTTGAATTATATCACGAGGTCTAGTAGCGCAGTTATCAAAAAAAGGGTCGTAAAAATAGCTTGCATTTTCAGGTAGAGAATTTGTTTCTAAAAACTGAAAGAACTCATTTCTTTGTTGCTGTGTTAAATTTAAAACTTGCTCTTTAACCCAACGTTTGTCTTGTTGAGCACTTTTTAAAGATAAATGAAACGGATAACGAGCTAATTTATATTTCATATATCCTTTAGTAAAGTTTACATAAAAGTTAGGGTCGTCAAAATCAAAAATACCATAGTTGTAGAGTAAATCTAACTGTAAAACAGGATCTTTCACACGGATAGCTGTGTGTCCAAATTTCTCATATAAAGCTTCTCCAGGACCAGAAGTAATGATACTGATTTGAGAAAACTTAGATAAACCTAAAGTATTAACTCTTTGAGAAAAACCTAGGTTAATAACTGCTAAAAAAAGTAAAAGAAATACATGTTTTTTTATCATCATAAGGATATGAGAAGGTTATTGTTGGTGTTTATACAAATATCATAAATCTGATTAATATAACTGAGGATTTTTTAGGTTATTGTTTAAGGTTTAATTCCAAGAGTTTCATGAATAAATTTTGAAATACGTTGCTCTAGCCACTTGTTTTCTGTATTAGAAAAAGAAGATATAAAACCAACATGACCTCCATAATTTGGTGTGGATAAATAAAAGTTTTTCATGTTTTTAGCTTCTTTTATTGGGTAACACTCTTTTGATAAAAAACTATCATCTAAAGCATTTATGAGTAGGGTAGGTACTTTTATTTCAGGAATGAAAGGTTTTGCACTTGCTTTTTCCCAATAATCCTCTGAACTTTTAAATCCAAAAACAGGAACTGTATATTGTTTTTCTAAATGTCTGAATTTATTTGCTTTGAATAAAAGTTCTTTATCAAGCTGAAAATCAGGAAACTTTTCGGCTTTTTGTAACAGTTTCAACTTCATGGTACGTAAAAACTCATTTAGGTAAATTTTGTTTTTTAGTTTGTTTAATTCGGCTTGAGATGATGTTAAATCCACAGGGACAGATACAGCTATTCCTCCTTTTATTTCGGAAGGAATATTGTTATACTCTCCTAAAAACTTCAGTGTTAGGTTACCTCCTAAGCTAAAACCAATAATTATAATATTTTCGTAATTATAATTGCTGTTTAAATGTTTAATAATAAACTCAACATCATCAGTTTTTCCACTATGGTAAGTTTCTAAAAGTAAATTATCTTCTCCGCTACAACCTCTTAAGTTCATGCAAACTGTATCGAAACCAATATTGTTTAAATGATTAGATGTTCTGATCATATAGTTTGATTGAGAACTTCCTTCTAGTCCGTGAATTAATAGCACAAGTGATTTAGATTCTACTATGGAAAAATCTAAATCAATAAAATCAGCATCCCACGTTGTGACTCTTTTTCGGTTATATTCAATAGTGTCTTTCATGAATAAAGGTCGGTAAACAGTGTTGAAATGAGCACTTTTAAAAGGTAAACTAGGAGAAAATGTATCTGAAATGATTGGCATAATACTATTTTATAGCTTTTTAAACAAAGATGACAAAAAATAGCTAAAATGTAAAAACCATTGAATGATTTCTTATTTTAGCTGTAAATTATGAATACTATGAATATTAAAAAATATATCCCTAATTTATTAACTTTAGGAAACCTGTTATGTGGTACTATTGCTACTATTTTTGCTATAAAAGGTGATTTTTTTGCTACAGCAATTTTGGTAATGCTAGGGATACTTTTTGATTTTTTTGATGGATTTGCCGCTCGTATGTTAAAGGTACAGGGTGAATTAGGAAAACAGTTAGATAGTTTAGCAGATATGGTAACGAGTGGGGTAGTACCGGGAATTGTAATGATGCAAATGTTGGTGAATGCTTTAGACATAGATGCTGTTGGATATTTTGGAGTTGATGAATACGGAGCAACAGGTAGTAACTTACCATATTTAGGATTATTGTTAACACTGGGAGCTGGATATCGTTTAGCGAAGTTTAATATTGATGAGCGTCAATCTGATAGTTTTATAGGTGTGCCGACACCAGCAATGAGTTTATTTGTGATTTCATTGCCATTAATAGCTCAATTTGATAAAGAATCGTTTTTAATAGGTTTTATTGAAAATCAATATTTTTTGATATTAATCACAATATTATTTACGTATCTAATGAATGCTGAAATTCCTTTATTTTCTCTGAAATTTAAGAACTTTTATTTTAAAGATAATGTGATTAAGTATGTGTTTTTAGCTTTGTCGGTTATATTAATTGTAACGCTAAAAATAGTAGCAATTCCAATGATTATTCTTTCTTATGTAATACTATCTATAGTAAATAATTCAGACAAAAAGCTTTCTTTAAAATAGAATTAGTTACCCTTTTAAATAAAACAAAAAAGCACGTTATAAATCAACGTGCTTTTTTGTTTTTGAAAGTTGTTTTAGGTGTCTTTTTAAGTTTTAAAAATATTACTTATAAAATGGTAATTGTCTAAAGATATTTTATCTTCAACAAAGACTTTACTTATAAGTTTGTTTTTTGAAAATTCTCCTTTTTTATACACATCCCAGCTTTCGTTATTTCTATTGGTTAATATAATTTTATCAGCGTTTATTTCAAAGTTGCACCAATCATTATAATTAGCTATTTTTTTATAGCCATGATCAGAAACTTTAATGTTTCCTTTCACCTCTAAGCCTTTTATATCAATAGAAAGATTACAGAAATCAACAAAGCTCATGTTATCGGCAAGTACTACAAGAAATGAATTAACATTTCCTTTTTTTTTATATAGTTTAAAACCTTCTTTTAAATTATGAGTGCGGTATGCTTCTGAGAAAGAAGAGAAGATATCTTCTTCTTTTGCGTTTTTAATTATAAAATGATTTTGTGTTACAGCTTGATTATCAAACTTCTTCTTTTTAAGCTCAAAATCCTTTCCAAGATATACTCTACGAACAGTTTCGTCTTCAGCCAGTTCTTCAGGAGTTCCTTCTTTTAAAATACCTCCATTATACATTAAGTAAGTTCTATCTGTGATTGCCAATGTTGCTTGTACATCATGATCGGTAATTAAAATACCAATATTTTTATTTTTCAGCTGTGCTACAATTCCTTGAATATCTTCCACCGCAATAGGATCTACACCAGCAAAAGGCTCATCTAATAAAATGAATTTAGGGTCAGAAGCTAAACAACGTGCTATTTCTGTTCTACGACGCTCGCCACCAGATAACAAATCACCACGGTTTTTACGTACATGTCCTAAACTAAATTCATCAATTAGTTCTTCTAAGCGTTGTTTTCTTTCAGCTTTAGTTCTGTCAGTAAATTCAAGAACAGACATAATATTATCTTCCACTGAAAGTTTTCTAAAAACAGAAGCTTCTTGTGCTAAATAACCAATTCCTTTTTGAGAACGTTTGTACATAGCATCGGTAGTAATTTCTTCATCATCTAAAAAAATATGACCATCATTAGGTTTAATCATTCCTACTATCATATAAAAAGAGGTTGTTTTACCAGCTCCGTTAGGACCTAATAACCCAATAATTTCACCTTGCTCAACCTCTAAAGAAATTCCTTTAACTACTTTTCTACTACCGTATACCTTTTGTATGTTGTCTGCTCTTAACTTCATTTATTTTTGTTGAAAATAGAATTGATTAAAGAATAAAAGTAACAAAACTGTTTCTTAAAAACTTCTTAAATCAATTTATACATAAATTAAGCTTCGTTTTCTAAAGCTTCCCAAAACTCTACAGCTCTTCTTAAATGAGGAATAACAATAGTACCGCCTACTAATGTAGCAATGCTCATGGTTTCCATCATTTCCTCTCTTGTTACACCATTTTTATATGCTGTTTCTAAATGGTAAGCAATACAGTCATCACAACGTAATACAGCAGAAGCTACTAAGCCTAAAAGTTCTTTTGTTTTTACGGGAAGATGTCCTTCTGTGTATGCGTTAGTATCTAAATTAAAAATACGTTTGATTACTTTATTGTCTGAAGCTAAAATCTTTTCGTTCATTTTAGCACGATAGTCGTTAAACTCTTGGATTTTTTGTGACATTTTTTTGTTGTTTTTTTATGACAAATTTTGATACATATATACTCATCTCATATAAGATCATAATAGGAACTGATACTATTATTTGGCTAGCCACATCTGGAGGTGTAATAATTGCAGATAATACCAACACCACTACTAAGGCGTGCTTACGATATTTTCTTAAAAAATCTGGTGTAATCAATCCTATCTTAGAAAGAAAGAAAATAACTACAGGAAGTTCAAAAAATATAGCTACGCCTAATAATGTGTTAGTAATAAGACCAATATAGGCTTCTAATTTAAAATTATTTTGTATGGCGTCTGATATTTCAAAATTATAAAAGAAGTATACAGACATAGGTAAAATAACATAATAGCTAAACAAAATACCTAGAAAGAATAGAAAAGAAGAAGTAAAAATAAATCCTTTTGATTTTTTCTTTTCACTTTCGTGTAAACCAGGAGCTATAAATCGCCAAAATTCCCATAAAATATAAGGAAAAGCAACTACAAAACCTAAAATTAGAGAAGACCAAATCCCTGTCATTAATTGTTGAGTAGGATTTAAAGCTTGTAGTGTTTGTTTGAATTTTATTGTACAAAAGCTACTGTCAATTCCAATAGAAGAAAATACTTTACAAAAGAATTGATAGGTTGCAAAATCGGGTTTTAGATGAGCTAAAAGTATCTCGTTAAAAACAAAATTAATGTTTGCAAAAATTACAATTGCAACAATAAAAATAGCTACAAAACTTCTTACTAAATGCCATCTTAGCTCTTCAAGATGGTCTAAAAAAGACATTTCTTTTTCTGCCATCTTAAAATATTCCTTCTTTAATTAAATCGTGTAAGTGAACTACACCTACATAATTGTTATTAATGTCAGTAACTAAAATTTGAGTGATATTATTGTTTTCTAACGTGTCTAGAGCTTCAACAGCCATAGCATCTGCATCAATTGTTTTTGGTGATGTACTCATAATATCAGCAGCAGTAAGCTCATCTATTTTAGTTGTTTTACTTAGCATTCTACGAATATCCCCATCGGTAATAATTCCCGTAATTATACCATTATCATCAACAACAGCAGTTACACCTAAGCGTTTTTCAGAAATTTCTACAATTACTTGGGTAACTTTGTCGATACTTTTCACCTTAGGTAATTCGTTATTTTTAATAAGGTCAGAAACTCTTAAGTATAACCGCTTGCCTAAAGCACCTCCAGGATGATATTTTGCAAAATCACTACTTGAAAAACCTCTTAATTCTAATAAGCATACAGCTAAAGCATCTCCTAAAACTAACTGAGCTGTTGTGCTAGTTGTTGGAGCTAAGTTATTAGGACAAGCTTCTTTTTCAACAAAAGAATTTAAAAGGAAGTCAGCATTTTTTCCTAAGAAAGAGTCAGGATTCCCTGTTATAGCGATAATTTTGTTGTTATAGTTTTTAATTAAAGGTACTAAGACTTTTATCTCAGGAGTATTTCCACTTTTAGAAATACAAATAACTACATCGTTATCCTGTACGTTACCTAAATCACCATGTATAGCATCAGCAGCGTGCATAAAAACAGCAGGTGTACCTGTTGAGTTAAAAGTAGCGACCATTTTAGTTGCAATATTGGCACTTTTTCCAATACCAGTTACAATAACACGACCTTTTGAATTAAATATAAAATTAACAGCGTCCGTAAACGAGCTATTTAATAAATTTGCTAAATTAGCAATAGCATTACTTTCTAAAAGGATAGTTTCTTTTGCGGTTGAGAGAATAGCGTTTGCGTCTTTCAAGTTAAAAAAGTTTTAAATATATTTTAAAGTGTAAAAATAGGAATAATTTGAGAAGAAAATCTTTTTTAATAAAAAGAAAGTTTACGTTATGTATTGTTGGGAATTTTTGTAAATTAGTTCTCGTTTTTAATTTTTGATATTAGAAGATGAATAAAGAGCAGACGGATTTATATGGATCATTAAAAAAAATCTTCGGATTTAACCAGTTTAAAGGGCTACAAGAAGATGTAGTTAACAGTGTGTTAGAGAATAAAAACACATTTGTCATTATGCCAACTGGGGGTGGTAAGTCGCTATGTTATCAATTACCTGCCTTAATGAAGGAAGGTACAGCAATTGTGGTATCGCCATTAATTGCTTTAATGAAAAACCAAGTAGATGCCATTAGGGGTATTTCTGAAAATCATGGAATAGCCCATGTGTTAAATTCTTCGTTGAACAAATCGGAGATTGCACAAGTAAAATCAGATATTGAATCGGGAATTACCAAGTTATTGTACGTAGCTCCTGAATCTTTAATTAAAGAAGAGTACGCTGAGTTTTTAAGAAGACAAAAAATATCATTTGTAGCTATTGATGAAGCACACTGTATATCTGAATGGGGACATGACTTTAGACCTGAGTATAGAAATCTGAGAAATATTATTAAACAGATTGATAATGTACCAATTATTGGTTTAACTGCAACTGCAACAGAGAAAGTACAAGAAGACATTCTTAAAACTCTTGGAATGTCAGATGCAAATGTGTTTAAAGCATCTTTCAACAGATCAAATTTATTCTACGAAGTTAGACCAAAGACTAAAGATGTAGAAAAGGACATTATTCGCTTTATAAAACAACGACTAGGAAAATCAGGAATTATTTACTGTTTGAGTCGTAAAAAAGTGGAAGAAATAGCGCAAATTTTACAAGTTAACGGAATTAATGCTGTTCCTTACCATGCAGGTTTAGACGCAAAAACACGTGTAAAGCATCAAGACATGTTCTTAATGGAAGATTGTGATGTTGTAGTAGCTACGATTGCTTTTGGTATGGGAATTGATAAGCCAGATGTTCGTTTTGTAATACACCACGACATTCCTAAAAGTTTAGAGAGTTATTATCAAGAAACTGGTAGAGCAGGACGTGATGGAGGAGAAGGTTATTGTTTAACTTTTTATTCGTACAAGGATATCGAAAAGCTTGAGAAGTTTATGGCGAACAAGCCTGTTGCCGAACAAGAAGTTGGACATGCTCTATTACAAGAAGTTGTAGGGTACGCTGAAACATCAATGAACAGACGTAAGTATTTACTACATTATTTTGGAGAAGAATTTGATGAAGTAAATGGAGAAGGCGCTGATATGGATGATAATATGCGAAATCCTAAGAAGAAGCACGAAGCTAAAGATGAAGTAGTAACTTTATTATCTGTTATTAGAGATACTAGTGAAATGTATAAACCAAAAGAAATTGTAAACACAATTATTGGTAAAGAAAATGCATTGTTAAAATCTCATAAAACAAACGATCAATCTTTTTTTGGTATTGGTAAAGCTAAAGATAATCATTACTGGATGGCTTTAATTCGTCAAGTTCTAGTTGCAGATTTAATCAAGAAAGAAATAGAACAGTATGGAGTTCTAAAATTAACAAAAGAAGGTAAAGAGTTTATAAAAAATCCATCATCATTTATGATGACAGAAAATCACGTTTATAAAACAGCAGATGATGGGACTATTATAACCAATGAAAAATCAGCAGGAGGAGTAGATGATAAATTGGTAGTAATGCTAAAAGATTTAAGAAAGAAAGTAGGAAAACGTTTAGGAGTTCCTCCTTTTGCGGTTTTTCAAGACCCATCTTTAGATGATATGGCATTAAAATACCCTGTAACATTAGATGAACTTGCAAAGGTTCATGGTGTTGGTGAGGGGAAAGCTAAAAAATATGGTAAAGATTTCGTTGCGCTTATTTCAAAATATGTGGAAGACAACGATATTATGCGTCCTGATGATTTAATAGTTAAAAGTACTGGAGTTAATTCTGGATTAAAGTTATACATCATTCAAAATACAGATAGAAAATTGCCTTTAGAAGATATTGCTAAGTCTAAAGGTTTAGAAATGTCTGAATTAATAAAGGAGATGGAAGCTATTGTGTTTTCGGGAACTAAACTTAATATTGATTATGCAGTAGATGACTTACTTGATGAGGATCAGCAGGAAGAAATTCATGATTATTTTATGGAAGCTGAGACAGATAAAATTCAAGAAGCCTTGGATGAGTTTGATGGAGATTATGATGATGATGAATTACGATTAATGCGTATTAAATTTACCAGTGAAATAGCTAACTAAAAAACTTAACAATATGCAAGCAAGTACTTACTTACATTTTAACGGAAACTGCAAAGAAGCAATGACTTTTTATGCGGATGTTTTAGGTGGTGAAATGACAATGTTGATGCAATTTAAAGATGCTCCAGAAGAAGTTTGTAAAAACATTCCTGAAGAAGTAATGGAATTAACAATGCATTGTACTGTAGAAGCAGGAGGTTTCTCTATTATGGGGTCTGATTTTTTAAATGAAAAAGAAGCGTTTACAAAAGGAAATAACTTTGCAGTAAGTATAAATACTGAAGACGAAGATGAAGCAGTTGCTATTTTTAATGGACTTTCTTCTGACGGGGCTTTTGTTATGATGCCTTTTGAAGAAGCTTTTTGGGGAGGTAAGTTTGGAATGTTAAAAGATAAGTATGGTGTAAATTGGATGGTGTCTTTAGAAGAACAAATAGCGTAATGAACCCTAAAGTAACACAATATATATTAGATAAAAATAATTGGACGCAAGAGTTAAATCTCTTGCGTTCTGTTTTTATGGATCTTCCTGTTCAAGAAACTATTAAATGGGGAGCACCTGTTTATGTGCATAAAGGAAAAAATATAGTAGGATTATCTGCTTTTAAAAACTATTGTGGATTATGGTTTTTTCAGGGGAGTTTTTTAGTTGATAAAGAAAAAGTATTGGTAAATGTTCAAGAAGGAAAAACACAAGCAATGCGTCAATGGCGATTTAATGAATTGGGTGAGATTGATACCATACTTATTAAACAATATGTATTAGAAGCTATTAAAAACTCTGAAGAAGGAAGAGAATTAAAAGCTAAAAAGAATACTAAACCCATAATTATCCCTAAAGAATTACAGTTAGAATTGGATAAAAACGATAGGTTAAAGGAAACTTTTAACGAGTTTACTTTGAGTAAGCAAAGAGAGTTTACCAATTATATTTCTGAAGCAAAAAGAGTAGCGACCAAAGAAAAACGACTTGAAAAAATAATTCCGATGATACTAAACGGTATAGGACTGTATGATAAGTATAAAAATTGTTAGTTAATTGTAATCTTATCAATTGTAGCAGTTGAGTCACAACGTATAACATATAAGTCAATGTGACTTAAGCTATCTTTTCCAGTTATAAAGTACTCTGCACAAGGTTTTAAACGAGGTTTGCTTTTTCCAAAATCTACATCTCCATTATTTAAAATAGTAGAAATGGTAGTAGTATCAATCTTTGAAGTAGCTAATATTTGCTGAGCGTTATCAGAAAACAAACGCTTTTTTATTCTAATAGTCTTTAAAGTACGAGCATCCATTCCATAATCGAAAGAAACATCTTTACCTTTCCAAATAAAAAGAACGACTAAACTACCTAAGGCAATCCCTATTAAATAATAACCAACACGTTTTAACCACTGCATAATTTAAAAATTGAAGTGCAAAAGTAAGTAAAATTGAACTATAAAATCAATAAATTAATATCTCTATAAGGAAGGTCAAACCAGTCAGCTACAGTTTTATTAGTTAAGATTCCATGGTAAAAATACATGCCATTACGTAAACTTTTATCAAACCGAGCAGCATTTTCAAAACCTCCTTCTTCAGCTATTTCTAGGAGGTAAGGAGTGAAAATATTACTAATAGATACAGAAGCTGTTCTAGAATATCTAGAAGGAATATTAGGCACACAATAATGTATTACCCCATGGTTAGAAAAAGTAGGTTTACTATGTGTGGTAACCTGAGAAGTCTCAAAACAGCCACCTCTATCAATACTTACATCAACAATAACAGCACCATCTTTCATTTGTTCAATCATTTCTTCAGTAACAACCACAGGAGAGCGGTCTTTTCCTCTAATAGCTCCTATAGCTACATCACAGCGCATTAAAGCTTTTTGTAGGGTTTTAGGCTGAATTGTTGACGTATAAATAGGTGCTTGTACACATGATTGTAAATTGCGAAGTTTTGTTATTGAGTTGTCAAAAACTTTAACTCTTGCACCCAGTCCAATTGCTGTTTTGGCTGCAAATTCTCCAACAGTTCCTGCACCTAAAATAACTACATCAGTTGGAGGAACTCCTCCTATATTTCCTAGTAATAAACCATTTCCTCCATTAGAAGCAGTCATAAGCTCAGCTGCAATGTGCATAGAGGCAATTCCGGCAATTTCACTTAGTGATTTTACTATAGGAAATACACCGTGTTCATCTTTAATATAGTCAAAAGCAATTGCTGTTACTCTTTTTTTAGCAAGAGCTTCAAAGTATTTTTTGTTTTGTGTTTTTAATTGTAGAGCAGAAATTAAAACCGTTTGAGGGTTTAACATCTGAATTTCTTCTAAAGACGGTGGTTCTACTTTTAGTACAATATTACAAGCAAAAGCTTCTTTGATATCGTAGGATATTTTTGCACCAGCATCAGAATATTCTTGGTCACTATAATTAGCTCCTTCACCAGCACCAGTTTCAATTACAATTCTATGTCCGTGAGCTACTAATGCAGCAACAGCATCAGGAGATAAACTAATTCTTTTTTCTTCAAAATGAGTTTCTTTTGGTAACCCTATAAATAAATCTCCTTTCTGCTTTTTAATTTCAAGCATTTCGGTTTGTGGCATTAACTGCTCTTTGGTAAAAGGTGAAATAGAACCCATCTAAATTTAGTTAGTTTTTAATTGAATGTTTCGTTGCCCGTTTTCTAGCAAGCTAATTGATATTGAAACAGTATCTAAAGGTAGTAAATTTTTAACATTTTCAGGCCATTCAACTAAACACCAGTTATTGCTGTATAAATAGTCTTCAACCCCCATATCATAAGCTTCTTCTTCGTATTCAATACGGTAAAAATCAAAATGATATACTGTTTCGTTTGAGTTTGTTTTATACTCGTTGACCAAAGAAAAAGTAGGAGAATGGGCAATGTCTTCTACATCCAAAACTTTACATATTTCTTTAATTAATGTCGTTTTACCAACTCCCATTTCTCCATAAAAAAGTAATATTTTATGTTGGGAAGTAGCAATGATTTCTTTAGCTACAGCTGTCAACTCGCTAAGTGAATAATTTCTGTTCATAAGTAGCAAAAATAATGAAGTAATGTTTGTTAATAAAATTTACTTTTTCACTATTTTGGATTATAAACAGCACAAGGAATAATCATTTCTTCGAGTGAAACTCCTCCATGTTGATAAGTATTTTTATAATACTTTACAAAGTGATTATAATTGTTTGGATAAGCAAAAAACAGATCTTCTTTTGTAAATATAAAAGGGCTATTAATAGCTATTGAGGGTAAGAAAATATCTTTTGGGTTTTTAACCGCATATACATCTTTATCTTCATAGCTCAAACTTCTACCAGTTTTATATCGTAAGTTGGAACTAATGTTTTTATCACCAATAACTTTAGTAGGGTGCTTACAGTTTATGGTACCGTGATCGGTTGTAATTATTAGTTTTTGCCCTAATTTTTGTGCTTTTTGAATAATCTCGTAAAGAGGTGAGTTTTTAAACCAACTTACTGTTAAAGAACGATAGGCTTTATCGTCACCAGCAAGTTCTTTAATAACTTCCATTTCAGTTTTGGCATGCGAAAGCATATCAACAAAGTTATAAACTACAGTAGTAAGATCATTTTGTCGTGTTCCATTGTAGCTGTCAGCTAAGTCTTTCCCACTTTTTAAAGAAACTATTTTGTAATATTCATGTGTAATATTTAGACCTAAACGTTTTATTTGTTCATCTAAAAAATTAGCCTCAAATAAATTTTTTCCCCCATCATCAGTATCATTTTTCCAATAGTTTGGATGTCTTTTTTCCATTTCAGAAGGCATTAACCCAGAAAATATAGCATTACGTGCATATTGAGTCGCTGTGGGTAATATACTATAATAAGAGTATTCTTCTTCTTTCTTGAAATAATTATTAATAAAAGGTTCTAAAACTCTGTATTGGTCATAACGGAGGTTATCAATCACTACCCATAAAACTCCCTGGCTTTTGGATAAATTAGGAACTATATAATCTTTAAATAAAGTGTGCGAAAATGTGGGTTTATCATCTCCTGTTAACCAATGTTGGTAATGCTTTTTAATGAACTTGAAAAATTGAGAATTAGCCTCTGATTTTTGAGACTCCAAAATTTCTAACATTCCCGTGTCGTTGATGTTTTCCAACTCAAGTTCCCAGTGAACTAATTTTTTATAAAGTTCAGCCCATTCCTCATAAGAATTGACCATAGCTAAATCCATCGAAATTTTTCTAAACTCTTGTTGGTAACTTGATGTTGTTTTTTCAGAAACTAAGCGAGAGTGGTCTAAATTCTTTTTTAAACTCAATAGTATTTGGTTAGGATTTACTGGCTTGATTAAGTAGTCAGCAATTTTTGAACCAATGGCTTCCTCCATAAGGTACTCTTCTTCACTTTTAGTGATCATAACAATAGGAAGGTTTGTATTCTTCTGTTTGATTTCTGAAAGTGCTTCTAATCCAGTAATACCTGGCATGTTTTCATCTAAAAAAACAATATCAAAATTATTTTCACTAACCAAGTCAATAGCGTCTGTACCATTGGTGCAGGTTGTAACTTTATAATCTTTTTTTTCTAAAAAAAGTATATGTGGTTTTAATAAATCTATTTCATCATCTACCCAAAGAATATGTATGTTTCTCATCATAATTTTCAATTTATTTACTACCTAAATAACGCCTAAAAGCTGTTTTGTTGTGTTTTTAAAAGCTAAAAATACGTTAATTAAACGCTGGTTAATTTGGTTTTGTAGATAAATTATGATTTTTTTGTTTAAAATTCAAGGATTTATATATTTTGAAGAAATCAAAAACCAACAAATTAAAGATAATTAACGATCCTATTTATGGATTTATCTCCATACCAAATTCTCTAATATTTGATATTATCGAGCACAAATATTTTCAAAGGCTACGTAGAGTTACACAAATGGGCTTGTCAAACTTGGTTTATCCTGGAGCTAACCACACACGTTTTCATCACGCAATAGGCTGCATGCATTTAATGCAAAAAGCGGTACATGTATTGCGAATGAAGAACGTTGAAATTTCAGAAGAAGAAGCAAATGCTTTATATATAGCTATTTTGTTACATGATATAGGTCATGGAGCATACTCACATGCCTTAGAGCATAGTATTGTGAATGGAATAACTCACGAAGAAATTTCATTAAAATTTATGAAAGTCTTGAATGATGAGTTTGATGGGAAATTAAGTTTAGCTATTCAAGTATTTGAAGGGAAACACCAACGTAAGTTTTTATACCAATTAATATCAAGTCAATTAGATATTGACAGATTGGATTATTTAAAAAGAGATAGTTTTTTTACCGGAGTAGCAGAAGGAAACATTTCATCAGATCGTTTAATAGCAATGATGAATGTGGTAGATAACGAATTGGTTATTGAGCAAAAAGGAATTTATTCGGTAGAAAAATTTGTTATTGCGCGACGCCTAATGTATTGGCAAGTTTATTTACATAAAACAGGTTTAGTAGCTGAAAACCTTTTGGTAAGCATATTAAAGAGAGCAAAGGAGTTAGCAACAAAAGGAGTAGAGTTACCTTCTAGTAGAGCACTCAAGTACTTCTTGTATAATCCGATAAATAAAGAAAATTTCTCAAATGCAACATTAGAAATATTTTCAGAGTTAGACGATTATGATGTTTTATCAGCAATAAAAGAATGGAAGAATCATGAAGACTTTATATTATCTACATTAGCAACAAAAATTATAGACAGAAGTTTGTTAAAGATTGAAATTCAGGAAAAACCATTTACTGAGGAGTATATTGAAAAGAGGCGTAGAAAGCTCAGAAAATTTGTAGACTTAAGTGAACAAGAGCTCGAATATTTTGTTTTTTCAAATGAAATAAAACATCAAGCATATAATACAAAGAAACCAATTAAAATTTATACAAAAAAAGGGAAGTTAAAAGACATAGCAAAGGCTTCTGATCAGCTAAACCTTAAAGCATTAACAAAACCTGTTGTAAAATATTACCTGTGCTATCCTAAGAAAATAAAGTAGGTGAATACTTAGAAACAAACTCTAATCAAGAAGTATTTGAACAAAAATAATTACTTTTGCAGATAATGAAATTTACAGCAAAACAAATAGCCGATATTTTAGAAGGAGAGATTGATGGAAATCCAGGAGCTGAAGTATCCACACTTTCTAAGATAGAAGAAGGCAAGCAAGGTTCTTTAACCTTTTTATCAAACCCAAAATATAACTCATACATATATACAACCAAAGCATCGGTAGCTATTGTAAATAAAAGTTTTATTCCTGAAAAGGAAATAGAAACTACTTTGATTAAAGTAGAAGATGCGTATAAAGCATTTTCAAAACTTTTGGAGTTTTACAATGAGGTAAAGAATAATAAGCAAGGAAGAGAAAATCCTCATTTTATTGCTGAATCAGCTACTATTGGAGATAACGAGTACATTGGAGCTTATGCTTATGTTGGAGAAAATGTGGTTTTAGGTAATAATGTTAAAATTTATCCTAATTCTTATATAGGCGATAATGTTACTATTGGCGATAATACAGTTGTTTTTGCAGGAGTAAAAATTTACTCTGAAACCGTTGTAGGTGATAATTGTAAGATACATTCAGGAACAGTTATTGGAGCAGATGGTTTTGGATTTGTACCAGATGAAAATGGAGAATATAAAGCAATTCCACAAATAGGAAACGTTATTATAGAAGATAATGTAGATGTGGGGTCTAATTCAACTATTGATAGAGCTACTCTTGGATCTACAATAATTAGAAAAGGAGTAAAATTAGATAACCAAATTCAGATAGCTCATAATGTAGAGATTGGTAAAAATACCGTGATAGCTTCTCAAACAGGGATTGCAGGATCAACTAAAATAGGAGAAAACTGTATGATTGGAGGTCAAGTAGGTATTGTTGGTCATATCACTATTGGAAACAATGTGAAGATCCAAGCCCAATCAGGGATAGGAAAAAGTTTAAAAGATGAAGAAGTAGTACAAGGTTCTCCAGCATTTGGATATTCAGACTACAGTAAGTCATATGTACACTTTAAAAACTTACCAAAATTAGCAACTACAATACATAAAATAGAAAAAGAGTTGAATGCTCAAAAAATAAAAAATGAGTAAGAAACAAAAAACAATACAAAACGAAGTTACATTATCAGGTGTTGGATTGCACACTGGTAATGAAGTTACAATGGTTTTTAAACCAGCTCCAGAAAATCATGGATTTGCTTTTAAGCGAGTAGATTTAGAAGGGGAACCCGTGATAGAAGCAAAAGCTGATTATGTAACAAATACACAAAGAGGAACAAACCTTGAAAAAAATGGCGTTCAAATACAAACATCTGAACACGTTTTAGCTGCAGCAGTTGGATTAGATATTGATAATTTATTGATAGAGATTAATGCTTCTGAACCTCCAATTATGGATGGATCTTCTAAGTTCTTTATTGAAGCTCTAGAAAAAGCAGGAATTGTTGAACAAGAAGCTGAAATAGAGGAGTATGTAGTAAAAGAAATTATTTCATACAAAGATGAAGTAACTGGAAGTGAAATTATTTTAATGCCATCAGATGAGTACCAAGTAACTACTATGGTAGATTTTGGGACTAAAATATTAGGTACTCAAAATGCCACATTAAATACAATTTCAGACTTTAAAGAAGAAATATCAGCAGCAAGAACATTTAGTTTCTTACACGAAATTGAAATGTTGTTAGAAAATGATTTAATTAAAGGTGGAGACTTGAATAACGCTATTGTCTATGTCGACAAAGAGTTGTCTGACAGTACAATGGAAAAGTTAAAAAAAGCCTTTAATAAAGACAACATAACAGTAAAGCCTAACGGAGTTTTAGACAACTTAACATTACATTGGGCTAATGAAGCTGCACGTCATAAGCTGTTAGATGTTATTGGTGATTTAGCTTTAGCAGGTGTTAGAATTAAAGGAAAAGTAATAGCCAACAAGCCAGGGCATTCTGTAAACACTGCTTTTGCTAAGAAATTAGCTAAAATCATAAAAAAGGAAAAAAGAAACAATGTTCCTTCCTATGATTTAAACCAACCACCATTAATGGATATCCATAAAATAATGGATATTTTACCTCACAGACCACCATTTTTATTGATTGATAGAATTATTGAATTATCAGACAAGCATGTGGTAGGTATGAAAAATGTAACAATGAATGAAAATTTTTTTGTTGGACATTTCCCTGGAGCACCAGTTATGCCAGGAGTTCTTCAAGTGGAGGCTATGGCACAATGTGGAGGAGTTTTAGTATTAAATACAGTTCCTGACCCAGAAAACTATTTAACATACTTCATGAAAATGGATAATGTTAAATTCAAGCAAAAAGTATTACCAGGAGATACATTAATATTTAAAAGTGAATTAATAACTCCAATAAGAAGAGGTATTGCTCATATGCAAGCTTATGCATACGCTAATGGAAAATTAGTATGTGAAGCAGAGCTTATGGCACAAATTTCAAAAGTAAAATAATATGAATCAACCACTTGCGTACGTTCACCCTCAAGCAAAAATAGCTAGGAATGTAGTTATTGAACCTTTTACAACTATTCATGCAAATGTAGAAATTGGATCAGGAACATGGATAGGTTCTAATGTAACTATCATGGAAGGTGCACGCATCGGTAAAAATTGTCGAATTTTTCCAGGAGCTGTAATTTCAGCAATCCCTCAAGATTTAAAGTATAATGATGAGGATACGACTGTAGAAATAGGAGATAATGTAACCATAAGAGAGTGTGTAACCATTAATAGAGGAACACTTGATAGAATGAGAACAGTTATTGGTGATAACTGTTTAATAATGGCTTACTGTCATATTGCGCACGATTGTAAAGTGGGAGATAATTGTATCTTTTCAAATAATTCAACATTAGCAGGACACGTAACTGTTGGTGATAATGTAGTGTTAGCAGGTATGGTGGCAGTACATCAATTTGCTTCTGTAGGTAATCATGCCTTTGTAACAGGTGGATCCTTGGTACGTAAAGATGTTCCTCCTTATGTAAAAGCAGCAAGAGAACCTTTATCATACGTGGGGATCAATTCTGTAGGATTAAGAAGAAGAGGATTTAGCACTGAAAAAATAAGAGAAATTCAAGACGTTTATCGTATATTGTTTCAAAAAAATTATAATAATACTCAAGCTATAGATATTATAGAGGCTGAAATGGAAGCAACTTCAGAAAGAGATGAGATTATTCAGTTTATCAAAGATTCGCATCGTGGAATCATGAAAGGATATTTTAAAGCAAATTAATTATTAAAATTGCACTTAAAGAGCAATACTATAAAGATCAAAATAAATGGCATCAACATCAGATATTAAAAAAGGTTTATGTATAAAGTATAATCACGACATATTCAAAATTATTGAGTTTTTACATGTAAAGCCAGGAAAAGGACCTGCTTTTGTTCGTACGAAACTTAAAAGCGTTACCTCCGGAAAAGTAATTGATAATACCTTTTCTGCAGGACATAAAATTGATGACGTTCGTGTAGAAACACATAAGTTTCAGTATTTATACCCTGAAGGAGATCTATATCACTTCATGAATACGGAAGATTATAACCAAATTACACTTCAAAAATCAGTATTAGATGCTCCAGATTTAATGAAAGAAGGAGAAGTTGTTACTGTTTTGATTAATACTGAAGATGGAATGCCGTTATCAGTAGAAATGCCTTCTCATGTTATTTTAGAGGTAACTCATACTGAACCAGGTGTAAAAGGTAATACTGCAACAAATGCTACAAAACCAGCAACTGTTGAAACAGGAGCAAGAATTAATGTTCCTTTATTTATAAATGAAGGAGACAAAATAAAAATAGATACAGAAAAAGGAGCTTACACAGAGCGTATCAAAGAATAAATATACTATTATTATTCCCGCTTTGGCGGGAATTTCTTTTTAAAGATGAAATTTAAACAGCCTCAAACCTTAGAGCAGATTGCTACTTTACTAAATGTAAAGTTTGTAGGAAAAAATAGTTTTCCTATAACAGGAATTAATGAAATTCATGTAGTAGAAAAAGGAGATATAGTCTTCGTAGATCATCCAAAATACTACGATAAAGCATTAAATTCAGCTGCTACAACAATACTAATAAATAAAAAAGTAGATTGCCCTGAAGGTAAATCATTATTAATCTCTGAAGATCCTTTTAGAGATTTTAATAAAATAACAAAATATTTCAACCCTTTTATAGCTTCAAAAAGTAGTATTGCTGAATCTGCTATTATAGGAGAAAAAACTGTTATACAACCAAACGTTTTCATAGGAGAAAACGTAAAAATTGGAAAAAATTGTTTAATACATGCAAATGTGTCAATTAACAATAACTGTATAATAGGAGATAATGTAACAATCCATGCCAATACAGTTTTAGGAGCAGATGCATTCTATTATAAAAACAGACCAGAAGGTTTTGATAAACTAATTTCTGGAGGTAGAGTAGTACTTGAAGATAATGTAGATTTAGGAGCTTCTTGTACAATTGATAGAGGTGTAACCGGAGATACTTTAATAGGTGCTGGATCAAAAATAGATAATCAAGTTCATATAGGTCATGATACAGTAATAGGTAAAAAGTGTTTAATAGCAGCTCAAACAGGTATTGCAGGATGTACTGTTATTGAAGATGAAGTAACTATTTGGGGACAAGTAGGAATTGTTAGTGGCTTAACTATAGAAAAAGGAACCGTTTTAATGGCACAAACAGGTGTGATGAAATCTTTAAAAAAGGGAGTCTATTTTGGTACACCTCAAAAAGAATACCGTCAAAAAATGCGTGAAGTAATTTATTTAAAAAACGAAACTAATAAACAAAAAAAGTAACGTAAAATTAATTGTGAAAACACAATTAAAAAGTTATTTTTGTCTGTCTTAAAAAAATAATAAAAAGCAAACCAATGAGTGTTTTAGTAAATAAAGATTCAAAAATTATAGTTCAAGGTTTTACAGGTAGCGAAGGAACTTTCCACGCTGGCCAAATGATCGATTACGGAACAAACGTAGTTGGAGGTGTAACACCAGGTAAAGGAGGTCAAGAGCATTTAGGAAAGCCAGTTTTTAATACAGTTGATGAGGCTGTACAAAAAGCAGGAGCTGATACCTCTATTATTTTTGTACCACCAGCATTTGCTGCTGATGCTATTATGGAAGCTGCTGAAGCAGGAATTAAAGTAATTATTTGTATTACCGAAGGAATTCCTACTGCAGACATGGTAAAAGTAAAAGCTTACATTGATAAGTTAGATTGTACTTTAGTAGGACCTAACTGTCCAGGAGTAATTACTCCGGAAGAAGCTAAAGTAGGAATTATGCCAGGATTTATCTTCAAAAAAGGTAAAGTAGGTATTGTTTCTAAATCAGGAACTTTAACGTATGAAGCTGCTGATCAAGTTGTAAAACAGGGTTACGGAATTACTACAGCTATTGGTATTGGTGGAGATCCAATTATTGGAACTACTACTAAAGAAGCTGTTGAGTTATTAATGAATGATGATGAAACTGAAGCAATTGTAATGATTGGTGAAATTGGAGGTAATTTAGAAGCGGAAGCTGCTCGATGGATTAAGGCTGATGGAAATCGTAAACCAGTTGTTGGTTTTATTGCAGGTCAAACTGCTCCAGCTGGTAGAACAATGGGACATGCAGGTGCTATTGTTGGTGGTGCAGATGATACAGCACAAGCTAAAATGAAGATTTTAGCTGAAAATGGAGTACACGTTGTAGAGTCTCCTGCTAAAATTGGAGAAATGGTAGCTAAGGTTTTAGCTTAATAAACATATACATATTAGAATAGATTCCCGTTTATAACGGGAATTTATTTTTATATTTGACCCTATTAAAACAACTAATAAATGAAACTTTTAGAAAATAAAACAGCAATTATTACAGGAGCTACTAGAGGAATTGGTAGAGGAATTGCATTAGAGTTTGCAAACCAAGGGTGTAATGTTGCATTTACTTATAGTTCTTCTGTGGAAGCAGCAACTGCTTTAGAAAATGAATTAAAAGAATTAGGGGTAAACGCTAAAGGATATCAATCTAATGCGGCAGAGTTTGATGCAGCTCAAGAGTTGGCAAAAAATGTTTTAGCAGAATTCGGAACTATTGATGTATTAGTAAACAACGCAGGTATTACAAAAGATAATTTATTAATGCGTATTTCTGAAGAAGATTTTGATAAAGTAATCGAAGTAAATTTAAAATCAGTTTTCAATTTAACCAAAGCAGTGATTCGTCCGATGATGAAGCAACGTGCAGGCTCAATTATCAATATGAGTTCTGTAGTTGGATTAAAAGGAAATGCAGGTCAAGCAAATTATGCAGCTTCAAAAGCAGGAATTTTAGGATTTTCAAAATCAGTAGCTTTAGAGTTAGGTTCTCGTAATATTCGTAGTAACGTTGTAGCTCCCGGTTTTATTGAAACTGAAATGACTGCAAAATTAGATGAAAAAGTAGTTGAAGGTTGGAGAAATGAAATTCCTTTAAAAAGAGGTGGTACTCCAGAAGATATTGCAAACGCTTGTGTATTCTTAGCATCTGATATGAGTTCATATATTACTGGTCAAACATTATCAGTTGACGGAGGAATGTTAACATAAGATTTGACTTAAATATAAAAAGTAAAAAAGCCTGTATTATTTTTATAATACAGGCTTTTTCTATTTTAATGGGTTGATTTGCTTGTAAGCGGGCAAGCACGAGGGATTTGCCTTGGGGGACAATTTCTATAAACTCAACTTAAAGAGGATATAAGTTTTAGGGGGAGTTTATTTTTTAATGACTCATAAAATTCAAACGATTTGTTGGGGGATACAAATACTGAGGGGTTATTTGAATTTTACAATTCATTAAATTCTTTTGGGATTATAAGGGAATCATTTATGCGATCATTTTTTTTTGTAATCTTCAAAGGTTCCATCATCGTATAGAACTAAAATATTTTTAATTTCTCTAAAAGCGGCTGATTCTTTTGGTTTCATAGTACTCTCTGAGAATTTCGTATTTGATTTTTTTTCGGGTTCTTGGTCAAATACTACATTTTCAGTAAACAGAGAAGGAGCTTCATTTTTCTCTATATTTATCTCTTTCTCTTGATTTTTTACATTTGGAGGAAAACTGCCTTTACCATACACTAACCAATTTAGATCAACTTCATCAAAAGCCGTTTCAACTTTTATAATAAAATCTAAGCTCGGTTTATTTCTTCCTGATAATAGGTGAGAAATGCTAGATCTTGGAACATCAATTTTATCAGCAAAGCTTGACGCTGATAAATTGTAATAGTCTAATATCTGTTTTAATCTTTCAATCATTTGTTTACTTATGTAAACATTAGGAATTGTTTACGATTGTAAATATATATTGTTTTATAAATGTAGACAAGAAAAATTTAATATTTCTTCAAAATAATTCAAAACAAGGCGATTAAATACTTTAACAAATAACATTTAAATTACTGTAAAACAATGTTTTAAGGGTTAGGTATAGAGAAAATTTATTCTTTTGTTAAATATCTTTATTTACATTTGTAATTAAACTAATTATTTGTTTTGTTAAGTTTATAAATGTAAAAATCTCTTTTTTTTAATAAATATAATGTGTTTAAATAACCATTTACCCTTATTTAACTGACTTAAACATCAAATAAGCAACTTTAAGGTTAATAATAATGACTCTTCAGAAGTAATAGTTTAAATAAATATAAATAAGGCTATAACCTTTATAATACTTCAATAAGTACTTTAAATTACTTATGAGTTTAATTATATCCTTTCAAAGTGCTTATATAAATTTATTATGTACTTAGAAATAGAAGTTAAATAAGAAGAATATTACAAATGTTACCATAATTAGATAGTTAACAAGTGTAAACTATATGTTTTGTTGTTTACTTTTGTAAAAAAAGAAAGCACCCTGTTTACAGAGTGCTTTTTGTAGTTGAGAATGTAGTATTGTATTCTACTTATTTTTTATTTTCTATCCATTTTCTTGCATTAACAAAAGCTTCTAACCAAGGTGAAACTTCATCTTTTCTGTCTTGTGGATAGTTAGCCCAGTTCCATTGGAAAGTAGAACGTTCAATATGTGGCATAGTTACTAAATGACGACCAGTCTTATCACATAGCATTGCTGTGTTATAATCTGAACCGTTTGGATTGTTAGGATATCCTTCATATGCATACTTAACAACAATATTATAATTATCTTCAGTTTCAGGTAAATTGAACTTTCCTTCTCCGTGAGAAATCCAAACTCCTAATTCTGTTCCAGCCAAACTAGATAACATTACTGAATTATTTTCCTGAACTTTTACAGATGTAAATGAACTTTCGTGCTTTTTAGAATCGTTGTGTAACATCTTACCGTGTTCGTTATGTTCTGGATTGATTAATTCTAACTCCATAAACAATTGACACCCGTTACAAATACCAACAGAAAGTGTATCTTCTCTGTTAAAGAAGTTTTTCAAAGCAGTGTTCGCTTTTTCATTATATAAAAATGCTCCAGCCCATCCTTTAGCAGAACCCAAAACATCTGAATTAGAAAAACCTCCAACAGCTCCAATAAATTGAATATCTTCTAAAGTTTCACGACCAGAAATTAAATCAGTCATGTGAACATCCTTCACATCAAAACCAGCTAAATACATAGCATTTGCCATTTCACGTTCAGAGTTTGAACCCTTTTCACGAATGATAGCTGCTTTAGGTCTGTTAGTTATAGTACCCACAGTATCAGCAAGCTTTCCTGTAAAATGCGTTGGGAATGTATATTGTAAAGGTTGATTTTTATAATTATCAAAACGATTTTTAGCTAAACCATTAGCCGTTTGTTTTTGATCTAATAAATAAGAAGTCTTATACCAAGTATCTCTTAATTCAGCAATTGATAAAGCAAAAATATCAGAACCATTTTTAATATTTAATCGATCAGATTCAATTACCGAACCAATTTTAAAGAACTCGATGTTATTATCAGCTAAAGTTTGTTCTATAGAAGCGTCAGTTGCTTGGAAAACAATTCCTGAGTTTTCAGCAAATAACAACTTGATACTGTCAGCTTCATTTAAAGTTGATAAATCTAAGTTCGCACCTATGTTTACATCTGCAAAACACAATTCTAATAAAGTAGTAATCAATCCCCCAGATGCAACATCGTGACCTGCAACAATTTTTCCTTCCTTAATTAAATTCTGTAAAACATTAAATGTTGATTTAAAGAACTCATTATTAGTAATCGTAGGAGCAGAGTTTCCTAATTTGTTTAGTATCTGCGCAAATGAACTTCCTCCTAATTTAAAATCATCTTGCGATAAATTGATGTAATAGATATCTCCTTTGTTTGGTTGTAAAACAGGTTCTACTACTTTAGTAATATCATTACAGTTAGCCGCAGCTGAAATAACAACAGTTCCTGGAGAAATTACTTCTTCATTAGGATATTTTTGTTTCATTGATAAAGAATCTTTTCCTGTTGGAACATTGATTCCTAAATCGATTGAAAAATCCGAAATAGCCTTCACAGCTTTGTATAAGCGAGCATCTTCACCTTCATTTTTACAAGGCCACATCCAGTTTGCTGATAATGAAACCGATTGTAAACCATCTTTTAAAGGTGCCCAAACAATATTCGTTAATGCTTCAGCAATTGAGTTTTTACTTCCAGCTACAGGATCAATCAATCCAGAAATAGGAGAGTGCCCAATCGTAGTAGCAATACCTTCTTTACCTTTATAATCTAGCGCCATTACACCGACATTGTTCAATGGAATTTGTAAAGAACCAACACATTGTTGCTTCGCTACTTTTCCTCCAACACAACGGTCAACCTTATTCGTCAACCAATCTTTACAGGCAACAGCTTCTAATTGTAAAACTTGTTCTAAGTAGTTAGTGAAGTTTTCTTTAGAATAGTCAACATCAGCATAATTACGATCAACTGTATTATCAGTCATAATCGTTTTAGGAGAACTACCAAACATATCTTCTAAAGCTAAATCCATTGGTTTGTTTCCATTGGTTTTAGATTCAAAAGTAAAACGGTGGTCACCAGTAACATCACCAACAGTGTACATTGGTGAACGCTCACGTTCAGCAATCTTATTAAGGGTGTCGATATGCTTCTCAGCAATTACTAATCCCATACGTTCTTGAGATTCGTTACCGATAATCTCTTTATCAGATAGGGTAGGATCCCCAACAGGTAGTTTATCTAAGTCGATTTTTCCACCAGTATCTTCTACTAATTCTGATAAACAGTTTAAGTGTCCACCAGCTCCGTGATCGTGAATAGAAACGATAAAGTTTTCATCACTTTCTACCATACCACGAACCGCATTGGCAGCACGTTTTTGCATTTCAGGATTTGAACGCTGAATTGCGTTTAACTCAATTCCTGTTGAAAACTCTCCAGTATCAGCAGAAGAAACCGCAGCTCCTCCCATACCAATACGGTAATTTTCACCACCTAAAATTACTATTTTATCTCCTTTTTGTGGAGTATCTTTTAAAGCTTGCTCTTTTTTACCATATCCGATACCACCTGCTTGCATAATTACTTTATCGAAACCAAGTTTGCGAGCATCTTCTTCATGTTCAAAAGTAAGAACAGAACCACAGATTAATGGCTGACCTAATTTATTACCGAAATCAGAAGCTCCGTTAGAAGCTTTGATTAAAATATCCATAGGAGTTTGGTATAACCACTTACGTTCGTCCATTCCTTTTTCCCAAGGACGATTTTCTTCTAAACGAGAGTAAGAAGTCATATAAACAGCTGTTCCTGCTAATGGCAACGATCCTTTTCCTCCAGCTAATCTATCACGAATTTCACCTCCTGAACCTGTTGCAGCACCATTGAAAGGCTCAACAGTAGTAGGGAAGTTGTGTGTTTCAGCTTTTAATGAAATAACAGATTCAAATTCTTTTGTTTCGTAAAAATCTGGTTTATCTGCGCTTTTAGGAGCAAATTGCTCTACTTTTGGACCTTTAACAAAAGCAACATTGTCTTTATAAGCAGATACAATATCGTTAGGGTTTTGCTTAGAGGTTTCTTTAATTAACTTGAATAAAGAAGTTGGCATTTCTTCACCATCAATAACAAAAGTACCGTTGAAAATTTTATGACGGCAGTGTTCTGAATTTACTTGAGAAAATCCAAATACTTCAGAATCTGTTAACCTTCTTCCAATTTTAGTTGCTACTTCTTCTAAATAAGAAATTTCTTCACGACTTAAAGCCAACCCTTCTTGCTCATTGTAAGCAGCAATATCATCAATTTCTAAAATTGGTTCAGGTTGAATATCAATGGTAAAAGTTTCTTGGTTTAATCCATCAAATTTTTGAGAAATCATTGGGTCGAAGTCAGAAAAATCATTAGCTACTGCATCAAATTCTTCAATTCTGATAATTCCAGAAATTCCCATATTTTGAGTAATTTCAACGGCGTTAGTACTCCAAGGAGTAATCATAGCTGCTCTAGGGCCAACAAAAAAGGCGTCAAGAGACGCCGCGTTTATTTTCGGTTGGTTGCCAAATAACCAAGTTAACTTCGAAATTGTTTCAGATGTTAATTCTTCTGTTGTTTGAACAGCAAAAACCTTGCTGTTTACGTTTCCAAAGAAATGAATCATTGTTAGTTGTGTTTGTGTATGTTTTTGAAAGGTGTAAATTTAATTCTTTTGGATGAAATAAAAGCATAAAAAAAGCAGCAAAATTTTGCTGCTTCTTATAAGGTTATTTTACTTGTTAAAGTAATGACTATCAATATACATTTCTTGTTCAAACTTGTTTGTTGACACACTTATGTCAATATGTTCAAAACTTTTTACTTCGTATGTAGATTTTGAAGATACCCCTCTTATATCATCTAGTGCTGTTTTAAGCACAATTTCATTTTCATCACCAAAAGGTAAGATGTTATCCCAATGTTTCCATTCTTCGATTAAAATATTAGGCTCAAATCCATCACCATAATCATTTTGACCAAGCTTATTGTAGATTTGAAAAACAATTGGCTGCATAGCCATTTTATGTGAAGTATTGACTCCTTTACCATCATGAAAAGTATAATCAGTAGTAGGAGAGTCGTATAAGGTGATAGACCCCTCATTTTTACCAACTGTTTTAGTTCCTATTATTTTAACATCAATAAAGGGACGCAGTCCATTTATAATCATTTCACTAGCAGATGCAGTACTACCAGATGCTAAAACATATAATTTATTAATACCTGATAATCTATTGATTGTTTCTTCACTAGTCTTTTTTCCATCTGTTCCATAAACATTTAACGTATTGCCAAAATAATAAGGTGAATCTTGTTGAGGATGTTTGTCGTTAAATTTTAACTCGGCAAACTTATCAGTACCGGCTTCAGCATGTATCATACTTGCTAAATATGCAGATGTTTGTACAGAACCACCACCATTAATTCTTAAATCTAATACTAATTCTTGAATTCCAGCAGATTTTAACTCACCAAAAGCTGCGTTTAATTCATCATTATAAGACGATCTAAACCCATTGTATAGTAAGTAGCCGACTTTTTTACCATTTATATTATCAAAAATCTTAGTTAGATGGACGGGGTTATCAGACACTACAGCCTGTGTTATAGTTTTCTTCTCTTTAAGGGTTTTACCGTCTTTTTCAGTAAAAGAAAATTCAGAGGTCTCTTGGTAATATCCATCAAGTACAGTTTCATAATTACTTACGGTCATTACAGTTCCATTTATAGCATTAATTATGTCTCCTCTTTTAAATCCTGCTAAATCTGCAGGAGAACCTTTTGAAACATGTTGAACAAATATTACAACATAGTCAGTAGTACCAACTCTAACGAGACTAGGTCTAAAACCAAAAGTTTTTGAAGTTCCTTGAAATTGTTGTTGCTGAGCGACATAATCTTCTATGAACCAAGAAAAGTCATCGTCAGCATGTTTAAGGCTTTCAAATAATGAATTAGGTGTATTATATGAGTTTAGAAAGGTATAGTAATCATTTATATTATCATCTTTACTATCTGCTAAATTAGGAACATCTTCTTGCCAATTGTACCACGAGTTCATGGCTTTCCATACAAAATTATTTATTTTATTGTTTAGTTTAACTTCATCTACTGATTCAGCTAGTTTATCATCTTTACTACAACTTAAAAGAATTGTAAACATAAAGGATAGTAATATGATTTTTTTCATTATTTAAAGTAATTATATATTAATTTATAAACAATATAACATATAAAATATCACTTACCCTATTTTTTTTACAAAAAAATTAATTTTTATCAGGTATTCTGTTTCTTTCTATTTTACCTTTTTTTACTGTTTTATAGTTTTCGTAACAATTTAAAACAGCTTCAATTAATTGTAGGTCACTGGCTTTTTTTATAAAGTATTCAGAATAGTTACAGTCAGATAATAGCTTATTTAACTCAGCCCTATCCATTTCAAGATATTCCATCATAACTTCACGATCAAATTTACCAGCTAACATTTTACGCAAATCGTCTTCTTTTTTAAGCTTCTTTAATTTTTTAAGCTGTTTAGGTTTGCTTCCGAATAGGTTATATACCAAATCAACCGGATTCAAGAGTTTAGCAATAGGAGAGGAAATTTTTTGAGGCCTTCCAACTTCATACGTTTGTGGCAATCCATTGATATGTATTCTAGTAAAACGATCTTTTGGAACTTGTTTTATATCTACCTCTAAAACACCAATTAGTTCAGTTGACTTAATTACAACTTCTTTTACCTCTTCAGGCTTTTCCTCTAAAGATATAACAACTTCATTTCCTTTTAAAAGATCATTAGTAACTTTTAGCTTAATAGAAGCATAGCCTAAATAAGAAACCAACACAGTATCATTTGCTTGAGCAACAAGATCAAAGAGTCCATTTTCATTAGTAATGGTACCTACTACGCTATTAAGGTTTAAAATATGAGCTGCACTTAAAGGTTTTTTAGATTCTGAATCTATTATTTGCCCTTTTAATTTGTCTTGTGCCTGAATAGATGATATACTAAATACTATTGCTATTAGGAAGAATAATTGTTTTTGCATAAGGCGAAAATAAGAATAATAGGCTTTACACTCGTTAATAATATGTGAAATTAATTATTACTTAAATACAGGGGGGTTGTTTGTTAAATATATAAGTATATGATGTTGTTTGGTAGTTAAAACTAAAAAAAATAGATAAAAAAGTAGGGAAAACATATTTAAAGATGTTTAATAACTCCTCGAGGTCTTAATTAGTACAATGTTAAATTTAAAAAATAAATAAATGAAAAATCTAAAAATACTTGGATTAACCCTTTTTTCAATTATTTCATGTCAAAAAGAAGATTTATTACATAACTCAGAAATAAACTCTAGCACAGAGCAAATAGCTCAATTTATAACGTCAGATATTCCTGATGGTATTCATAATTTAAATATTAAAGAACTACATGATAATAAGTCATCCAAAGCCGAAAGAGTGGCTATGGAAGAAAACTGTGTTGATAAAGAAATATCGTTTACTCAAACAGATTCAGACTTCTTTATTTTAGATGCTAATAGTTCTTTATTATGGCCAGGTAATTTAGTAGCAGCAAGATCTATACAAGAAGGAGCTCCAGTATCTATACCTATTTCAGGAGAAGACAGGAATCCAGTAGAGGTAAGAGTTAACGTGTTATCGGGAACATCTGCTTCTACTTCAAGAATAATTGAAGCACCAACACCAGGAAAAGTACAAGACAATTTGAATTCTATTTTAAATGCATACTATAAAAGTGAAGCTAATTTTCCTGCTAGCTTTGATATTAGTATTCAAAGAATTCATGATGAAAAACAATTTCAACTTTCTTTAAATGCAGGGTACTCTGGACCAAGCGTAAAAGTATCTGGTAGTTTTGGGCTTGACTTTTCTAGCCAAAAAACAAGATATGCAGTTACTTTAAAGCAACGTTTTTTTACGGCTTCAGTGTCTCCTAAAGAAGGAATTATTGGAAAGAATGGTTGGTTTAACAGTAATGTTTCTCCAGATAGGTTAAAACCTTATGTTACTGATTATTTAGAGGTAAGTGAAGATCAACAAAATCCGTCTTCGTATATAGAGTCAGTAACTTATGGTAAACTATATACGTTAATTTATGAATCTAGTAGTAGTGCTAAGGAAGTAGAAGCAGCATTGAACTTTGCATATAAAGCAGTAGGAACAAAAGTGAATGCAGAAATAGAAGCAAGATATAAATCTATTTTCAGTGAATCGACTGTTAAAGTAAAGCAGTTAGGAGGAAATGCAACTTCAGGAATAGCATCATCTTTAGCTGCTATGGCTAATAATTTAGATAGAGTTGTTGATTTTCTAAAAGAAGGAGCAGAGGTGTCAGTTGATAATCCAGGATATCCTATCTCATATAAAGTGAATTATACATATGATAATAGACCTTTCAAAGTAAGTTCAAATTTAGAGTATACTATCAAAGAATGTGATTTAGTGTATTATGATAAAATAAGAGTAGATCCAACTAATGTAGCATTATATGGAAGTGATCATGGAACTAGTGGAGCTGAGCTTTTTGGTAGGTTTTATGTAGAAAAATATGATCAAGAATTAGGATCTTGGTATTTAGCAGGAAAGAAAATTTACTGGGGATACGGAATTGAAGAACATGTAGGTTTAGACTATTATAAATTTGGACAAAAAAGAAGTGTAGCCGATGGAAAAGTAATTGACTTTATGGTAAAAGCTAAAGCAGGTGAGCGCTTTAGAATAGTTTCTGTAGTAGGTGAATGTGACTCTGGATGTTATGTTTATAGAGATGGAGTAAAGGCTTATAATGAGTATGAATATAATCTTAGTTCAAAGAAATGGGAGGATTATACAAGACACAATCCGTATGTAGATAATTATACAGTAGGAGATGGTTTTCATAATCAAACATGGAACGGTGTAAGAACCATAGTTCAAGATGATACTTGTTATTTAGACTATAACACATATATATTAAATTAAATAATTTATCTATGATTTAAGTGCAAGGAGGCTGATTAGTCTCCTTGTTTTAATTTGTATTCGGTTTTTATGATGTTTTAAATTCTACAGAAAAAATAAAAAAAGCACTATACAAAATGTATAGTGCTTTTTTTATTGTGCACGTAACAGGAGTCGAACCTGCACTTCCGTTGGAAACAAGCCCCTCAAGCCTGCGCGTCTACCAATTCCGCCATACGTGCATAAACTAAAAAAGTTAAGCATGTGCTTAACTTTTTGTGACCGGGCTGGGGCTCGAACCCAGGACCCTCTCCTTAAAAGGGAGATGCTCTACCAACTGAGCTACCCGGTCATTGCTTCTTTGTGAAAGCGGTTGCAAATATACAACTGTTCTTTAAACCAAAAAAGCTTTTTTGTAATATTTTTTACTCATATTTGTAACTGCTTAATTACTAGTTTATGAAAATTGTATTATTAGGGTATATGGCTAGCGGAAAATCGACAATTGGACGAATTTTAGCCGAAAAAATGCAAACTCCATTTATCGATTTAGATGAATATATAGAAGAAAAGGAAAGAAAAACAGTTTCTGAAATTTTTGAACAGAAAGGAGAAATCTATTTTAGAAAGCAAGAACATGTGTATTTAAAAGATCTTTTAGAAAAAGAGGGTGATTTCGTTTTATCTTTAGGAGGGGGTACTCCATGCTATGCTAGAAATATGGAGGTATTATTAAGTTTTAACAATGCGAAGTCTGTATATTTAAAAACAAATATCACTACCATTGTAGATAGGCTAACGAACGAAAAAAGTAAACGCCCACTGGTAGCTCGCCTAAACAAAGACGAGTTGTCAGAGTTTGTTGCTAAGCACTTGTTTGAAAGAAGCTACTTTTATAATAAAGCAACATATAAATTAATAGTTGATAATAAAAGCATACATGAAACAGTAGAGGAGTTAGAAAAATTACTAAGTTAAGTAAGCAATTGTTTCATTAACCTTAAACTCTACAACTACATGTTCTTTAATAGAAGTTGATAAAGAAATTCCTTTAAAATCAGCTTTTACAGGATACTTTTTATGATTTCTATTAACTAATACAGCTGTTTTAAATCTTTTTAAAGGAACTTCTAAAAAATGCTTTACACCATATATTAAAGTTGTTCCTGAATTTAAAACATCATCTACTAAAACTAATGCTTTATTTTGATATTCTTCACTCTTAATAGAAGTAGTAATTGGACTGATAGGATTTTTTTTATCGATAGAAACTTTGCATAAAGTTATTGATAAAGGAGAGATGTCACTTAAAATAGTCGAAATTTTTTCTGCTAAAAAATATCCATTATCAGCAATACCAGCTATAATAATTTCTTTTTCGTCGCTATTGCTTTCGTAAATTTGAAAAGCAATTCGACGAATTTTTTGTTCAACTTGAGTATTATTTAAAATGATATTATTTAAGGCTGTCATAGTTAGTTAACTTTAACTTAGTTTTGGTTTACAAATTAACATCATTTTTATTAGAATCTTCATAATAATCATCAATATCACGACGATCTTTTTTGGTAGGGCGCCCTGTTCCTTTTTTACGATAATAATCTTTAGCGTATTTTAATAACTCAGTTTTTTCAAACTCTTCTTTAGGGGTTATGTCTTTTCTATATAAATCAACCAATTTAGCTCCAACTCGATTGGGTGGAATATCTAACACCTTTATTTTGTAATTAATTTGATTTTTTCGAATAGTTATTTCTTCGTTACCAAATATTTCTTTTGATGGCTTTAGGTTAGTGCCTTCTATTTTAACATGCCCTTTTTTACAAGCATCTGTGGCAATACTACGGGTTTTAAACAAGCGAATACACCACAAATATTTGTCAATTCTCATATAAAAAGTTAATTTTTATCGTTTCATTTTTTACAAAGGTATAAAAATGGTAAATTGCGCGTTAAAATTTCAGAATTAAATGATAAAATTTAAACATGTATTTTATACAGCCATTATAGGTACTCTTTTGTATGCTTGTGGAAGTGATAGCAACTCTTTAGTTGACAATTTTGACCATGAAGCTCAAGCTTTGAAAGATAAAGATTCGATAGCAAAATTTTTAAAGAATTATTATTTTGATGATACAATAGATTCTATAAAACCTATAATTGCTGGTAAAACACCATTATCAGAAGATAGTAGGTTAATAAAAAAGACACATACAGAAAACGATATTGAATATGATTTATATCATTTAGTCATAGAAGAAGGACAATCTCCGAAAGGTAACCCTACAGAGTTAGACTCTGTTCTAACTAACTATCAAGTATGGTATACAACTAAAGTAGATCAACTAGAGTTAAGTCAAACAGGAACTACTCCAATTTGGTGGAATTTGACATTATCAGGAAGTCAGTTCGATGCTCCTACGCCTATTAGAGGGTGGACTTTAGGAATTCCAAACTTTAAAGCAGGCATTAACACATCTAGCCAAGGAGAGCCTATTTCTTATGATAAATTTGGAAAAGGAATTTTGATTGTTCCTTCAGGCTTAGCTTATAGAAATTCGGTAAATGGAGGAATACCTGCCAATTCTCAGTTAATCTTTTATATTGATTTATTCGACTTTGTAGAAGATACAGATCATGATAGAGATGGAGTACCTTCTATATTAGAAGATTTAGATGGAGATGGAAACCCTAGAAATGATGATACTGATGGAGATAATATTCCTAATTATTTAGATACAGATGATGATGGAGATGGAGTTTTATCAAAAGACGAGGATAAAAATGGAGATGGAAACCCAGCTAACGATTTTAGTGATCCAAATAAGCCTACGATACCAGATTATCTAAACAGGGATATTTTTTAAGGTCAAAAAGTAAACATAAAAAAAACCGAAGTCTAAGACTTCGGTTTTTTTTATGTTTAAAATTTAAAAGTTAGAACCTATATGATAAACCTATAATAATTTGGTTTATACGAGTATCAAAATTTACGTTTTCACTAATATTGTTATCTACAAATTTAGACTCAGTATCAGACAAAGCTCTTTCCCAACGTACATCTAATCCCAATTTACCAAGTTCAACACCAGCTCCTAACTGTAAACCAACTGAAAAACCGTCAGAATTTACTTGTTTAAGATCTTTAAAGTTAAAATCAGAGTCTAAAATATATTGAAAAGATGGTCCAGCAAAAACATGTCCTACTTTTAAAAAGTTTAAACCTAATAAAACAGGAATATCTATTTTTTGAATTTCATAAGAGACATTCTGGTTATTTGTTGAGTTGTTTGATTTTCCTTCTGGATAATAAACAACATTATTATTCAATTGTGTATATACCAATTCAGGTCTAATATATAAACCAGTAGCTGGTAATTTTATACGTAACCAAGCACCAGCATGAAAACCTGTTTTACTTTTGGCCCCATCAAAGACATCATTTTTTACATCAGAAAAAGAGTCAGAATTGTAGTTAATACCTCCTTTAATACCTCCTTGTATTTGGCTTTGTGCTAACTGTGAGCCTCCAATTAGAAGACATAAGATAAAAATTGCTTTTTTCATTTGTTTTTAATTTACACTATTATAATTGAGTTAAATATTTACTTTTATATAAAAAAATACATCACTTTAAACCTTAAAAGTGATGTATTTATTGTTTAGTTGTTTATGTTTTTTATTTTCTAGAAATAACTTTTTCAACTGCTTTTACTATAGCTTCGTCATTTAAACCATATTTTTTCATTAACTGATCTGGAGTAGCAGATTCACCAAAACTATCGTTTACAGCAACAAACTCTTGTGGAGTAGGGGCGTTGGTAGCTAAACAACGTGCTACACTTTCTCCTAAGCCTCCATATTTGTTATGCTCTTCAGCAGTAACTATACAGCCTGTTTTAGCAACAGATTTTAAGATAGCTTCTTCATCTAATGGCTTAATAGTATGAATGTTTATTACTTCAGCAGAAATACCTTTAACTTCTAATTGTTCAGCAGCTTGTAAAGCTTCCCATACTAAGTGACCTGTAGCAACAATAGTAACATCATTACCTTCAGTAAGTTGAATTGCTTTTCCTATTTCAAAAGGTTGATCGGTCATAAATACTGGTACTTTTGGACGCCCAAAACGTAAATATACAGGACCTTCATGTTCTGCAATAGCTAAAGTAGCAGCTTTGGTTTGGCTGTAATCACAAGTATTTATAACAGTCATTCCAGGTAACATTTTCATTAATCCAATGTCTTCTAAAATTTGGTGTGTAGCTCCGTCTTCACCTAAAGTTAACCCTGCGTGAGAAGCACAAATTTTCACATTCTTATCAGAATAAGCAACTGATTGACGAATTTGATCATAAACTCTACCAGTTGAAAAGTTAGCAAATGTACCAGTAAAAGGAATTTTTCCTCCAATAGTTAATCCAGCAGCAATTCCGATCATATTTGCCTCGGCAATTCCTACTTGATAAAAACGCTCAGGGTGATTTTCAGCAAATTCATTCATTTTTAATGAACCTGTTAAATCAGCACATAAAGCTACAACATTAGGGTTTCTCTGTCCTAATTCTGTTAAACCATCACCAAACCCAGAACGGGTATCTTTTTTTTCAGTATAAGTATATTTTTTCATCAGTTTGTGTTGTGTAAATACGCATCAAAAATAATCTTTTATATAGATGTAAAGCTACAATTTTGATAATTCTTTGTAAAGTTTATGAACAGGAAACCCCATAACATTAAAATAACTTCCTTCAATTTTTGTTATTCCTATTTTACCAATCCATTCTTGAATACCATAGGCTCCCGCTTTATCAAACGGTTGGTACGTTTTTATATAGTAATCAATTTCATCGTCTAAAAGTTCTTTAAAACTGACTATAGTGGTGTCATTCACAGTTTTTTGAAATGATTTGTTAGTAATACATATAGAGGTAATAACTTTATGTGTAGTGTTAGATAGTTTTTTAAGCATTTGGAACGCCTCATTGTAATTTTTGGGTTTTCCTAAGGCTTCATTATTTATCCATACAATGGTGTCTGATGTTATTAATAACTCATTTTCTTTTAAATCTTTTTTAAAAGGAATAGCTTTTAAATCAGCCAAAAAGTCAGTTATTTCTGTTTGCTGCAATTCCTCAGGATAAATTTCTTCTATATCTTTGATTTTAACAGTAAAAGGAATATTTAAGCTTTTAATAAGTTCTTGTCTTCTCGGAGAGCTTGAGGCAAGAATAATAGAATACTGTGATAATTTAGTTGATAACATATTTAATATAATAAGATATAGTAGGAACACTTAAAAGAGCAAGAAAAAAACTTATATAGCTTATTTTTAATAAATTATTATAGTCTTTGCTTTCTGAAGCTAACATTAGTTTATATATAAAATATAGTTCAGGGAGTATTCCTAGCAGCATAATAGTTGAAAAAATAAATTTATTTTTTAAAAAGGCAACAGCAACAGAAAATACAAATAAACAAGCTATAAACGAAAGCATCAAGGCAATATCTTTAGCCCTTTTTCTACCAAGTAAAACAGGTAGGGTATTTTGTTTATTTATATTGTCATGGTTTACGTTAATAATATCAATAATTATTTCTATGACCATATTGCTAAGAAAAGAAATAATTACGTAACCTATGGTTATCAACTGGAGGTTATAAAATAATTCCCATTGTTCTATAGATAAGTTTAATGGGAAATCAAACCACCAAAGCATAAGTAAGGCAAAAGGTTTTAAAAAAGAAGTAACAATGTTACTAAAAAAGGTTTTCTGGATATTGTTTTTTGAATATAGGTGTACAACTATTGGACAAATTATAAAAATAAGACCATACCATATTTTATTTACCTTTAGTGATACAATTAAGCCTACTAAAATTCCAAATATCATTAATAAAATAGATACTTTTTTTATCTTATTTAAAGGGAGTCTGGTTTTTTTTTGTTTGTTTCTAAAAAAAAAGCTAGTTAAGTAACCAGAAGCTAATAAGAAAGCACTTGAAATAGATAGTAAACCAAGATCAAAAAAAGAGAGAGTTGTTTCAAAACCATAACCATATAAAAAAGAATACTTAAATAGAAATAAAATAAAAATAAAATATATAATTTTTTTCCATTGTATGATATTTAAGAAAGTATCATTCATTTAGTTAAAAGCCTTTTTTATTCTGGCTAAATCACGTTTATTATCACGATCTTTAATGTTTTGTCTTTTATCATGGGTTTTCTTTCCTTTAGCTAGAGCAATATCTAATTTAGCCCAACCACTTTCGTTAATGAATAAACGCAAAGGAACAATTGTATTACCTTTAGCTTCAACTTCCTTTTCAAGTTTTTTTAATTCACGTTTATTAAGTAGTAAACGGCGCTCACTTTTGGGATTATGGTTGTAATGATGCCCAAAGGCATACTCTTCGATGTACATATTTACAACAAAAAGCTCTCCTTTATCGTTAAACTCGCAAAAGCTCTCAGTAATTCGAGCTTTGCTTTGTCGTATTGATTTTATTTCAGTACCTGTGAGCTGAATTCCTGCTGTGTATTTATCAAGTATCTCGTATTCAAAACGAGCCTTTTTATTCTGTATGTTAATTTTTTTTTGCATAAAATAAAACACAAATATAACTATAATTTTAAGTTGTTAAATAAAATTATTAAGCTATGATTTAAGTCATGTTTTTAGGGAAGTGTGGAGTGTAATTTTGCTCAAAATTAAAACTTATAATCATGAAAAAAATTATATTAAGTATTGTATTAGGAACATTGTTTTTTAGTAATGTAAATGCTCAAGAAAATGCTAAGACAAATGATTTTAAAAAATGGCAAGCTCGTTTTAGATGGGTAAGTGTTTTACCAAATGAATCTGCAACAATTGGTACTATTGGAGGAGATGTTGAAATAGGTAAAAATTTTATTCCAGAATTAGACTTTACTTACTATTTTACTCAAAATATAGCAGCTGAATTAATTTTAGGAACAACTAATCACGATGTAAAAGCAGTAAACACAGCCTTGGGAAATGTTAATTTAGGTGATGTTTGGTTATTACCTCCAACATTAACGCTACAATACCATTTTAATATAAGTGATTTTAAACCTTATGTTGGGGCAGGTGTTAACTATACTGTTTTTTACGATGCTAATCCAGGAGCTGTGGTTGATGTAGATTATGAAAATAGTTTTGGGTATGCACTTCAGTTAGGTTTTGATTACGATTTAGACGATACTTGGTTTTTAAACGTAGATGCAAAATATATAGGATTAAGTACAGATGTTTCTGTAAATGCAGGTGTAGCGACAGTACCAGCAGAAGTAGACATAAACCCGTTACTTATTGGTTTTGGAGTAGGTATGAGGTTTTAAACCAATAAATTTTAATTCCTTTTATAGAGCTACTTAATTGTAGCTCTTTTTTTATGTTAAACTTAACAAGTAAAATTAATGAATACTTGTAAATTTGTTTATGATTATAATGACTAAAATAAACAACATTTTATGAGATATTTATACATTTTATTATTTTTATCAATAGTTTCTTGTAAACCAAAATTTACTGCCCAAGAAATAATTGATAAGTCAATAGCATACTCTAGGTTGAACGAAATTGGAGATGCTACAATTTCCTTTGATTTCAGAAAAAATAATTATAAAGCAGTTAGAAACAACGGTGCTTTTAAATTAGTTAGAACTATAAAAAATGACTCGGTAAGAATAAAAGATGTGTTGTCAAATGACAATTTTGAGCGTTTTGTAAATGATAGCTTAGTTGAGCTAACGGAAAAAGATGAAAATCGTTATAGAAACTCTGTAAACTCAGTTCACTATTTTTCAGTTTTACCTTTTGGATTGAATGATAAAGCTGTTCAAAAAAAGCTATTAGAATCAGTTAAAGTTAAAGGAAAAGAGTATTATAAAATTAGAATAACATTTACAGAAGAAGGAGGAGGAGATGATTTTGATGATGTATTTATATATTGGTTTGCTAAAGATAATTTTCAACTAGATTATTTAGCATATAAATATCATACAAATGGAGGAGGAGTACGTTTTAGAGATATAAAAGAGGAAAAAATAATAAACGGAATTCGTTTTGTTGATTATAATAACTATAAACCTTTAAAAGATGGTATTGACTTTTATATCATTGATAAACTTTATGAAGAAGGTAAACTAAAAAAAGTTTCTGAAATCGTACTAAATAATATTGTAGTAAATTAAAAAAAGGGAGTTTTTAACTCCCTTTTTTTATTCAAAATTAGTTATTAACTAAATCCGATTGATTTCTAAATACCAGCTCATCATCAAAAGCATCTAGTAAAATAATACTATCAGTAGTTACTTGTCCAGATAAAATTTCTTTAGATAACTGATTTAAAACTTCTTTTTGAATAACACGTTTTACAGGACGCGCGCCAAACTCTGGTTGGTATCCCTTTGTAGCTAAGTAATTGATAGCCTCATCTGTAGCGTCAAAAATAATGTTTTGTTGCGCAATCATCTTTTTAACATTATTCAATTGTAGTTTTACAATTTCTTTAATATTATTCTCTGATAATGGAGTGAACATGATAATATCGTCAATTCTATTCAAAAATTCAGGTCTTACAGATTGTTTTAATAAACCTAAAACTTCTGTTTTAGCTAAATCTATAGTAGTATCAATGTCTCCCTTCATATTATCAAATTTCTCTTGAATAATGTGGCTGCCCATATTGGAGGTCATAATAATTATGGTATTTTTAAAATCAGCAATACGTCCTTTATTATCCGTTAACCTACCTTCATCTAGTACTTGTAATAAAATATTAAAAGTATCAGGATGTGCTTTTTCAATCTCATCTAATAATACAACTGAATACGGTTTTCTTCTAACAGCTTCAGTTAGTTGTCCGCCTTCATCATATCCAACATACCCAGGAGGTGCACCAACCAATCTGCTTACTGAATGTCGTTCTTGATATTCACTCATATCAATACGTGTCATGGCATTTTCATCATCAAATAAATATTCAGCAAGAGCTTTGGCTAACTCAGTTTTACCGACTCCAGTTGTTCCCAGGAACAAGAAAGAACCAATAGGTTTGTCAGGGTTCTGTAATCCTGACCTAGAACGGCGTACAGCATCAGAAACTGCTTCAATAGCTTCTTCTTGACCAACAACACGTTTATGTAGTTCATCTTCTAGTTTTAACAACTTCTCACGCTCAGATTGTAACATTTTAGTAACAGGAACTCCGGTCCATTTAGCTACAACTTCAGCAATATCATCATAGGTTACTTCTTCTTTAATTAAAGAGTTTCCTTGTTGATTTGCTAAAATATCTTGTTGTTTATCTAGCTCTTCTTGTGCTTCTTTAATTTTACCATAACGTAATTCAGCTACTTTACCATAATCACCATTGCGCTCAGCTTTTTCAGCTTCGTGTTTATAGTTTTCTATATCAGTTTTTAAGTTCTGAATAGTATCTACAACACTTTTTTCAGATTGCCACTTGGCATTGATTTCATTACGCTCTTCCTTTAAATTAGCTAAATCGGCATTTAAAGATTTTAACTTAGTTTCATCGTTTTCACGTTTAATGGCTTCAATTTCAATTTCTAACTGCATTATTTTACGATCTAGTACATCTAATTCTTCTGGTTTAGAATTGATTTCCATACGTAATTTAGAAGCAGCTTCATCCATTAAGTCAATCGCTTTATCTGGTAAAAAACGATTGGTAATATAACGTTGGGATAATTCTACGGCTCCAATAATGGCTTCGTCTTTTATTCGAACCTTATGGTGTGTTTCATATTTATCTTTAATACCACGTAAAATAGAAATAGCACTTTCTGTATCTGGTTCATCTACCATTACTTTTTGAAAACGACGTTCTAAAGCTTTGTCTTTTTCAAAGTATTTTTGATATTCATCTAGAGTAGTAGCTCCAATAGCTCTTAATTCTCCACGTGCTAAAGCAGGTTTTAAAATATTAGCAGCATCCATTGCACCTTGACCACCACCAGCACCTACTAAAGTGTGAATTTCATCAATAAATAATACGATGTCTCCTTCAGACTTTGTTACTTCTTTTACTACAGATTTTAAACGTTCTTCAAATTCACCTTTATATTTAGCTCCAGCAATTAGTGCTCCCATGTCTAAAGAAAAAATTTGTTTTTCTTTAAGGTTTTCAGGAACGTCACCACGAATGATTCTGTGTGCTAAACCTTCAGCTATTGCAGTTTTACCTGTACCAGGCTCCCCAACTAGAATTGGGTTGTTTTTAGTTCTACGTGATAAAATTTGTAATAAACGTCTAATTTCTTCATCACGACCAATTACAGGATCTAATTTTCCGTCTTGTGCTAACTGATTTAAGTTTTTAGCATATTTATTTAAAGAATTATAAGTTTCTTCGGCACTTTGTGAGGTCACACGATTTCCTTTACGTAATTCTTCAATTGCTGCTTTTAAACTTTTTTCTGAAACACCTTGATCTTTTAAAACTTGTGCTATTTGACTTTTAGATTTAAAAATAGCTAAAATTAAATGCTCAATAGAAACATATTCATCGTTCATTTTCTTAGCAATAATAGATGCTTCATTTAATGTTTTATTAGCTTCACGAGAAAGCATTAAGTCAGCACCAGTAACTTTAGAAAAACTTTCTAATTGCTTATCTAATATTTGTTGTATAACAGTTACATTTATATTGAGTTTCTTTAAAATGAAAGGAAGTACATTTTCGTCGACTAAAAATAAAGCTTTGAAGATGTGTTCATTTTCTATAAGGTTGTTACCATAACTTTGCGCTAATTGTTGCGCTTGTTGTATGGTTTCTTGTGATTTTATTGTATAATTGTTAAAATTCATATCGTTTTTATTTTTCTCTATAAAAGTCAAATTCAATACCAATTGATTTTTTTTAAAAAACAAGAGACGTTTTGTCTTTAAAAATAAATTTTTTATGACTTTTTGACTGGTAGGATGATAATTAAGAACAATAATGTTATTAAAATAAGAACTTAATGGGAGTATTAAACACTATTTTTGGAAGAAAAGAAAAAAATGAAGAAGGAAAAGAGTCATTTATTAACTGGACTCCATTAACATCGGTAGAGCAAATAAAGGAAATAAAAGAATTATCGAATAAACAACCAATTGCTATTTTTAAACATTCAACAAGGTGTGGAATTAGTAGCATGGTAATTAAACGTTTTGTAAATAGTTTTGATGAGGAATTAAAAGATTTTAAAGTGTATTATCTTGACTTACTCAGTTATAGAGATGTTTCTAATGAAATAGGGTATACATTTCAGGTTTTACATCAATCTCCTCAGTTGTTGGTAGTTAAAAAAGGAGAAGTAATTTCGCATGCTTCTCATTACGATATTGCTCGTATTGATTTGAAAAAAATCTAAAAAAGATGCCATTTTTAATGGGATTTCCTTAAATACCTCGTATTTTTGCGTATTTCAAAATTAATAGAGATTTGAGTAACGAAACAGCAACTTCACAACCAAAGAAAGGAAAAAATCTATACGATTATCAAAAAGAAGCATTGCACAAAATTTTCAAAAGTTTTGAGAATGCCCCCGAAAATTACCATTTACTTTATCAACTACCTACAGGAGGAGGAAAGACCGTTATTTTCTCTGAAATTACACGTCAATACTTAAAACATTATCAAAAGAAAGTATTGATTATGACACACCGAATAGAGCTGTGTAAACAGACAGCAAAAATGCTTAAAGAGTTTGGTGTTGTAAATAAAATTATAGATAGTAAAGCAAGTTTAGACGATCAAAATGAGTTTGATTGCTTTGTAGCTATGGTTGAAACGTTAAACAATCGTTTGAATGACGATATGTTAGATATTTCAGATGTAGGTTTAGTAATTATTGATGAGGCACATTACAATTCTTTTACTAAACTATTTAAGTTCTTTGATAAGTCTTTTATACTGGGTGTAACTGCAACTCCTTTAAGTTCAAATATTAAGCTTCCTATGAAGGATAATTATGATGAGCTTATTGATGGGGAGAGTATTGGGGCTTTAATTCAAAATGAATATTTGGCAAAAGCCAATATTTATTCTTATAATGTAGGTTTAACTTCGTTAGAAGTAGGGGCTAATGGTGATTATACTGTAAAATCATCTGAAGATTTATATACAAATACAGATATGCTTTCAAAGCTTTTACAAGCTTATGAAGAACGGGCTAAAGGAACAAAAACCTTAATTTTTAACAATGGTATTAATACATCGTTGCATGTATATGATACGTTTAAAAGAGCTGGGTACCCAATTGCACATTTAGATAACACTAACACTAAGAAGGAACGTGATTTTATCTTAAAATGGTTTCATAAAACACCTAATGCTATAATTACTTCGGTAAGTATCTTAACAACAGGGTTTGATGAACCTTCTGTACAATCAATTATTCTTAATAGAGCAACGAAATCGTTAACATTATATTACCAAATGATTGGTCGTGGTTCTCGTATTTTACCTGGGAAATCAGAATTTAATGTAATTGATTTAGGAAACAACTTCCATCGTTTTGGACCTTGGGGTGCCGATTTAGATTGGCAAAAAATGTTTAGGGCACCTAATTTCTATCTAGACAATTTATTATCTGATGAAGAAATAGAAAGTGACTTTAAATATGAGTTACCAGCAGATGTTAAAGCAGAGTTTGCTAATTCTGAAGACCTTTATTTTGATGTTAAAAAAGTATACAGAGACACTATTCAAGGAGGAGAGTCTTCAAAAAGAGTACTGGAAAAATCAATAGAACATCATGCAAAAATGTGTGTTGAAAATAGTGAAGATGTTTTTGATGCATTGATATTAGCAAAAATGTTGGGAGGAGATATTGATGACAGAATTTTTAGATACTCAAAATGTATCTCAAAGAGTACTCATAATTTCATTGATTGGTTACAAGATGACTATCGTAAAAAATTAAATAGTTATTTACGAAATAATTTTGATGAAGTATATGAGCAAATTCATGGACATCCACCACCTGAAGATGAATAAAAATAAAAAATCCAGTTCTTTTGAACTGGATTTTTTTATGCTTATATTATTAGTAATGATAAGTATTTACTTAGCTGGTAAAATTTTACCTGAGCATTCACCAAAACCAATACGAATTTTTTCATTTTTACAATAACCACGCATAATAACAGTATCGTTATCATTTATAAATTTACGTTCGCTACCGTCGTTTAATTTAACAGGGTTCTTACCTCTCCAAGTTAATTCTAACATTGAACCAAAGCTATCTTGAGTAGGACCAGAAATAGTACCACTACCCATCATATCACCTGCATTTACAGGACACCCATTTACTGTATGATGTGTTAATTGTTGTACCATCGTCCAATACATGTATTTAAAGTTAGAATTACACACTACAGTTTCTTCTTTACCTTCTGGTTGAATAGCCATTTGTAAATTAATATCGTAACTATCTTTACCTTCTTTCTTTAAATAAGGTAAAGGTTCATATACTTGTTTAGGATTATCTACTCTAAAAGGCTCTAGTGCATCTAAGGTTACAATCCAAGGAGAAATTGTTGAAGCAAAATTCTTTCCTAAGAAAGGTCCTAATGGAACATATTCCCAAGCTTGAATGTCACGAGCAGACCAGTCGTTAAACAATACCAGTCCGAAGATATAATCTTCTGCTTCTTCAATAGGTATTCTATCTCCTAAGTCGTTAGCAACTGTAGTAATAAAAGCCATTTCTAATTCAAAATCTAATAATTTAGAAGGTCCAAAATTAGGTGTAGTTTCTCCTTCATTAGGACGCTGTTGCCCTATAGGACGACGAATTGGAGTACCAGATGGCACGATAGAAGAACTTCTTCCGTGATAGCCAATAGGAATTTGTAACCAGTTTGGAAGTAAGGCATTTTCAGGATCTCTAAATAAGCTCCCTACATTCGTTGCATGTTCTTTACTAGCATAAAAATCGGTATAATCTCCTACAGCGACAGGAAGTTGCATTTCTACTTCATCCATTCTAAAGATTATTTTGTCTTTGTGCTCAGCATTATCTCTTAGCTTACTGTTTTTTACATCAAAAATATCAGCAATCCTATTACGAACTAAACGCCATGTTTTACGTCCGTCTGCAATAAAATCATTTAAGGTGTCTTGTAAGAAGATATCATCTGTTAAAGGAATTCCATCAAAATATCCTAATTGATGTAAAGCACCTAAATCAATCGCATAATCACCAATTCTTGTACCAATTGTTATGATATCATCTTTAGTTAAAAAAACCCCAAAAGGTATATTTTGAATAGGAAAATCTGAGTTTTCAGCTACAGTTAACCAAGATTTTCTATTCGGGTTATTAGCAGTTATTTCCATTTATCGTTTTTGTTATATTTTCATCAAACCTACATATTTTTTTCAATTTACCCCAAAAAGATGAGTAAAAAAAATGTGAAAGTATTTTAGCGTAAACTTCTTTAAAAATCCTTAAAAAAGGATACATAAATTTTAGTACATTTGGCTACTTTACGCAACAAAACAAACAACATGCAAAAAGATCATCAAATATTTGATTTAATTCAAGAGGAAAAAGAACGACAATTAAATGGTTTAGAATTGATTGCTTCTGAAAATTTTGTGAGTGACCAAGTAATGGAAGCTCAAGGATCAGTTTTAACAAATAAATATGCTGAAGGATACCCAGGTAAACGTTATTACGGAGGGTGTGAAGTGGTAGATATCGTTGAGCAAATTGCGATTGATAGAGCTAAAGAATTATTTGGAGCTGAGTATGTAAATGTACAGCCACACTCTGGAAGTCAGGCAAATACTGCGGTCTTTGCAGCTTGTTTACAACCAGGAGATACTATTTTAGGTTTTGACTTATCTCATGGAGGTCATTTAACACACGGTTCACCAGTTAATTTTTCAGGAAAATTATACAATCCTGTGTTCTACGGAGTGGTAAAAGAAACTGGATATATCGATTATGATCATTTAGAACAACAAGCAAAAGAGCACAAACCTAAGTTAATCATTGCTGGAGCTTCAGCGTATTCTCGTGATATTGATTTTAAAAAGTTTAGAGAAGTTGCTGATAGTGTTGGAGCTATTTTAATGGCTGATATTTCACATCCAGCAGGATTAATAGCAAAGGGTATTTTATCTGATCCACTACCACACTGTCATATAGTTACTACAACAACTCATAAAACATTACGTGGACCTCGTGGAGGAATGATTATGATTGGAAAAGATTTTGAAAATCCGTTCGGATTAAAATTAAAATCAGGAAAATTAAAGAAAATGTCTACATTGATTAACTCTGCGGTATTCCCAGGAAACCAAGGTGGACCATTAGAACATGTTATTGCAGCAAAAGCAGTTGCTTTTGGTGAAGCTTTAACAGATGAGTTCTTGGAATATCAAATTCAAGTAAAAGAAAACGCACAAGCAATGGCCAAAGCTTTTGTAGAGAAAGGATATGAAATTATTTCTGGAGGTACAGACAACCATTGTATGTTAATTGATTTACGTAACAAAAAGATTACAGGTAAAGCTGCTGAAGAAGCTTTAGGAAAAGCAGAAATAACTGTAAACAAAAATATGGTTCCTTTTGATACAGAATCACCATTTGTTACTTCTGGTATTCGTGTTGGTACTGCTGCAGTTACTACACGTGGTTTGAAAGAAGAAGATATGCAGGTAATTGTTGATTTAATAGACGAAGCATTAATGAATGCTGAGAACGAAGAAGTACTAGAAACAGTAGGAGAGAAGGTATATGATTTAATGCATAACAGACGCTTGTTTATTATGTAATATAACAATATCCTTATAAAAAGAAGGTTGTCTTGAAAGACAACCTTTTTTTATATACCTAACCCAGGTTTTGTTTTTACTCTTTATAAAGTTTTTTATACTGCTCATAAAGCCATTTCGTTTTTTTATAGGTCGTAAAACTATATTCGATATAGTTAATTTTAAACAATAAAAAAATGAAAAAAATTTACACAGTTTTAGTGTGTGTAAGCTTACTTATTGGGGCTTGTTCAAAAGATGAAGAAAATTTACCTGTAAAAGAAGTTACTCCTTTTGAAAATTTATTAAAAGACAACAATCTAATAGCTTATTACCCTTTCAATGGTTCAGCAAATGATAACAAAAACTCGTATGATGGGATTGTAAAAGACTTTGATGCTATTCAAGACAGAAAAGGAAACAACTCTAGTGCTTATAAAAGCACAACAACTTCAGCAGAAATTAGTTTTCCTGCTTCTATTCCTTTTAAAAATGAATCCTTTTCTATGAGTTTTTGGTTCAAGGTTCCTACAAACTTACATGATGCTACTTTTACTATTTTATCTAAAAGAGAAGCCTGTAGAAAAGGAGACTTTATTCAAGTAGCATATAAAAAAGGTTCGAATGAATTAACTGTTGAAATGAGATCAGACAATGTTATGACAGATTTAAATGGTTCTGCAACAGCTGATTTAGAAAATGTGAGCCCAACTAAATGGACTCATGTAGTTATCGTGAAAGATAATTCTACTAGAAAAACGACTATTTATATAAATGGAAAAGAAAAAGTAAGTACTCCATGGAGTCTTCCTAATGGAATTGTGAGCATAGATAATACTGCTAAGTTTAAAGTAGGACACTCACCATGTGTTATTTCTGGTCTTAACAACTTTATAGGCTCAATAGACGAATTAATCTTATTAAAGAAAGCTCTTACACCTCAGGAAATAAGTGTTTTGAAAAATCAATAAAAACAGTAAAAAATTAAAGGTAAAAAAATAGGTACTCTTACCAGAGTACCTATTTTTATTCGTCATTATCTTGAGCTCGTTCGAGAATTTTTTCAGGAAGTGCTTTTTTAGCTTTCGCTCCCATTTTCTTTAATTTTTCTACACTTGTAATTAAGTTTCCACGACCTTCTACCAACTTATTCATAGCTGCGGCATAATCGGCTTTAGTTCCATCTATTTTTTTACCAATATTAACTAAATCAGTTAATAATCCGTTAAACTTATCGTATAAAGCTCCTGCTTGTCGTGCTATTTCTAAAGCATTGCGTTGTTGCTTTTCATTATTCCACATCGTGTCAATAGTACGTAACGTAGCTAATAAAGTAGTTGGAGTAACAATAACAATATTCCTTTCAAAAGCTTTATTATATAAGGTGTTATCTTCATTTAAAGCTACTGCAAAAGCTGGCTCAATAGGTACAAACAGTAGTACAAAATCAGGAGACTCTATTTTATAAATATCCTCATATTTTTTTTCTGAAAGCTGCTCAACATGTCGCTTTAATGAGTTAACATGTTCTTTTGCAAAACGCTCTTTTACAATATCGTCTTCACTATTTACATACTGTTCATAAGCAGTTAAAGACACTTTAGAATCGACCACCATTTTTTTGTTATCAGGTAAGTGAATTACGACATCGGGCATGATACGTCTACCCTCATCATTGGTAAAAGATTGTTGCACAAAGTATTCTCTGTCTTTTTCTAAACCAGATTTCTCTAAGACACGTTCTAAGACTAATTCTCCCCAATTTCCTTGGGTTTTGCTATCACCCTTTAAAGCTTTAGTTAAGTTTAATGTTTCCTTGCTCATTTGAGCATTTAACTCTTTCAATCCTAATAATTGCTCTTTTAAAGCAGAATGCATTGAAATACTTTCTTTTTGAGTGTCTTCAACCTTTTTTTCAAAAGTTTGGATTTTTTCTTGAAGTGGATTTAAAATATCTTTAATATTTTTCTTGTTCTGTTCAGTAAACTTATTCGATTTTTCATCTAGAATTTTGTTCGCTAAATTTTCAAACTCTTTGGTAAACTTATCCTGTAGCTTTTCTACTTCTTCTTTATTTTCATTTAGCTTTAATTGTAAATTTTTCAATTCCTCATTTTTTCTAGCCAATTCAAGAGCAGTAAACTCCTTTTCACGACGTAATTCACTATTTTCTTTAGTTTTTTCGTCTAATCTATTTAAAAAATCTTCCTTTTGCTGAGAAAATGACTCTTCCTTTTCTTTTTTCTGAATATCAAAATTAGCTTGATGGTTTTGTAGGGTTACAATCTCTTTTTCTAAATCAGAAGTTTGTTGTTTAAATTTCAATTTAGAGAGTAAGTTTCCAATAACAAACCCAATTAGTAAGGTGCTAGCAGCAGTCAAAATAAGTAAGAGAGTGGTATTCATTAGAATAAATAAAAGGTTATTAAGTGAACAAATATAGGACAAGATAGGTTAAAATTATTTGATTTTTGTAGGGAAAACCGTATCATTGAACTTTATACCTAGTAAATGATATCTAAATTTATATTTCACAAAGTTTTAGGCTGGAAGGTAGTTGGAGATTTTCCAAGAAACTTAAAAAAATACGTTGTTATTGGAGCTCCACATACCAGTTGGAAAGACTTTCCAATTGCTATTTTGGCTAGAAACACTATTGGCGTAAAAATTAACTTTATAGGTAAGGCTTCGTTATTTAAACCACCTTTTGGTTTTATTTTTAGAGCATTAGGGGGCGCTCCTGTTGATAGAAGTAAAAGTACGAATAAGGTGGATGCAATTGTGTCTGTATTTAATAAGCATGATGAATTTCGTCTAGCGTTATCTCCTGAAGGAACTCGTGCTAAAGTAGTTTCATGGAAAACTGGATTTTATTACATCGCAAAAGGGGCCAATGTACCTGTGGTTATGTTTGCTTTCGATTTTGAAAACAAGCAAATTATTATAGCGCCTCCTTATTACTTAACAGATGATATGAACGCTGATATGAATCATTTTTATGATTTTTATAGAGATATTAAAGGAGCAAAACCAGAGCTGTTCTCAGTCCCTGATAAAGAGTAAAACAAACGTTAAATACTCTTATTAGCTTGAAAAATTTATAATATTTAAGTATCTTGTAGAAGGTTTAAAAACAGTAAGATATGAAAAGGTTTGTTTTTTTAATTAGTATGATTTTTATACTGCTTAGTTGTGCCTCTTCCAAAAATATAACTCAAGCAGAAATAGATAACATAAACGCTCTTATAGAAAGTAAAACTTTTGAAATAGAAGCAGAATGGGCTGAACCAATGGTTACATATGCAATGGCACAAATAGCTAATGCAGGTTTGTTACCTATAGGAAGTAACGCAGGAAACATTAATTTAGTAGGAAATAGTAATTTTTTCAAAATGAAAAAAGATACTGTTGCAGCCTATTTACCATATTTTGGAGAGCGACAAATGGGAGGTTCTTATGGAAGTACAGATATTGGAATTGAATTTGAAGGAACTCCTGAAGATTTAGTTGTATCAGAAGATAAAGAGAATGGTTACAAAATTAGTTTTAAAATAAAGGATAAAAATACAACAACTGAAAACTATAATGTTATAGTTAGAGTATATCCTAGCTTATCGAGTACCATTTATGTAAATAGTACGCAGAAAAATTCAATTAGATATAGAGGTAAGGTACTTAAAACTTCAGAAGAAAAGTAAAATATTGTATATAATACTGTATTTTTAGTAGCTCATTACATCAATGTATGGAGCTACCAAACTTTAAAAAGTATCTTATTGAAAAAGGAGGATTATCAGAAGATGATTACCTTCAAATACAATCGTTTATTTCTTTAAAAAACGTTTCTAAAAGTGATTTTTTATTAAAAGAAGGAGATGTGTGTTCACATTTCTTTTTTGTAGAAAAAGGTTTGTTACGTTTATATGCCCTAAATGAAGAGGGAAAAGAAAATATTTTACAGTTTGCTACTGAAAATTGGATTGTAAGTGATAGAGGTAGTGTATATTTTCAAGAACCGTCTACTTATTATATTGATGCTGTTGAAGATACACACGTTGTAATGTTAGATGAAGGCTTTATTAATAAAGTATCAGAAATAAATACTGATTTTAGAAGAAAAAATGAGCATTTGTTACAAAAACATATTCGTCAATTATACAAACGTATTAGTCAACTACTTGGAGCTTCAGCAAAAAGACGTTATTTAGATTTTGTAAAGATGTATCCAGATATTATGTTACGAGTTCCGCAATGGATGATTGCTTCTTACTTAGGAATAACTCCAGAAAGCTTGAGTCGTGTTCGTAAATCACTTGCTGAAGAAAACTTCAAACCAAATAATTAAGATACGAGTTATGATTGTTGATTTACGGTTGTTAGATAATCGTAATTCGTTCTTACCATAGATCAATGCATACCTTTTTTTGTTGCCGTAATTTTACAGTGAAATAAAAAGTGGAGATTAACTCACTTAATATTTCAAAAAAGTAAACTCAATTAATTTCGATGTTAAGCATCGAATAATTAATCCCATTTAATGGGTAAAAAAGGATTTATCATGAGACATTTAAAAACATTAGTTGTAACAAAAAATACAACAAAACCCAAAATTTTGAATTGGCAAGTTTCAACTGTTCCTGATGTCGAAACAGCCATTGAAAAATTACACCAACAAACATATAAGGTTTTAGCTATTTCTAAAGACACTAAAGAGATAGAAAAAACCAAACTGCAAAAGATTATTACAGTATTATTTCCTGAAGCAATTATTGTTGAATACAAAGATGAAACAGCGCTTTCAGAAAGCGTTAAACAAGGGTATTGGTCTAAAAATAAACCAGAAATACAACGTAATTATTTTGATAATTCATTTGAAATGGAATTAGCCGCTAGTTTAAATTAATTAAAGAAAGGAAGTTAAAATGAAAACAAGAAGTATAGAAAAGGTAGTAAAACCAGGAACTCCACATTTTGTAGGAGATGGATTTAGAGTTCATAATTTTATACCAGGAAGCTCAACGATGCAACGTATGGATCCATTTATTATGTTAGATTATAATTCAAAATATAATTTTCCTCCAACAGATAAACCAAAAGGAGTGGGAGTACATCCGCACAGAGGTTTTGAAACCGTAACGATTGCCTATAAAGGACGTGTTGAGCATGGTGATAGTGCAGGCGGAGGTGGAATTATAGGTGAAGGAGACGTACAATGGATGACAGCGGCTTCAGGAGTTTTACACAAAGAGTTTCATGAAACCGAATGGAGTAAAACAGGAGGAGAGTTTCAAATGGTACAATTATGGGTAAATTTACCGGCTAAGGATAAAATGAGTTCGCCAAAATATCAAGCAATTGCTAATGCAGAAATGGCTAAAATACCTTTAGCAGATGGAGGAGGAGAAATAGAGGTAATTTCAGGAGAGTATAAAGGAAATAAAGGACCTGCATTTACATTTTCGCCTGTAAATATGTTTAATGTAAAGTTGAAGAAAGGAATAAAAACACAGTTAACCTTTCCTAAAAACTATACTACTGCTATTTTATCAGTTGAAGGTAGTGTTAAAGTGAATGAATCAAACAATATTTTAGAGGATTACTTTGCATTATTCAAAAATGACGGAGATACTTTTACTTTAGAGGCTTTAGAAGATGCTATAATTTTAGTATTAAGCGGAGAGCCTTTAAACGAACCTATTGCGGCACACGGTCCGTTTGTAATGAATACTAAACAAGAGTTAATAGAAGCATTTCAAGACTTCAATACTGGAAAGTTTGGTTATTTAGAAGATTAACAATAACTTTAAAAGGCAACTCTTCGGTTTAGAGTTGCTTTTTTTGATTAAATCCTTAATAGGTATAAAAATGTCTAACACGAAACTAATAATTGAAGAGCGAGCAGCAAATATTGGTAATTTTCTAGTAGGTCGCTTGTTGCCATTTCGGCAAAAACGAATGGTAGGTCCTTTTATTTTTATCGACCATATGGGACCAGTAAAACTTACCGAAAATGATAATTTAGATGTTGATATGCATCCTCACATAGGTATATCAACTCTTACTTTTTTGTTTGAAGGAGCTATAGTACACCGTGATAGTATAGAAACCGAAATAGAAATAACTCCAGGAGCTGTAAATTGGATGACAGCAGGAAAAGGAGTAGTACATACAGAAAGAACTCCTAAAAGATTAAGGAATTCAACTAAGAAGCTTCATGGGTTACAAATATGGGTAGCTTTACCTTTAAGTGAAGAGCAATGTGAACCTTCTTTTACACATGTTTCCGAAAATGAAATTCCTAATTGGGAAGATGAAGGAGTTCAGTTTAAGCTCATCGCAGGAAAAGCGTTTGGAAAGCAATCTCCTGTTCCAGTATATAGTCCACTGTTTTTTATAGAAATTAAATCGAGTGAGAAGAAAACAATTACTATAGGAGAACATTTGTTTGGTGAAAGTGCCTTATATATTTTAGAAGGAAGTATTATTAGTGATGGACATACTTATGAGTCCAAAAAATTATTAGTAGCAAAAGATAGTACGTTGTGTAGTTTTGAAATTTCTGCCAATTCAACCATATATATTTTTGGAGGAGAACCTTTTAATGAAGAACGTTTAATTGAGTGGAATTTTGTAGCTTCTAATAAAGAATTGATAGAACAAGCGAAGGAAGACTGGAAGAATAATAAATTTCCTTCTGTACCAAATGAGACAGAGCGAATTCCTTTACCAGAACAGCGACCTTTTGGAGGATAATAACGAATACTTAAAAGTAAGGTTTAACCATACTAAAATTATGGCTTTTTAACTGTTAAACATTTTTTTTAAAGTTAATTTAGGAACGTGAAATAAATATTTAACCCCCAAAAAAACTTTATAATGAAAAAAGTGATTTTAAACGTAGAAGGATCTCAAGAATTAACAAAAACAACATTAAAAAATATTAAAGGAGGAGGACCTTTTCCTTTTCCTAAAGAATGTGGAGGAGATGGTTCTTTTATTTATCAAGATGGAGTAAAGGTATGTTGTTACAGACCTACCACTATGGACTATATTTGTTAAAAATTGTTTAATATAGGATATAAGAAAAAGGCTTTAGTTTATAAACTAAAGCCTTTTTTGTTAATTGTTTTTGATTTTGGAAAAATAGAGAATAGCATCATCTATAGCCTTATTAATAGGTAGATATTCAATCTTTAAATCTCTTACTGACTTAGTATTAGAAAAAAAGTTGTTTATACATAAAGTACGCATATTCGTTAAACTTAAAGAAGTTTTTATACCCATACTTCGGAGAACATCTCCAAAATAACCTATCATAATAAGTATAAACTTAGGGATTTGAACCATCAAAGGTAATTGATTAGTTACTTTGTTAAGTTTATTAAAAAAATCTTTATAACTAAGGTTCTCGTTTGCTAGTAAATACTTCTCTCCAAAAGAATTTGTAGTTAGTACTTTTATAATGCCATTAGCAACATCTTTTACATGCACAAAGTTTTTTCCTCCTGGAGGATAAAATATTACTTTCTTTTTCCATCCCATGTATATTATTTTCCCCGAACTAGGTTTAGTATCGTAAGCTCCTAACATAAAAGTAGGATTTACGATAGCTGTTTTTATCTTATGGTTATTTTTTAACAAGTACTTCTCAGCTTCAAATTTACTTTTCGCATAATATGATTGTTTAAAAAGTTTACTCATTTTATTATTTTCAGCCCCCGGTTTTTGAAAAGAACCATACCCTAAAGTATTGGCAGTACTAACAAAAATAAAACGTTTAACATTACATATTATAGCGGCATTGTATAGTTGTATAGTAGTATTACAGTTTATTTTCTTATAATCAGAATACCTCAATAAATTTTGACTAGTTGTTGCAGCAACATGTATTACTACGTCAACTTTATTTAATAAAGAAGTAAAGTCTATAAATAAATCACCTTCAATTAATTTTAAGTGTTTATGTTCTTTTCCTTTATAGTTTTGTTTTTTTCTGGTAAGACCAATAACAAAATAACCTTGTTGTAAAAGTTCATGACATAAATTAGTACCTAATAAACCATTAACTCCAGTAATAAAAATTCGTTTCATTTTTAAGCTTCTCTTTTTATTATACTTGTCATCATAGGTATTTTTATCCAATTAGGTAAAAGAATAGAAATAAACCAACTCATTGGGTTTATGACTATAAAAGCTTTTCGTTTAAACATTTTTTTTATTGAATATTTAGCAACCTTTTTTGGATCTAGCAAGGTTAATTTACCTAAAAAGCCTTGTTTTTTTATTCTTGCAGTAATTTCTGGATTTGTTTTCATAGCTCCAGGATTTATAACACTAACAGAAACATTAGTGTTTTTTAGCTCTTCTGAAAGACCTAATGAAAATGAGTGAACAAAAGCTTTTGAAGCAGGATAAACTGTTTTATAACCTAGAGGGGAAAAAGCAGCAATGCTTGATACATTTAAAATGTATGATTTTTTTTGCTCTTTTAAATTAGGAAGTAATTGATGTGTAAGTATTGTTATTGCTTTTATATTGACTTGAATAATATTATTAATATAATTAAGAGAAACGTCTTCTATTTTTTTTGTTCCACCAGTACCAGCATTATTAATTAGAATATTAATGGCGTATTTTTCCTTTAAATAACTAGTTAATGATTTAAGGTTAGCATCTGAAGAAAAATCAGTTTCATAATAGGCTACTTTAACATTGTAGTATGTTTCAATTAGGTTAGCCAGTTTATTTAAATTTTGTTTAGGAAGACTAATTAAAATGAGATTGTGTTTTCTTTTGGCCAATTCTAATGCAAAAGCTTTTCCTAACCCTTGACTTGCTCCTGTAATAACTGCAAACGTATTATCTGTATATTCTTTCATTTGTCTTTTTTAAAATATGTAAACAAAATTAGAACAAGAGATGATTTAAAATGTCCTTGTTTATAAATGAGGACAGGAATTCAAACTATTGGCAATTAATGATTTAAATACTCTTATTGTTCTGTGTTATAAACTAGAACTTTGTTTTTTAAATTCCGAAGGTGTTTGATTTGTAAGCTTTTTAAATGTAGTATTAAAAGCAGTTTTAGAACTAAAACCAGACTCAAATGCAATACCTAATATAGATAATTTTTCAGAAGATTTATCCATTAATAATTTTTTAGCTTTTTCTATACGATAACTATTGATAAACTGATAGAAATTTTGATTAAATCCATTATTAATAACATATGATAATTGGTGCGATGTTATTTGCATTTCTTCCGCTAAAGAAGCCAAATTAATGTTGTTATCTAAATACAAATGTTTAGTTTTCATCAAAGCATTTAATTTAGCTTTTAATATAACAAGCTCTTTGTCTTTAATAATTTTTCGTTTATTAGTATCAATTTCATCATCATCATCATTCTCAATAGCAATAATATCTTCACGGTGTTTTTGGTTGGTCGGAAAAATTTCTTTTTGTTTTAAGGAGTTGTAAGTCATAAACAAGACAACACCTAACGTAATAATGTTTAGGTATAGGTTTAAGGGTAGTCCAATATAAACAAGGTTAAAAACACTTATAATTAAAACTAGAACCATAATTACAAGAATAATATTTTCTAACCATTTCAAATTAATTTCATCAGTATTAGATGAAAACAAAGTTATTTTTCGCTGATGAATACGAAGTCTTAAAAACGATTTTGTAGTAAATATAATCGCATTAACAAGTATTAATGTTACTAATAAAAACTGATAATTAATAATCGAGATGTAATCATAAATAATTGCAATTAAATAAACTATTGGTATAATAAATACAGTGCTGTCTTTAAACGTAAAACTATAATTAGGATTAGAAAAAAACAAAACACTGATATATAGTAGTATAGGGGTGAAAAATTGTATAAATGAAATTACTAAGTTAAAAAAATGACCAAAAGGTTCTGCCTTTGTTAGCAAAACAATTTCTTCTAACCAAAAACTAGACCATAAAAATAAAGTTATCCCAAACCAAATATTAGCTTTTTTATTTACTCTCAATGGGTTTGAAAGCATGATAAAAGAAAGTAGTATTAATGAAGAAAAAACAAGTATTTGAATAAAATAGATAAGCAATTAATTTTGTTTTTCACAAATATAAGTTCTTATCTTTAATTTAATAGGGTCTAACACTTAAGTTTTTTTATTAATTAACCGTAGTATTACTTAGACTTTTTTAGTTGGTAATAATTCCTCAGGAAAAGGGAATAAAATTGTTAAGTTTTTCTCTGCGGCAATATATGTATTTACCAAATCTAAATTTAATACAGACCCTATTACCGATTGGTACTGCCATTTGCCAAATGGCTATCCTTCTGATAATTAAAAAACTAAATAATATATTCGGATTAAAAGTTCGCTTTTTTGTACTAAAGAATAAAGCTACAGTTGTGTCTGCTTTTTAATAGCGTATCTGTTTAGAGAGTTTTCTAGTTTCTGAATCATTCTTTTTCTAAGTTTTTCAGGTTTTAACACTTCTATACTATCACCAAAGCCCAAAATTAAACGTTCCAATTCATAATTAGGAATAACTAAAATATTAAAGATAGCACCGTCATCTGTATATTTTATCAATCGTTGAGATTTATGAAAAGGTTTCGTGAGTACATAAGGAGTATTTGCTTTATCTACCCAAAAAGCAATACGTTGTGGTCTCGTATTTGAAACTGTGACACCAACAACATCTTTATAATAAACATCACCATTAATTGCTTTATCTATATATGTTGTGTTTTCAACTTCCATTACAGAATTTATACGATCCAAAGCTAAGGTTGTTTCTTTACCCTTTACGAGTGCTAATAAAAACCATCTATTATTAAACTCCTTTAATAATTGTGGGTGCAAGGTTATTGTACTGGCTTTTTCTGCTTTAAACGACTGATAATTTACTTTTAATACTTTTTTTTGCTGTATGGCATTGTATAAAGGATCTATAAATGACAAGCCTTTTAGTTGTTCGTTTTTATCTAAATGAATAATAGCTCTATTGTGTTTTTGAGAAGAATATACCGAATCTTCTAAACGTTGTAGCACTCCATCCATTTCTTTGAATAAAGAAAAGTCTTTAAACTGACGTAATACTTGAATGGCATCATTCATCACCTTTACATCGTTTTCAGTCACAGGAATATTCATAATGGAATACCCTTCTTCAGCATAACGGTAATATTTTCGTTGATAGACTTCAATTGGAGCATTATACCCTAATTTATCACTACGCATCATTTGAATATCTAACTGAATCGTTCTTTTACTTACATAAATATCTTTTCCTTCGTATTCATACAAAGCATCCGAACAAGCATCAATTAAATCATTCAAAGTCCAAGTACGCATGGTGTTTCGGAGGCATTGATCAATTGTTTTATATCGAATTAGTGCATTTTTGTTAGAAGCCATTTTATAATTTTTTAGTAAAAATGATAAATTCTTTTTTAGTACGCAAAAAGATTGCGTAATAAAGCTAAATATTTGTAGTGTGATTAAGAAAAAGAGGTCGTTTAAGTGGGGAAGTTGCCATGAACATAAAAAATATTTAAAATACAGAAAATGAAAAAACTAAAAAATGAATATAGAAATCAAGATGAAGCTTTAACAAAAGCTATTATTTGTGATTTAGACGGAACTTTATCTTTGATACATAACAGAAGTCCTTTTGATGGTAGTAGGTGTGAACAAGATTTACCTAATATGCCTATCGTTAATTTAGTAAAGAATTACCAACAATTAGGATATAAAATACTTCTTTTATCAGGTAGAGAAGCTAAATATCAATCAGAAACAGTATCTTGGTTAAAAAAGCATGAAATAGCTTATGACGCACTATGGATGCGTAAATCAAAAGATAATAGGAAAGATGCGATTATTAAAGAAGAGGTATTTAAAAGAAAAATAGAGCATAAGTACTTTATTGAGTTTGTTTTAGATGATAGGAATCAGGTGGTTGATTTATGGAGAAAAGAATTAAAACTCCCTTGTTTACAAGTATTTTATGGTGATTTTTAAGAATCAACAACAATTGATTAAAAATAATGGAAAGAAAAATAACTCAAAAGTTAAAACAAAAGGCATATCAGCTTTTGGTAGATAAAATTGACATAGAAGTTTTTGAAAGCTTTTTATACAAACTGGTAGAAAATAACGAATTCAATAGTAAAGATTTACTATTTGACTTTATAAATATTAATTATAAATCTAATGATTATAGAAGAAGGTTATTAAACCTTATAAAAGATAACAGCTCTGAGAAAGAACTATTAAGTTTAGAAGTGTATTCTTTATGTTTGACACTATCAAGGTCTAATGAAAATGAGGTTGTTTTAAGTGCAATTAATTCATTATCAGGTTTAAATTCACAAACTGAATATCAATACGATATATTATTTGAATTTTATATGTTAAATGACAATATTTTAGGGGATGGTTTCTATTATTATTCATTAACAAATGAGCAGGTAATAGATAGAGCAAAATTATTTTCAGAAAAAGTCATTTCAAAATTTAATTCATTCAAAGAAAATGAAGATTGGTATGGATTTTTAAATTGCGAAATAGAAGTAAAAAGTGATGATAAGGTATTAAAACAAAATAATGTTATAAAAGAAGTAAAACTAGATGAAAACAAAAGTTTAATAAGAAAGAGTATCGATTTATTTAAACAAGCTTTAGGAGTAGGTTAAACTAGTAATACTTAATTTAAAATCAATCTAATAGGTAAAATCAACTAAAAATATCATATTTGCAGCAGTTCATTGAAATGGCTTGGTAATTTTATGAGATATGTAAGGCAATAGTGTTTTACATAATTTATAAAATATGATACTAATGAATTGGAAAATTCAAAAATTAAATAATGGAGAAACCATTATTTCAAAAGAGCCAGGTAACTCTATGTTGCCTATTTTAAAATCTAAACAGCCTGTAAAACTAAAACCAATAAACTGGGAAAATTGTAAGGTTGGCGATATTGTGTATTGCAAAGTTCGTGGAAACTGTTTTACGCACCTTGTAAAAGGAAAAAACAATAAAAGAGGTTTGCAAATAGGAAACAATCATGGAAGAATAAACGGGTGGACTAAGAATGTATATGGAATAGTAGTAGAGATATTACCAATGCCATAGGCATTTTAATAAAGAAAAAAAGAGAATGAAGGTTCTCCATATTTTATAAATTAATTAAACGAAATTTTAACCTATGCTAATGCAATTAATACACATATCGGACGCTCAAAAGCGATTTTTATGGAGTTATCAATAAGGTTATTGTAGTATAAAATCACTAAAAGCGTCCAAATTATATAATTTGGACGCTTTTTTTTTATAAAAAACTTCAAGTCTTTGAAAGTTACATGTAAAATGCTACATAGCTTACAACCAAAAGGTTACTAGTCTGAAGAAATTCGGATAGGATACTTATATCTTTATTTTAGTATAAGTGTTTGATTTTTAGTAAAATAAAATCATTTTAAACTTGTGTAATTCAAAAAAGGCTCACATCTTTGCACCAGTAATTTTTATACAGAGCGCAGTTCAAGTATAAACATACTCAACAACAAAATAATAATTTTTAAAAACGAAGTAAGCATGTTCAAATATCAATTAAACATAAGTACAGTAAAAGAACCAGGTTCTTTTGTACACACGCTTCGCGATTTTCTTCATACATAGAAATAACAACAACTTATATATGAAAAATCCGAAGCCTCAATAACGTTTCGGATTTTTTTATGCTACACATTTCCGCATAGTTTTCAATTTCCGAAGCAAAGAGAAAAATATTGATACAAAGCACTAATTAGAAAATTGGTGCCCAACATTATAATGTCTCAACATGGGAAATAAACTAAAAGGAAAAGATCTAATCAAATTAGGCTTTCCAAAAAACAATAGTATAAATATTGCCTTAGGGCAAATTAACCGATATAGAAAAAAAGAAAAGAAAGAACGCATTTTAGAAGAAGCAAAAAATGTATTGCTTTATCCAGAAAAATATCAAGGAAATGCTATTTGGGGTAAAGTTGCTGAAGGTTTAACCAAGCCTGTTGAAATTAAAATGCATGAATTACGAAATACAAGAGCTCCGTTTTCTATTTATGGAGAAAATGAAATTGATGAGCAAGCTAAGTTTCAGTTGTACGATGCTTTAAAATTACCAATTGCGGTACAAGGAGCTTTAATGCCTGATGCACATTCAGGGTACGGATTACCCATAGGTGGCGTGCTTGCTACTGAAAATGCAGTAATTCCGTATGGGGTAGGAGTAGATATTGGCTGTAGAATGGCATTGAGTATTTTTCCGATGAAAGCTTCTTATTTAAAAGGAAAGCAACATCAATTAGAAAATATCTTGAAGGAACATACCAAGTTTGGAATGTATGAAACACATGATAAAAAACAAGACCATGAAATTTTTGAACGGAATGAGTTCCAAGATATCCCTTTACTAAAACGGTTAAAAGTAAAAGCATATAATCAATTAGGAACTTCTGGAGGTGGAAATCACTTTGTAGAGTTTGGAAAGGTAACCATAACAGATGAATACAATGAATTCAACGTGCCTGTAGGAGAGTATGTGGGATTGTTAACACATAGTGGATCACGTGGATTGGGATCAAACATTGCAAAACACTATACCTATTTAGCGAGTAAACAATGTCCGTTACCTAAAAACGTACAACATTTAGCATGGTTAGATTTAGATACGCATGACGGACAAGAATATTGGCTAGCAATGAATTTAGCAGGTGATTATGCCAAGGCATGTCATGATAATATTCATAAACGAATTGCAAAGTTATTAGGAATAAAACCTTTAGCAATGATTGAGAATCATCACAATTTTGCTTGGAAAGAACAGCTAAATGGAGTTGAATGTATTGTACATAGAAAAGGAGCAACACCTGCCAATAAAGGAGTATTGGGTATAATTCCGGGGTCTATGACCGCACCAGGATACATTGTTAGAGGTTTAGGGAACCAGGAGAGTTTACAATCGGCATCACACGGAGCAGGAAGAAAACATTCAAGAAGGAAGTGTAAAGAGAAATTTACCAAAAGTGATATTAAGCATCAGTTAAAAATGAATGAAGTTACGCTCATTGGAGGTGGAGTAGATGAAGCTCCTATGGCGTATAAAAATATCAAAAAGGTAATGGCTAATCAACAAGAGTTAGTTGAAGTATTAGGCACTTTTACACCGAAAATCGTACGAATGGATAAGTAAAAAGAATCGTCATTCTGAAAGAGATAACAACTGAAGCAATCTGCTTACCGATTAACAGATTGCTTTGTTTCACTCGTAATGACAGGAATAGGAAATTAAAATGAACATAAAAATAATACAATTTACAGCGGGTCGTGGACCTTCGGAATGCTGCTGGGTAGTAGCAAAAGTGCTAAAAGCATTTATAAAAGCTGTAGTAGAACATAAGATAACGTATGACATTCTTCATAAAGAAAATGGAATAGAGAATGGCACCATACAATCAGTAAGTGTTCAATTAAAAGGAAATAACCTGTCTTTATTTTTAAAAGATTGGTTGGGCACTATTCAATGGACAGGAAAATCAACCTTTAGAAAATACCATAAACGCAAAAACTGGTTTATAGGTTGTTTTGAATTGGAATATAATAATGAGTTAACCATACAAGAAAAAGACATCGAGTTTCAGGCAATTAGAAGTTCTGGACCTGGTGGACAACATGTAAATAAAGTAAGTTCTGCTGTACGAGCAAAACATAGCACAACAGGAATTCAAGTATTGGTTTCAGAAAGTCGTTCACAGCATCAGAATAAAAAAATAGCTGTACAACGTTTAAAAACCTTGATAGGAAATCATAATATAAATCAATTACAAAACACCATAAAAAAAGAATGGGAAAACCATTTAGACTTAGAAAGAGGAAATCCAGTAAAAGTATTTGTTGGAACTGATTTTAAAGTTAAAAAGAACAAAAAAAGATTTAAAACAACGCGTAATCAATTAAAAAGTGAGTTGCGTAAACAATTATAATAAGATGAAAACATTAGCAAACAATTACATATTTAAAGCATTAGATGCTTTTCCTTATGAATTAGAAGAAACAATGGAGGCATTAACATACGCTTTGGCGTATGAAGAAAAAAATGTAGTAGCGTTGTGCTTAATGGGACGCATTTATGCAGAGCACCTAGGTGATTTTGAAAAAGCAAAACTGTATTATACAGAGGCTTTAGCAGAAAATATGTATGCTTTTAACGTATATCCACATTACATCAATGTGTTATTATGGAATGAAGACTATGAGGAAGCTGAACGATTCATTGATTTCGCATTAACCGTAAAAGGTTCCGATAAAGCTATTTTATATACTGGTAAAGCCCAATTATATGAACAGAAAGAAGCGTATAAAAAATCATTACAAACTTTAAAACTTGCTAAGAAACACACGTATAATAGTGACTATATGCGAACTGTAAGAGAACATATAGAACGTGTAGAGGATAAACTTCCTAAGAAAAAAATTAAGAAAAATCAAAAATAATTTTTAGTACGCAAAAACATTGCGCAATACAGTGTAATATTTGCAGCGTAATTATGAAAAAGATGTTTGCTGTGAGATAAAAATTGCTATGAAAAGCCTCATTATAACAAAGGGTATAATGAGGTAGTTATAAAAGTTCATTTACATATTATAAATAAAAATATCAAGCAAGTCTTGTTGCGTGTTTCTGTATAGCACCATTGTATACACTCTTACAGTATTTGTATTAGAATTGTATATGCAACTAGTCTTGAAGGTTTTGATTATTCACCAAAAAATAATCGCACTCTATGTACGCAGGTTCGAATCCTGCCATAACGAAAGTTATGTAGCTAAGTCCGGTTAAAGCAATAGAGAAAATTCGTGTGGGTTCGAATCCCACTATCTGAAAGGATATGGCGGAATGGTAGACGCGCTAGATTTCGGTTCTAGTAATTATGGTAAGCCTAACGGCATGTCGGTTCGAGTCCGACTTCACGACTTGAGAAAAGTCATCAGGAAGCTCATCACCTTGTAAAACTGATGAACCAAAAGTGTTGAATGTTTAATGAGTTTTTAAATAAACACTTATAAACGTACTTTGAAATAATAACCATTACATAAACAATGTATTGAAATTTAGTATGTCAGTTATAGTATCAATTAGTATAACCCATGTAGTAAACAACAATACAAAAGCTATGTAATCTTATTATTTCCGTGGGCTTATAAGCATTAACATTCAGTACTTTTTACAAAAACAAACAAATTTCTCTATGGTGAGAAAAACAACGTATAAACAATTAAAAACAAAAAGATTATGAAAAGAATAACAATTAATCAAGGAAAAGTAGGACTAGTATTTAAAAAAGGAGATTACATAAAGGTAATTAAAGCGGGTACACATTGGTTAGGGTTTAATCAAACAATGGCAGTATACGATTTAACAAAAGATTTTTATACATCAGTAGCTTTAGAAGTGTTGTTACAAGACGCAACTTTAGCAGCAATGTTAGAGATTGTTGAAGTACAAGACAATGAGTTAGTTTTCATGTACGAAAATAATAACTTTAAAAGAGTTTTAAATGCTGGAAGACATGTTTTCTGGAAAGGGTTTATTACTAGAACCTTTCAAAGAATAGATATAAGCAAGATTGAGATTACTGAAAAAGTTGATGCCTCTTTATTCAATAATTATGAGGTAAACAAATATGTTAGAACTTTTGAAGTTGCTGCCTACGAAAAAGCGGTGTTGTTAGTGAATGATACCTACCAAAAAACATTGGTAGGAGGGACGTATAGGTTTTGGAAAAATGAAACAACTATTAAAATAGCGAAAGTAGACACCAGACAATTACAATTAGAAATTGCAGGTCAGGAATTGTTAACTAAAGACAAAGCAAATGTTAGAATTAACTTTTATACGCAGTACAAAGTAACTGATATTGAAAAAGCGTTATTGGCTAACAAAGACTATGAAAAGCAATTATATGTAAACATGCAGTTAGCATTGAGAAAATATGTAGGGCACTACACATTAGATGAATTATTAGCTAACAAAGAAGATGTGTCAAAAGCAGTTTTTGAAGAAACAAAAGCGAATGCTGAAAAATTAGGTGTAGTAATTCAAGGTTGCGGAATTAGAGATGTTATTTTACCAGGAGAAATGAAAGAAATCATGAATCAGGTATTGGTAGCACAAAAGAAAGCCCAAGCTAATATTATTACCAGAAGAGAAGAAACAGCCTCAACGAGAAGCTTATTAAATACTGCTAAATTAATGGAAGACAACGAAATGTTGTTTAAGTTAAAAGAAATGGAGTATGTAGAAAAAATTGCTGATAAGATTGGAGAAATTACAGTTACTGGAAACGGAAATGTAATTAAACAGTTAAAAGAAATATTTGTAGCTAATAAATAATTACATTGGCAAAATTAGAATTTTAGAAGTTTAGAAGTTAGGTATAAAAAATATATAATTTGTTTATATCTAAAACCTAACTTCTAAATTCTTTTACTTTTAAATAGTTTTCAGACGGAGATATAAGAATTATATTTAACATAATATTTAAAAATATAATTCAGAAACTTCAACGAATATTAAACACTTATAAAAAAGATTGTTACAGGTTATCTACATGTGGATATGAATAAAATTACAGTGTCGTAAAATGACTGTAACAAATTTGTAGATACCATAAAACATATCTACAATTAAATAAAAAACACTTCGTCATTCTATTTACACAATTCAAAATGAATTATAATTAATATTATGTAAAATAGAAATTAAATTATTTAACCATTAATACCTTGAGAAATTTCTTCTTGCAATAAATTGTTTTAACCAAAATGTGTAAGTCTGATACCAAAATGTATAAGTATTGTAGGATAATACGGCTATAAATTTGCATTGTAATTAATTCTATAGCTGTACAGTTGCTATAAGCAGAATCTAGAGCAAAAAAGTATAACAGATAACACAATATCGACTAAAAAATAAAAACGATGAACAATTTAAAAGCAGGAAAAAATAGTGTGACATTCACGTCATTTGGAGTAGAATTAGCAGGAGATCTTTACCTACCTAAAGGATTTGATTCAAACAAGAAGTACAAAGCCATAGTAAGTGCTAGTCCGTTTCCACAAGTTAAAGGACAGGTTATGGCAACCTATGGACCAGAAATGGCAAAAAGAGGGTTTGTTTTTTTGGGATTTGATTATTTAGGAATGGGAGATTCTCCAGCATTACCAGGAGAATATAAAAAATCTAGATACATGTTTAGATTAATAGAAAATACTTGGGATGCAGTATCTTATCTCGGTACACTTCCTTTTATAGAAGAGATTGAAGGACTAGGTGTTTGTCAGGGTGGTTCTATCATTGCATCAGCAGCAGTTACAGACCATAGAATTAAGAAAATAGCAATGGTTTCTGGTATGATGGCAGCAGATGGTTTTCAATGGTTAGGTAGAGAAGTTACAGATCCTATGATTGCAGCTGCTAATGATTCTATGCAAAAACAGTACGAAACTGGAGAACCTGATTATTATGCTCCATTTGGATTAGATGATGAAATGACTAAAGAAGAGTTTGTTACTACTGCCGCTTACCCAGTAATGGCAGAAGAAACGTATAATTACTATGGAAAAAACGGTGAAAAAGGCCCTGGAACTGTTAAAAATGCTTCAAACATACATATTGCAGACCAAGCCATGCAGTCTTTAATTTCTATTGGAGAGGCTTATGCAGATAAAATTGTACAACCAAGTTTAGTAATATATAGTACCAATGCATCTACTGCCCCCTGCTCTACCCAATTTATAGCAAAACTTACTAATGATAACACAACATTAGCATTTGATGAGTTTACTCATGTAGATTTTTATTATAAGCCTGAAGCTGTAAAAGCATCAACAGATGCTGTAGCAGAATTTTTTAATAAATAATTTAGATAGAATTTTTACAAGTATTAAACTCCTAATCGATTAATAACGTCTTAAGCTTTTCAATATGAAAATACAAGAACTAGAAACACTAGTGAAAGGACAGAAAGTACATCAAATTAAATGTGGTAATCATCGTTTTATTGATATCACTATCGTCGCAATTGAAGGACGTTTTTTTGTACGTCAGTATAAGTTCGGAAAACGAAGCTGGCATCATGCTTTTTTAAAGCATCCTGAAGGTACTATGAAAACTGGTAACACAGTTGTAGATATTGATGGTGTTATTCCTACGGATTTAGAAGAAATAAACCCTAAAGTAAATAAAGCATATCTAAAATTATTAGGATTGATTTATCCAGTAATGCGATTGACTTTTGACACAAAAAAACATGAAGCGTCTACTTTAGAACTTATTCCCAAAAGTCTATGAAAAATAGTATACAAAAAATTATAAAAAAAATGTTGATTACCCTCTTATCACTTATTGGTATTTTGATAGTTGCTTACGTTTTGATTGTCAAATTTTATCCTTCTTTCGGTGGCGACGTCACAAAAAAAGATTACCAATCTTATACTAGTTCTAAACAATACGAAAATGGCAAATTCCGTAATAAGGATGCAAACGTTCCGCAAAATTTAGGGTTTAATGATATGGTAAAATTATCTTGGAAATTCTTTACTACCAAAGTTAAAAACGGAAGACCAAAGCAAGACTTACACGTTCAAAAAATAGATTCGATAAATGTTGCTGATTATAAAGGTGACACACGCTTCATTTGGTATGGGCATTCGGCTTTCTTAATGCAAACACAAGGAAAAAACATTCTAATTGACCCAATGTTTGGTAAAGTAGCTGCACCAATGAACTTTTTAGGTGAAAATCGTTTTAATAAAGAGATACCTTTAGAAATTGAGAAATTACCTAAAATAGATGCTGTAGTCATTTCCCACGACCATTACGATCATTTAGATTATGAAAGTATTGAAAAGCTAAAATCAAAAGTAGAACACTATTTTGTTCCACTAGCCGTTGGAGTGCATTTAAAAGCTTGGGGAATTTCCGAAGAAAAAATTACGGAACTTGATTGGTGGGGAGAAACAACATATAAAGGTTTGCAGTTTATCTGTACACCATCTCAACATTTCTCTGGTAGAAAAATGAATAATCATCAGAGTACTTTATGGAGTTCATGGATAATCAAAACACCAACTGATAACATCTTTTTTAGTGGAGATAGTGGTTATGGTGAACACTTTACAGAAATCGGCAACAAATATGGACCATTCGATTTTGCAATGCTAGAATGCGGACAGTACGATGAGCAATGGCAAGACATACATATGCTTCCAGAGCAAACTGCGCAAGCAGGCGTAGATTTACAAGCAAAAAAAATAATGCCAATTCATTGGGCAGGTTTTAAACTGGCATTACACTCTTGGACAGACCCAATTGAACGTGTTACTAAAAAAGCAAATGAACTAAACATACCTTTGGTAGCACCAAGAATTGGCCAAACATTTACCATAAATAATATCGAAAACAGTGATTCCAGCTGGTGGAATGAATATTAATAATAAATCGTAGATTTACAAAGTACAGAAATCATGAAAATGTCAAGTCTTAACTTCAATTCCATAACAGAATTCCACGACCATTTTAGTTTAAAAATGCCTGAAAATCCTTTATTTAGTATTATCCATACTGAATTAGAAGAAGATGAATATGAGAGTTGTGAAGCTTATGCTTTTGACGAACCTGTAGAAATAAATTGCCAGTTTTATGGTATCAGCCTAAAGAACATTATTTCAGGGGAACTCTCTTATGGACGTACTAAATATGATTGTACTAAAGGAACAATGTTGTTTACAGCGCCAAACCAAACTTTAATATTTAAAGATTTGGTGTTTAGTTCAGAGAGTTATCATATAGCATTTCATAAAAATTATATACAAAGCCTTGATATTTATGAAAAAATCAAGACCTATAATTTCTTTAATTACAATGTAAACGAAGCACTTCATCTATCACCTAAAGAAGAAGAGATAGTAAAAAATATTTTCAAGAGTATTAAAGCCGAATATTATAATAATCATGATGAGTTTAGCAAAGAAATCATTATTTCTCAATTAGAAACTTTATTAAAGTATGCTGATAGGTTTTACAAAAGACAGTTTTTAAATAGAACTGATGATAACAAGATTTTAATTACCAAATTTAAAGATATATTAAACACCTATTTTGAACAAAACTTATTTGCTGAAGAGGGAATCCCTACTTTAGATTGGATGGCTACACAATTAAATGTAAGTCATCGTTATATGAGTGACACTATAAAAGCTGAGACAGGAAAGACAGCTGTAGACCAAATCAATTTATTTTTAGTTGATGAAGCTAAAAGTTTATTGTTGAATCCAAATTTTTCAATATCTGAAACGGCATATAAACTGGGGTTTGAATATCCTCAATATTTCACTAGAGTTTTTAAAAAAAAGGTAGGAATGAGCCCAAAAGAATACATAAAAAAGTATTCTTCTTTGAATTAGATTTTAATTATTGGAAAGGCTTATGCAGATAAAATTGTACAACCAAGTTTAGTAATATATAGTACAAATGCATCTACTACCCCTTGCTCTACCCAATTTATAGCAAAATTTACCAATAATAACATAACATTAGCATTTGATGAATTTAGTCATGTAGATTTTTATTATAAGTCTGAAGTTGTATAAGCATCTTTCGATGTTATGGCTTAGTTTTTTTTATAAACAAGGATAAATATAATTCACCCTTGTTTACTCTTTATTTTTTTATTTAATTATTAATAATATCTATAATATTTTTTTAACAAAAAAAGTAGGGTTATTTTAATTATAACTGTTTCATAAATTGTAAGATGTATATAGTATATGACGCTGTTCTGAATAAAAAGCCCCTTCACTTTATTACATTTTTTTGTTTCACTACATTTTATTCTTGGCAGCGTCTTTTTTATTAGACATATATAGTTTATAGTATTGTTTGTTTAAGGCTGTTAAAAAAGCAGCCTTTTTTTAACTTTTACCCATACTTCTAACTAAAATAAAGGCAGTATTTTTGCCTAATGCAAAAAAATAATCAATCGAAATTAGAATTCATTGCTTTAATGGCTTCTCTAATGTCATTAGTAGCTTTATCAATAGATGCATTACTCCCAGCTTTAGAACAAATAGGTATTAGTATTAGAGTTCAACAAGGATCGCACGATAGTCAATTATTAGTAACAATGATTTTTTTAGGACTAGGCTTTGGGCAATTAATTTCTGGGCCAATTTCTGATAGTTTAGGAAGAAAGCCTGTTATTTATGGTGGTTTTATACTTTTTGTTATTGCAAGCTTTATTTGTGTTAGTGCTACAAACATAGAAATGATGGTTTTAGGAAGAGTCTTACAAGGAATAGGACTCTCTGCTCCTAGAACAATTAGTATTGCCATGGTTAGAGATAGTTTTAGTGGAAACTACATGGCTAAAATTATGTCGTTTATTGTGGTGATTTTTATTTTAGTTCCTGTTGTAGCTCCTGCTATTGGTAAGTTAATGTTGGATGCTTACGGATGGAAATCTATATTTTATAGTCAACTAATATTTGGTGTTTTAGTAATGTTTTGGTTATGGAAGCGCCAACCAGAAACTCTTCAAGAAGAAAACAGAATTAAGTTTGCATTTCGTTTATTTTTAGATGGGTCAAAAGAATTTATAAAATATAAACAAGCTGTAATTTTTACACTTATATCTGGTTTTATTACAGGGTCATTTATGGTATATTTAAGTGCTTCACAACAAATTTTTCAAGAGCAATATTTATTGGTAGACGAATTTCCGTACATCTTTGCCGGTTTAGCCATTTCTGTTGGTTTTGCTACTTTTTTAAATGGTTCATTTGTTATGAAGTTTGGAATGCATAAACTCGTTTCATTCTTTTTAATTATGTTTTCAATTGTTCCCATTATTTATATAACATTATTTTATCAAAAGGAAAATCCAAGTATTGTAGTATTATTAATCTTCTTTGCACTACAGTTTTTCTCTATCGGATTTTTATTTGGAAATCTTCGAGCATTAGCAATGCAGCCTGTTGGACATATTGCTGGAATTGGAGCTGCAATTAACGGATTTGTATCTACCATTATGGCAGTACCAATTGCTACATTTATAGGAAAATATGTTGAAACCACTACTCTCCCACTTTTTATAGGTTTTTTTATATGTGGTGCGTTATCTTTACTCCTTTTAAACTTCACCAAATTAAAACCAGTAAACGAATAGTATAATGAAGCTAGATGTTATTTATGAAGATGAATATGTGTTGTGCGTATCAAAACCTAATAATGTTGTTGTACATCATGCGCATCATTCTAGAAATGTTGCTGATGAAAATTCTTTGTTACAAATAATTCTACAGCAATTCAATCAAAAAATGTATCCAATTCATCGTCTTGATAGAAAAACGTCTGGAATTATATTACTTTCTAAGGAAACAAAGTTTGTAGCTAAGTTTCAAGAACTGTTTACTAATAATGAAATACAAAAAACGTATTATGGAGTTGTTAGAGGTCATGCTCCTGAAACTAAAATTATAGATTCTCCAGTAAAAGGAAGAGATGCCAACGTACATAAAGATGCAGAAACACATTTAAGTACTATAAAAACGGTTACAGTAAATATTCCTGTAAAACCTTATGACACATCTAGGTATAGTTTGGTAAAGTTAGCCCCTAAAACAGGTAGATTACACCAGTTACGAATCCATATGAACAAAATTAGTCATCCTTTAATTGGAGATCCTAAATACGGTGATAAAAATCACAATACAATGTTTATTGATAATTTTGATTGTGAAAACCTTTTTTTACACGCTTATTCTTTAGAGTTCATTCATCCATATTCGAATAAAAAATTATTAATTAAAGCTGATTTCCCTAAAGATTGGTATGTAGTTTATGAAAAGTTTAATTGGAGTTTATAATAATAGTCTCCTTATACTCTACTCTTTTTTATAAATTAAATACTGTTTTTATTTGAATAGAAATAGCTAATTTATTGAAAACAATAAAAAAGGGTAGCATAATTATGCTACCCTTTTAACTTTTTTAAAAATAGTTTTTTAAATATCTTTAAAAATTGCGTGCATTAAACGCTTTTTATCATTGATGCTTTCTTCAAGAGCAATCATTGTTTCTGTTCTATTAACGCCATGAATATCATCTATTCTGTAAATAATGTCTTTTGCATCGTTAGTGTTTTTAGCACGTACTTTACAGAAAATATTATATTTTCCTGCAGTTACGTAGGCTACAGTTACATTAGGAATCAATCTTAAATTGTCTAAAACATGTTGTGTCATAGATGTCTTCTCTAAAAAAATTCCAACGTGAGCAATAAATGAATACCCCATTTTTTCATAATTCAAGGTTAAAGTAGATCCTTGAATAATTCCTTCGTCTTCCATTTTTTTTACGCGTACATGTATAGTACCTGCAGATACTAACAGTTTTTTTGCAATGTCTGTAAATGGTGTACGAGCATTTTCAATTAAAATGTCTAAAATTTGATGATCGATTTCATCTAGTATGAACTTCTTCATTTTTTTGTTTTCTTCAAGTAATATTGCTAAAATATGGTTTTTTTCTAAAAAAAATAAGTTTTATTTAAAGAAAGTAGAATTTTTAACTGTTTTTTATGAATTCTTTGTGAGCTAAACACATAGATAAGTTACCTTCTTTTTCCTTTGTTAAAACGAGTGCAAATTTATCATTTTCTATAGTTTCTACATACTGATATGCAACATCTTTTTCATTATTTTTTGATCGATAAATCACATCGTAGAAGTTCTTGATATTGTTAGGGATAGCTAAATATTTTTTAAACTCTTTAAAATTATTTGTTAAAGAAATATGATAAATCCCCTGTAAAAGCGCATAAAAATTGAATTTTCTAACCTCTTCCCTTTCGTAATCACCTGCAAAATGTCCTGCTTCAATTAGTATTGTATTATGTCCTAACTTTTGAAAATTGTCTCCTGTTGCTGTAGGGTAAAATTCATCCGTATAACGACCAACATGATTGGGTATGATTTCTTGTAACAAATCATTCATAGCAACAATTACATTCATTGTTTCTTTTCTCCCTTCTGTAATTGTTCTTTTTTCTTCTTCTGAAGGGGCCAAAAACGATATTGTTGCTGGGTTTTTAGTTCCTTCAACACCAAAAATAGTTCTTTGATCATGTAAATTGAAGCAAAATTGAGGATTTACTTCTTCTAAAATACTACGTAAAAGTTTACTTTCTTTGGCCTCTAATTCTACAGCATCTCTGTTTAAGTCTACATTGTTAGCATTAACACGTGTATATGCTTGTGCTCCATCTGGATTTAGCATAGGAACAATGGTAATACTACAATTATCTATAATAGATTTTGTTATTTGGTGAGTAGGAAAGCGTTGTAAGAAGTTTAAAAAATCGAATACAGCTTTGGTTCCTGTACTTTCATTTCCATGCATTTGACTCCAAATAAGAATTCTTTTTTTACCTTTTCCCAATTTTAATTTATAAATGGCCCTTCCTTCTTCAGACTCTCCAATAATTTTTGTTTGAATTTCTGAGTTTTGTAAGCCTAAATATAAAGGCTCTATATCTGTTAGTGTTATCCACCTTCCAGATATAGAGTCTTCTTTAATTTTTGAATAATTATCTTCTAAAAAAGAGCTTTTTAAGTGTGTCATATCATAATTATAACGAAAACCAATCAGTTACCAGTTGTTTTTCAATTGGTTCAATGGTTTTATGTACATAATCATTTTTAGCAATGTCGTACTCATAGTCTTTAGACCATTCTTCAATATTTTCGGCTAACGTTTGTAACGATTCACAAATAAATTGTACTTCTTCATTTGTAATTGTTGGATGTACTGATAAACGTACCCAACCTGGTTTTTCTGTATTACAACCTTCTAATATTTGACCTTTTATTTCATTTGATCTTATTTGGTCTACATTTAATAAGAAATGTCCATAAGTTCCTGCACACGAACATCCACCTCTAGTTTGAATTCCAAATCGGTCGTTTAGTAATTTTACAACAAGGTTAAAGTGATATTTTTCAAAGTAGAAAGAAAAAATACTCAAACGATCTTTATGATCTGGAGCTAATATTTTAACTCCTTCCAAATTTTCTAAACAGTTAAAGATAATTGGGTTGATTTCATCTTCACGTTCCTTTATTTTATCAGTACCCATTTGATCTTTTACTTGAATACATAAAGCTATTTTTATAGTTTGTAAAAAAGCTGGTGTCCCTCCATCTTCACGCGTTTCTACATCATCAAAATAATCATGTTGCCCCCAAGGATTTGTATAACTAACCGTTCCTCCTCCAGGATTATCAGGAACCATGTTTTTATACAGTTTTTTATTAAAAATCAACACCCCAGAACTTCCTGGACCTCCTAAAAACTTATGTGGAGAAAAGAAAATAGCATCTAAATATTCATCTTCTTTTTCTGGATGCATATTTATATCTACATAAGGTGCAGAACAGGCAAAATCGACAAAGCATAAACCACCGTAACGATGAATTAAAGAGGCTACTTTATGGTAGTCTGTTTTTATTCCTGTTACATTTGATCCTGCTACTATAGAGGCTATTTTAATAGGTCTATCTAAGTATTTTTTTATAGTTTCTTCAAACTTATCTAAACACACTAAACCTTCATCATTACAAGGAACAACCTCTACATCTGCTATAGTTTCAATCCAAGATGTTTGGTTCGAGTGATGCTCCATATGACTTACAAAGACAATAGGTCTTTTTTCATCTGGAACCTGTGTGTTTTCTTTTAAATTTTCATTTATTTTTAGTCCTAAAATACGTTGAAATTTATTCACTACTCCCGTCATACCAGAACCTTCCGTAATTAAAACATCATTGGAAGAAGCGTTTACGTGGCGTTTAATAATATTTCGTGCTTCGTGATAGGCTAAAGTCATAGCAGCTCCTGATGTAGAAGTTTCTGTATGAGTATTGGCTACAAAAGGTCCAAATTTATTTAAAAGTTGTTCTTCTATAGGTCGATATAATCTTCCACTTGCAGTCCAATCTGTATAAATCATTTTCTTTTCACCGTAAGGTGTTTGAAAAGTCTGATCTATACCTACAATATTTTTTCTAAACTTATCAAAATACTGTTCTAAATCCATAGTTGAAATCTCTAGTTGTTTGTTAGGTAGCGTAAAATTAGCAGTATATTATTTGTTTGCCTAAAATAGTTATAATATTAACGTATTTATAATACTTTGTTATTAAAGTCTAAATTTACCTCCTATTAAAATGGTATTTTCAAAAAAGTAAAAACTTTGTGATGCTGTATCTATAGGGCTTTTAGTTGTTCTAACATCTGGCATATAAATATAACCTCCTTTTAAATCCGCTTGTACAAAAAAGTGTTTTAAGAATGTTATATTTAAACCACCTCCAATAGAAGCTCCGTATCCTGATAAATGAAAATCATCGTGACGCTCCATGCCTAAAAGGGTTGTGTTGGTTCTTGGGTATAAAATACCAAGCCCCACTCCTTCTGTTAAATTAATTTGTAAGTTTTCTAAGTTTAAACCAAACCAGTGACTCACATCATCAAAACGTTTTACTTCTACATTTACATAATTTAAACCGTCAGTGTGTTCAAAACGTAAAAAATCTGCTGCTAAATTGATAGTTTCGTTATTATATGTTCCATCATACTTCGCGTTTCCTATATTAATATTTCCATTAATTTTTACATCTTGATCAGCTATCATTACATATTTCATATGATCTACTCCAATAGAAATAGTATAGTTTTCTTTAAAGAAATATCCTATTCTATAATTTGTTTGAGGGATAGTTACTCTCCCTGGATTAAAATAATCATTAAATGAAAACTTAGTCTGTCTATCTTGAGCTTTTACATTTTGTAATGTAAAATCGTAATTAGCTCCTTTAAAACGAATATCTGAATTAGAATAACTAGCCCAGTTCCATCCCCAATAAACGAAGAATTTTCCTTTGTTAGTTACTTTTTTCTTTTGAATGATTTCTTCGTTTTTCTTCTGCGCTATTATTGATGCTGAAACCATCAGCATTAATAAACTTACTATTTTTAATTTCAAAGAACTATTGTATTATTTGTTGTATTTCAGTTATAAATCTTTTAGCTAAAGCATCTGCATTGTCTTGGCTAGTACTTTCTGTATAAATTCTGATGATTGGCTCAGTATTCGATTTACGTAGATGTACCCACTCGTTAGCAAAATCAATTTTTACACCATCAATAGTGTTTACATCTTCATTTTTGTAATTGTTAGCCATGGCTTCTAAAATCTTATCAACATCAATTTGTGGTGTTAACTGGATTTTATTTTTGCTCATAAAGTAGCTAGGGTATGAATCTCTTAAGGCTTTACAAGATGTCTTTTTATGTGCTAAATGTGACAAAAATAAAGCGACTCCTACTAATGAATCTCTTCCATAATGAGATTCTGGATAGATAATTCCTCCGTTACCTTCTCCTCCAATTACAGTATTGGTATCCTTCATCATTTGTACTACGTTCACCTCTCCTACTGCGCTTGCTGTGTATGTTCCTCCATGTTTTTCAGTAACATCTCGTAAAGCTCTTGAGGATGATAGGTTAGAAACAGTGTTACCACCTCCTAATTGACCTAAAACATAATCGGCACAAGCTACTAAAGTGTATTCTTCTCCAAACATAGAACCATCTTCAGAAATTAGCGCTAAACGGTCTACATCAGGATCTACTACAATACCTAAATCTGCTTTTTCCTTCACTACTAATTCAGAAATATCCGTTAAGTGTTCTTTCAAAGGTTCTGGATTGTGTGGAAAATGTCCGTTGGGTTCACAATATAATTCTACACATTTTACTCCTAATTCTTTTAGTAAAGCAGGAATAGCGATACCTCCAGTAGAGTTTACACCATCAACAACAACTTTAAATTTCGCTTTTTTGATGGCTTTCTTATCTACTAAATCTAGTTTTAAAACTTCTTTGATATGCTTCTTTATGTAGTTCTTCTTTTTTCTATACGCTCCTAAATCGTCAACTTCAGCAAACTCAATTGTGGCATCATTTTCAGCAATCTTTAAAATGTCTGCTCCATCTTCACCATTTAAAAACTCTCCTTTGTCATTCAATAATTTTAAAGCATTCCACTGTTTTGGATTGTGTGAAGCAGTTAAAATAATACCTCCATCCGCTTTTTCTATAGGGACAGCAACTTCAACCGTTGGTGTTGTAGATAAACCTAAATCGATTACATTAATACCTAAACCTACTAAGGTATTTGCGACTAAGTTACTTATCATTTTACCCGAAATACGGGCATCTCTACCTATTACAATGGTAATTTTTTCTTTTTCGGAGTTTTTCTTTTTTATAAACGTACCATAAGCTGCTGCAAATTTTACAGCATCTATAGGTGTTAAATTGTCACCTGTATTTCCGCCTATGGTACCTCTAATACCTGATATCGATTTAATAAGTGTCATATTAATTTTTAATTGGTGAGCAAATATAAAGCTATTTAAGAAAGTATCCTTTAAAAAGGGAGAGCTTTAACTGTAACATTTGTTACATATGACTAGTCCTAAAAAACCATTAATAATACAACAGTTTTTTAGGACGTCATAAAGTAAACTCTTTAAGATTATTATAACCCCAAAACAGATGAAATTATCAAATCATCAGGGCGTATAAAACTATTTGTAATCTCAACTTCACATTCTCCATAAACTAGTCCATCATTACTAGTTAACCCGATAATATTGTAACGTCTATACCCTGATTTTCTAGGATCTAAAGGTTCTTCTAATCTATGATTTGTGTTTGTTACCCAACCAATATCTGCTTTTTTTAAGTAAATATATTGTGGTATTTTTTGCCCCAGCGTGTTATTCCTTATTTCTAGTTTCGTTTCTATTTTCACTAAATCACTACATGTTAAAGAAGGTTCTGGTCCTTCAGGTTCTATTATCTCTCCATCATAAGGAGTGTCTTTATATGGACCGTCTCCTGTTTTACCATATTTAATTGATGTACAACCCTGAGCCTCTAACTCACCTATTAATTGTCCTATTATACAGTCTATAGGATCTTCATTACTCAAAGGAATTGGAAAAGATGAATCTTCTTCTTTTACTTTTTTACATTTAGTTATGTCTATATAACAAGTTTTTTTAGTTGTAACACCTTTCATATTATTTCTGTCTTTATTTAGGTATTCTTTACTCGTAATGTTTTCTGGTAAATAAGCTATTGTTTCTCCATTTACAATACTAACAATCTCTGTATATTTACCATCATTGATTTTAACAAACCTAATTAAAAACCCTATTTTTGATTCAAAACTTTCAAAATTTAATAAAAAGCTTCTAGATTTAGAATCGTGAGTGAGGTTTAAATCTTCTAAAACTTCCACTCCATGTATCAAGTTGTCTTTAACTTTTTCAGAAGAAGAAATAAAAGTAAATGATTCTCCAAAACGACTTCTATTCTTTAAGTTAATTCCTATTTTATCTTCATATGCTTTTTGCAAGTCAGAATTTGATTCTGGACTAGGTATTGTATTTGTATCGCCTTTAAATTCTATAATCTCCTCACTTTTTTGACAAGATTGGACAATAATAAATAATACTATAAAAATTAATTTAAAAGTAATTAGTGGTAATCCTTTTTTTTTCATTTTGTTGATTTTTAACGTTATTGTTTTTTCTAAAAATAATTAAAAAAGAATGTGTGCAATTTTATAAACATTCTTTTTCTTTTTTAGGAGAGAATGAAGTAATTTACTTCATTTATTGCATTTTTTCCTTGTCATGGATAATAATAATAATAATAATAACTTCCAAAATTTTTAACAAAAAAACCGTTAAACTTTACAGCTTAACGGTTTATAAATTTCAAGAAATTGTTCGGATTATTTTCCTTCCATTTTCTTCTTTAATTCAGCTAATCCACCGATATCTCCTAAAGTAGTTTTTTCTACTTCTTGAGCTTTAGCAGCAGCAGCTTTAATGTTCTTTTGTTCTTCTTCTCTAAAGATAGAAGTATGAGAAACAACAATTCTACGGTATTCTTTACTAAACTCAGTTACTTGGAACTTAGTTTCATCACCTTTAGCTAATTTACCTCCGTCTTCTTTTTCTAAGAAACGAGTTGGAGCGAAAGCTTCAACACCATCAGCAAATACTACAGTTGCACCTTTATCATTTTTCTCTTTGATAGTACCTTCGTGGATAGATCCGATTGTATAAGTAGATTCATGAGCATCCCAAGGGTTATCTTGAGTTTGCTTGTGACCTAAGTTTAATTTACGGTTCTCTACGTCTAATTCTAATACTTGAACTTCTAATTGATCACCTACAGTTACGAAATCTGATGGGTGCTTAATTTTCTTAGTCCAAGATAAATCAGAGATATATACTAATCCATCAATACCTTCTTCTAACTCTACGAATACACCAAAGTTAGTGTAGTTACGTACAGTACCAGTGTGTTTAGAACCTACTGGATATTTAGTAGTAATATCTGTCCATGGATCTGGGTGTAATTGCTTCATACCTAAAGACATTTTACGCTCTTCGCGGTCTAATGTTAAGATTTGAGCTTCTACTTCATCACCAACTTTTACGAAATCTTGTGCAGAACGTAAGTGAGTTGACCATGACATTTCAGATACGTGGATTAATCCTTCTACTCCTTCTTCAACCTCTACAAATGCACCATAATCAGCTAAAACAACTACTTTACCTTTTACTTTATCACCAACTTTTAAGTCAGCATTTAAAGCTTCCCATGGGTGAGCAGATAATTGTTTTAATCCTAATTGAATTCTTGACTTGTTATCATCAAAGTCTAAGATTACAACGTTTAATTTTTGATCTAACTCAACAACTTCGTTCGGGTGGTTGATACGAGACCAAGATAAATCAGTAATATGAATTAATCCGTCAACACCTCCTAAGTCAACAAATACACCATAAGAAGTAATGTTTTTAACAACACCTTCTAGTACTTGTCCTTTTTCTAATTGACCGATAATTTCACGTTTTTGATCTTCTAAATCAGCTTCAATTAATGCTTTATGAGATACTACTACGTTTTTAAATTCGTGGTTGATTTTCACAACTTTGAATTCCATAGTTTTTTCTACATATTGATCGTAGTCACGGATAGGCTTCACATCTATTTGAGAACCTGGTAAGAATGCTTCAATACCAAATACATCAACGATCATACCTCCACGAGTTCTACACTTAACAAAACCGTTAACGATTTCACCAGTTTCGTGTGCATTGTTAACACGATCCCAAGCTTTGATTACACGTGCTTTTTTGTGAGATAATACTAATTGACCTGAAGAGTCTTCTCTTTTGTCAACTAATACTTCTACTTTGTCTCCAACAGCTAAATTTGGGTTGTAACGGAATTCGTTTAACGAAATTACACCTTCAGATTTAGAGTTAATGTCGATAATAGCATCACGATCAGTAATACGTACTACTTCACCTTCGATAACATCGCGCTCGTTTACGAACCCTACAGTACCTTCTAAGGCTTTTTCAAATTCTTTTAATTTAGACTCATCAACTTCATCAATACCTTCTTCGTATTTGTGCCAGTTAAAGGTTGCTAAAAATTCTGCTGGATTTACAGCTTCTGCTGTGTTTTTTGTTTCTTCAGACATGTCTGAAATAAATATTTGTATCTTTTTGTTAACCAGATTTTTAACGATACTAACGCCAAGAGAAATTAAACTTAATAAATGTTATTTTCTATCCTTTTTAAATCTGTACTCGTAAAAAGGCCTGCAAATTTACGAATAATTATTGAAGTAACCTAAAATGTTTTGAGCTTAAGTAAGTTAAGATATATTATAGCTTTATTAATTCATCTATAATAAACCTATATGTTAATAGAATAGTTATATTTTGTTTGGTCAGCCCATTCAAGTTTGGAGATAATTCAGCAATATCTTGTAAATATTCAAAGCTAGTTTTGTTTGGAGTATCATAAATAGTTCCCCAGTCTAACCCTAAAAGCACGTCGTGTCTTTTGAATTTAAATTTAGTTCCAATTACAAAGTGTATCTGATTTCCATCTAAAATAGTGTTTCTCAATTTTGTTAATGAAACCTTTTTGTTTTCGTAGGCTAAATTATTTGTTCTAAAACCTCCTGATAATTCTAATTTTGGACTTATTTGATGTGAATACCCTACTCCAAAGTTAATAACTGATTTATTACCATTGACCCAGGAAAAAGCAGAGTTTCCGGATTTTATATTTGCGACTTTATAATCAGATATTCCAGTGTGATAACTGGTACTTAACCATAATTTACTATTTTTATTTACTAGAAAACTATATCCGATAGAAAACTCCCAAGGAGTTCGTATCTCTGGAGATATATCATTATCTACAATTTGCCTGCCTAAACTATGGTCACTATCTATTCTGGTTAATTCTCCTGTATAATATCCATCTTTTAAAATTCTCAAATACTTTGGAGTAGTTATTGTAAAACCAAAGTCGTGTTTATTAGTATCGTATAAAAAACCTATTTTAGTTATAAAACCTGTGTTATCATAACTGCTAGTTTGTTCAGAGTTAAAGTAGCTATTAGAAGTGTTATTAGCTGTATTTAGTTCTTCTAAAAATACTTTATTTCTATATTCAAAGTTAGAAATACTTAGAAACTGACTAATACCTAGGTAAATATTTGATGTTAATTTAAAACTTGTTCCAACTCCAAACCAATCATCTTCGCCTTTATATTCATATTCAAAGTACTGTGTATTTAAAAGGTTACTGTTTATGGTTTCTCTTTTTGCATTAAAAAAATCTGTTAACTCGCTTTTACTTATTTTAATAAATGCTAATTCAATATTTTTTAAATTAAATTTAAAAGATATAAGAGAAGGTTTTAGCCCATAATTAGTATTTATTTCGCTGCTTTCCCTTGCTCCCCAAAAGCTATTAAAACCAAAGCTACGAATTACAGGCTGAAATAGAGATATACTTACTTGAGAAGGAACTTTGTGTATTCCTGCAGGGTTATAAAAAGTCATACTTTCATCATCTGCTCCAGCAGTTATAGCACCTCCTAACATAGATCCTCGTATACCAAACTGTTCAGTATTATACAAAAAGTTTTGAGCTTTTATGCTCTTAATGGGTAAAACCATTAAAAAGAGGATGATAATATTTTTTCTCATTAACTTCATTTTTTTTCAAAGCCTCTATTAGTGTTTAATCTACTAATTTAATCTCCACCTTAAACAGATTATCAAAAACTTCAAAAATACTTTCAGCTTCTTTTTTACGTACTGAAATGGTATACTCGCAGTCTAATTCTAATTTTTGATTAATAATATCTAGGTTTCGTTCTTTGATAATACGTTGTACTTTATTCATCATATCGTACCCGAACTTTAACTTATAATGAATATCTATGGTTTTCTCAATAATTTCAGAGGCTTCTAAAGCTAATTGCGCTGAAGCTCGATAGGCGTTAATTAATCCTCCTACTCCAAGTTTGGTTCCTCCAAAATAACGTACAGAAACAATTAAAATATTGGTTACATCAAAAGATTGTATTTGTCCATAAATTGGTTGCCCTGCTGAATTACTCGGCTCCCCATCATCATTAGCACGAAAACGAATCTTTTCTGTTCCCAATTGCCACGCATAACAATGATGACGTGCAGTATGATGTTGTTTACGGAGTTCTTCTAAACGTTCTTTAATATCTTCCTCAGTAAAAACAGGAAAAGCATACCCAAAAAACTTACTGTTTCGGTCTTTAAATAAGGTTTCCTCAGAGGGGTTGGTAATTGTTTTGTAAGTGTCTTTTATTTCTTCATTCATTATGCCGAAACTACTAATAAAATACTAATTATGGCAAGCCCAATACCAAGCCAATTTTTTTTGACCAATTTTTCTTTAAAAAATGTAAGAGCAAACACGGTGGTTAATATAACTATAGACACATTATTTATGGTAAAAACTGTAGAACTTTCAAGCCCCTTTGTTTGTAATGCTTTTAATAAAAATTCCATAGAATAATAGTTGGGGACTCCTAAAGCAATCCCTCCAAGGAACGTTTTCCATTCAAATACTCCTTTTTTATTTAGTAACTGAGCTGTTAAAATAAAAAAACCAAAAAATAAAGCGCATCCAAAAATAGTTGATAAAAACATTGGTAATGCTTCTTTAGGTACGTAAGTAGTTTCCGTATATTTTAATAATGTATCAATACTCCCTGACCCTAAAAAAAGTAATAAAGGAAATAACAAGTTTTTAAATTTTACTGAAGAAGTATCACTTTTTGCCGAAGATAAATATACTGCTATCAATGCCAAAACTATCCCTATAGCTTTAACTAATCCGATACTCTCATTGTATAAAAAGATTCCAATTATTACAGGGATTACTACCGACATTTTACCTGCAACTGAAGCTACTGAGAGTCCATTTTTCTGTGCCGTAACTCCCATTACATTAAATACAGCTATAAATAAAAAACCTAAAATAAAAGCACCAAAAAACCAGGGTTGATTTGGTATATCCATAATAGGTATGGAAACTTTTGTATGTATAAAACCAAAAGATAGTGCTACAGCATAATTTAAAACAATAGCTTGTAATGTATTTATTTTATAAACATCAAAGAGTTTAAAAATTACAAATAATAAACTAGAGATAAGAATGCTAAAAATTAAGTATATCACGCTATAAATTCTTTTCTTTTTAATAAATCAACCACATCTTCTGTTTTTGGACAATTATTCCACACTTGAATTCCTAATTGTTGTGCAGTGTCAGTGTTCTCTTTGGTATCGTCTATAAAAAAGGTTTCAGAAGCTTGTAGACTATTCTGTTGTAACACAAACTCAAAAATATCAGCATTTGGTTTTCTGAAATTAACTTCGTGTGATAAGTAAAACTGTTCAAAACAACTTTTAAATTCGTTATACAACTCTTCGCCCCAATCTTTTTGAATCCAAGAAATATGTAAATCGTTAGTGTTGCTTAGTAAAAACAATCGATACTGGTTACTAGCTGCTAATTCTTTTAAAAAACTCAATCGATGCTTAGGGAAATCTAATAAAATAGCATTCCATGAGCGGATTAAGTTTTCTTTTGAAATATTGAATTTATCATGAAAAAAGGACACAAATTCATCAGTGGATATCAATCCCATTTCATACTGATAATATTGTTGCATCATTTCTTCAGAAATTTCAGTAACTCCTAATTTTGCTAATTCTTTATATGTTGCTTCTTTGTCTAAATTGATGAATACATCACCAAAATCAAAAATGATATTTTTAATCATTCCTATATATTCTTAAAGTATCGTTATCTATTTTTTCTTCAGAAGATAGCTTAGCGTTAAAAATTGGATGCTTTACTCCTTCTCCAAAAACTACATCTCCAATAAAAACTCTAGCTTCATCCCATAAATTTGCATCGATAAATGTTTGTAATGTTTTAGCACCACCTTCAATTATCACTGACTGTATTTGGTGTTTATACAATACTTCACAAATTTGTTCCGCCACTTGAAAAGAAAAATCGATTTGTTCGTAAATGACATGTTGATTTTCCTCTTTCTTTTCTTCTGTTACAATTATTGTTTTTACATTTCCATCAAAAACAGTTACTTCTGACGGAATTCGTAAGTTTTTATCAATAACAATTCTTATAGGGTTATTTCCTTTCCAATTACGAACTGTCAGTGACGGATTGTCTGCAATTACCGTATTCGTTCCAACTAAAATAGCATGCTCTTCACTACGCCATTTATGGACTAACTGTTGAGAATATTGGTTAGAAATCCATACTGGTTTTTGCTCATCTTTGGTCAAAGGAGCTATGAATCCGTCTTTCGTTTCAGCCCATTTTAAAATAATGTAAGGACGTTTTTTATTTTGAACGGTAAAAAAACGTCTGTGATGCTCTATGCAATCTTTCTGACAAACACCTACAATTACATTTCTACCAGCTTTTTTAAGTCGCTCTATACCTTTACCCGCTACTAAACTATTTGTATCTACACACCCTATAACAATGTCAGGTATTCCTTTCTCTATTATTAAATCTGCACAAGGAGGTGTTTTTCCATGATGAGAACATGGTTCTAACGTAACATAAATGGTGGCTTCTTTGAGTAGCTCTTGATTTTGAACAGCATTTATAGCATTAACTTCTGCATGAGGACCTCCATAAGGAGATGTAAACCCTTCTCCTATTATTTTGTTATTATGAACGATTACAGCTCCAACAGATGGATTTGGTCTTGTAGTTCCTATTCCTTTTTTAGCTAATTCTAGGCAGCGTACTATGTAAAATTCATGATTCATAATGCTAGAATTTAATTTTTACATTTTCTACTCTATCAATAGGATATACATGTGAAAAACCTAAAACCTTATATTTTAAATCTCCTTTAAAATGAATTTTCAAACGCTGATTTATTAAAGAGTTTAAAACACCTCCTAAAATTCCGTTTTTATTATTTTCAAATACTCTTTTTGAAGGAATTACCACTTTTAGTGGAATATGAAATTCTTTACGAGCTGGAACTTTAAACTCTTCAGAAGAAACCTGTGCTACTTCTACTTCATCAATTAATACTTTAATTTCATCAGTAGCTATTTTACCACCTATATCGTTAGGGTTTTCAAAATAAGCATTGGCACCAACTCTAATCGTGTCTGTAGAAACGGATAAAAGTTTTATATCATCAACTTTTAAAAAAATCGGTTTTTGTTTTACTGAACAACTAATAATTAGCAATAAAAAAGGTAAAAAATAAATGAATTTCTTCATGAAAACTCGTGTTTTTTTGGGTACTTTGCTCTTGCAAAAGTACTATATTCCTATGACACCATCTGATTTTATTATTAGAGAAATAAAACCACAAGATAATGCCCAAATGGCTAAAGTTATTCGTGAAGTATTAATCGAGCTTGGAGCTCCAAAAGTAGGAACCGCTTATGAAGATAAGGCTACTGATGAAATGTATGAGACCTACCAAAAAGAAAAGGCTGGATATTTTGTTGTAGAACATAATGGTGTTGTTGTAGGAGGAGCTGGTTTTGCTCAATTAGATAATTTTGAGGGGAGTATTTGTGAGTTTCAAAAAATGTATTTCTTACCAATAGCGAGAGGAAAAGGTATTGGTAGAAAATTAATAGGTTTCTGTTTGAATAAAGCTAAAAAAGCAGGTTTTAAACAGTGTTATTTAGAAACTTTGCCATATATGAAAACTGCAACATTACTATATAGAAAAAATGGCTTTATAGATTTAGAAGAACCACTAGGAAAAACAGGCCATTATTCTTGTAATATTTGGATGCTAAAAGATTTATAAAATGCTACTAAAACAATATAAAACATACTTTTCTGAGCAATTGATTTCAGTTTATCCACAAACGGAGATTGATACTTTTTTCTTTTTTTTAATAGATGAATATTTAAACTTACAACGTATAGATCTCACGTTACGACCTAATTTTGAAATTCCTTCAAACAAGAAAACATTATTAAATGAAGCCCTACTTCGACTAAAAAAAGAAGAACCTATTCAATATATATTAGGTAAAACAGAGTTTTATGGATTTCCTTTTATGGTAAATGAAAACACGTTAATTCCACGTCCTGAAACCGAAGAGTTAGTTGAATGGGTTATTCAAGAAATAAATAAAAAACAAGAACTCTTGTCTATTCTTGATATTGGAACAGGAACAGGCTGTATTCCTATCAGTTTAAAAAAGCACGTATCTAAAACAAGTGTAAGCGCTATTGATATTTCTGAAGAAGCTTTAAAAGTAGCAGAGAAAAATGCAATCTTAAATAAAGTTGAAGTATCATTCATACATCAAGATATTCTAAAAACTAAGAAATTGAGTAATAAGTTTGATATTATTATTTCTAATCCTCCTTATGTACGTGAATTAGAAAAAAATGAAATAAAAAAAAATGTACTAGAAAACGAACCACACTTAGCCTTGTTTGTAGAAAATGACAATCCATTGCTTTTCTATAAAAAAATAGCCGATTTAGCTAAAAATAGTTTAACTAAAACCGGACTACTTTTTTTTGAAATTAATCAATATCTAAGTAAAGAGACTGTTGAAATGTTAAAAGATAAAGGTTTTACTAAAGTTGAACTTAGAAAAGATTTATTCGGTAATAATAGAATGATTAAAGCTAGTTTATAACTTCCCTTATTCATTGAGTTTAACTTACACCAAAAAATCTTTTAAAAAACGAACCTTTTTTTGTATTATCTTTTATAAACATATTTAAATCGTTATAATCAGATATTAAATATTCTACATACGTATCATAATCTGTATTTTTTGCATCCAAAAAACCAGTTAAGAACTTTTCAGAAGCCTCAACATCTTTTAATCCTTCTATTTCTAAAAGCTTTTTGTATAAGGGGGTTATTTCATTTATAGCCTTTTTAGGTGCAGCCTTTCTTATACCTTTATAATGAGTTACTTCTCCTTTTTCATTTTCTTTAACAATAAAGTCTGTCATAACCCAATAATACCTTCCTGATTTAGCTAAATTCTTAACAAAGGCTACCATATTCTTTTTTTCTTTTAGCCTTTGCCACATTAGCTTAAATATAATTTTTGGCATATCTGGGTGTCTAACAATGTTATGTCCCGATCCTGCTAACTCATGAACTTCGTATCCGCATGAATTTACAAAATCTTCATTACAATATTCAATAACACCTCTAGTATCAGTTATACTCAAAAGTATAGCATTATCATTTAATTTAATTTCAGTATCAATAGGTACTGGTTTTGGTAATTTTGGTTTTCTTTTTTGATCCTCCCCTGTTTGAGAATCCCATTTTTTTTGATAATTATTAGTTGTCATATTATTAATTGATTTTTGAGTTTGTAAGGTATAAATCGTTGTTTTTAAGTTTTAATACTATACAGATTGCGGGGGAGCATCAAAAAAATACACAACTATGAAAAGAAGTAATCTTAATAATTTCACAGATAACCTTAACACAGCTTGATACAAACATAAAAAGCATCTTTTTTTATAAATATGATAAATATCATACTTTAAAAAGTGTTATTATTTTATAGTGTTATTATTTTATTATTTTTTTATTAAAAAAAAGCAATTCATCTCTTAACACTTGTTTTTGGTTAACTAATTGTTTTCTACGCTTATAAAATTGTTAAAAAAATCATAAAAAAAATTAAAAAAAAAAAAAACGAAAATAACATGTTATTTTTGTGACCCTTTTAAAATATTAGTGTCTTAGGTATAGTGAAGAGACACGGAAAACAAAAAAATAGTTATAAAAACTTAAATGGGGAAAGCAAACTTACAAACGTTAATAAAAGAATCAGAGGCAGATAAAGGAATTGTTTTTGACTCTGAAGGACACGTGGTTGATTTTTATAATATCTCTAAAGAAAACAATATTGCAGCTATGGCTAATGTTATTCTTACCATGGCTGATGAATTTTTCCAAGACACTCTTAACTCTAAAAGTCTCAATCAATTAGTTTTAACATCAAACGACGGACTTATTATTATCAACAAATATGATAATCATACTATTTGCCTTTTGACTAATGATGTTTCTAAACTAGCTATGATTAAATTGACCTTAAAAAAAATAGCCCTTCAATAAATACTTTTTAATTAATTATTATAACAACCATTTTTACAATGAAAGAAATTTTAAATGATTTTATCGAAAACCTAAAAAGTAATGTTCCTGGGTTTGTTGCTGTATCTGTTACCGATGTTAGTTCTGGTGAAGCTTATGATTCATTTACAAAAGATGAGAGCTTTGACCCAAATTTAGCTTCAGCTTATAATTTAGAAGTAGTAAAAGCTAAATTAAAAGCTATTGAAGCTTTAGGTTTAAATGAAGAAATTCAAGATATTACCATAACCTTATCTAGTCAAATACATATTATTAACATTGCTCCTAGTGGTGCTTATTTTGTTTATTTGGCTGTAGACTCTAAAGACGCTAACTTAGGAATAACTAAAGCTTTATTAAATAAATACAAAGTAGACCTAAATAACGCTTTATAAAAAGTTATGAAAAACGTAAATCATTTACTTATTGATAAGTCTTTAAAAAAACAGCTTAACAAAAAAATAAAAGAATTTAGAAAATATAGGTTTTCTGAAGGAGAGTTAAAATCTGACAAGAAAAAAGGCAGTGACTTTTTTGGATTTTTATTCAAAGAATATGATAGTATGAACGATTTAGTAAAAGATATGTTTTAAAAAGCGCTTAAAGCGCTTTTTTTTTGTTTTTAAACATTAATAATAACAAGATTATCTCTATTATTATAACTTCTAAACTATTTATCTCTGTTAATATACTCACCTCAAGTACCTAGATTTAATAAGTATAGTAAATACTACATCCCCTCTCTTCTAAACTACTCTCTATAAGCATCTCTACAAAAAAACAACTTTTTTATCTTATGAATTAAGATGTAAAAGCACCAAATAACGTAATAAAATATTATAAAATGTATAAATAAGCATTTTACAACTTTAAAAATACCACTACATTGCATCTATGAAAAAATACGATGTTATTATTCTCACTGATAAGAGATATGTAAACCCTAAAAATATTGACAGCTATACACAAAATGTATTAGACGAAGACAATTATGTCAAAATAGCCCTTGAAAATCAAGGTTTAAAAGTAGCTCGTCTCTCATGGGATGACACTACTTTTGATTGGTCTACAACAAAATATGTTTTATTTAGAACCACTTGGGATTACTTTGATAGATTTTCTGAATTTTCAAAATGGTTAAATACTGTAAGTAAACAAACAACATTGTTAAACTCAGAGAAAATTATTCGTTGGAATATTGATAAACATTATTTACAAGACTTACAACAAAACGGAGTTCATATTTGTGAGTCCTATTTCATTGAAAAAGGAACACAATCTACATTAAAAGAACTTTCTCTAAAGTATGATTTAAAAGATTTTGTTTTAAAACCTTGTATTTCTGGTGCTGCGAGACACACTTACAAAATCAATTTAGAAAATATAAACGAATATGAAGAGACTTTTTCTTCGTTAATTATAGAAGAAGCTATGATTATTCAGCCTTTTCAGTATAATATAGTTGAAAAAGGAGAAATTTCATTAATGGTCATGAACGGTAAATTTACACATGCTATTTTAAAAATAGCAAAACCAGGAGATTTCAGGGTACAAGACGATTTCGGAGGTTCAGTTCATAACTACACTCCTACTAAAGAAGAAATTATATTTGCTGAAAATGCTGTTAAAGCTTGTATAGAACCTCCTATTTATGCACGTGTTGATGTTTTTACTGATAATAATGGTAAATTAGCTATTGCTGAATTAGAGCTAATTGAGCCTGAACTTTGGTTTAGAAATAACCCTGCAGCAGCAGATGAATTAGCTAAAGGAATTAAACAATTAACATTAACAAACAGAAATGAAGAAATTATTTAAAACATTGGGTATATTATTGCTAATTGGAGCTATTATACTAGCTGTTTTTTACTTTAAAAACAACGAAAGTCTTCCTACAGGCAAACAAGGAGCTAAAGCAGATGCTTTAGCCACTAAAATGCTTGAAGCATTGAATTATGAAGCTTATAAAGATACTCGTTTTATTGAATGGAGTTTTAGAGGAAAGCATTTTTATAAATGGGACAAACAAAAAAATATTGTCGAAGTATCGTGGGATACCAATAAAGTAATCTTGCATACAAAAAGCCCCGAAAAAAGTGTTGTTTTAGTAAATGAAAAAGAAGTTAAGAACAATGAAATACTTCAAAAAGCAATAGACTACTTTAACAATGATAGTTTTTGGTTAGTAGCTCCTTATAAAGTATTTGAAAACGGAATTGAGCGAAGAATTGTACAATATGAAGGTAAAGACGCTTTATTGATTACTTATACCACGGGAGGATCAACTCCGGGAGATTCTTATCTATGGATTTTAGACGAAAACGGCAGGCCTACCAGTTATAAAATGTGGGTTTCTATAATCCCAACAGGCGGAATGGAAGCCACATGGAGTGATTGGGTCACAACTGAATCTGGAGCAATACTACCAACAAAACATGAAATGCCAGTTGGTACTCTAGATATGGGAGATGTAAAAGCATATAATTAACATTATTGAAACTTACAAACAATAAAAAGAGCAGCAATTTTGCTGCTCTTTTTATTTTATATAATACAGGAATTATTTTCCGAAATAGAAAGTAGCACCAATATTAATCCCAAAAGAAGAATAAGGAACTTTTTGAGATAATTGCTTTTCTCCAGCTGGATTTGCACCAAAAGGTAACTCATCAACATACTCTATATTTTTATTAAATACAGCAGCTAAAGGATTGTATTGAGCATTAGGGTGATTAGCAAAAATAGCTTTTACTTGCTCTATAGATCTTGCTTCTCCATTAACATTTGCTGAAAATTCAGTAATTTCTGAAGTATCTCTAGTAACACTAATTCCCATGTATTCTAATTCTGCAAAAAGAGATACTTTATCACTTAAGTCATACTTATATCCAACAGCACCTATAAAACCTAATGGCAAACGGCCCTTGTAATCTTGAGTATAATCTACATTAAGCATTTCTGTTTGAGACAATGCCATTCTTATTTTCCCATCAGATTCAGTTTTTCCTCCTACCTTAATCAAGGCCCCAAAACGTCCATAGATATTATTAGTAAATTTATAAACTAACGAAGCAGATGCCCCATAAGCTTTACCTCTAGCTTCAATGTTTATATATTGAGCTTGTGTAGGTAAATCAACTAAAAGAGAAGTTTGATCTGCTCCATTTAAGTATCCAACACCAACTTCAACACCAAAAGTGTCGTTAAAAAAATACCCTCCTCTTAATTGAGTATGTAGTCCTTCACCATAACTACCGTAAGTGTTCTCTACTCCAGCTGCAGTAGTTTCAGTACCAAAACGTACACCAGCACTAGAAATTGAATACCCTCCTGCTGCAGAAACATAAAACTGAGCACTTACACTCATTGTTGCTAAAATCATAGCAAGCATTAAAATACTTTTTTTCATAATAAATTATTTGTTAACTTTAAATTGATAATTAAGTAAACAAACCTAATGAAAATATAGGATTAACAAAACTTTATAACTGTTAAATTATTAGTATTATTGTAGTAAAAAGCATTTAAAAAAACACTTCTTTTTTGAATAAAAACATTTTAAATACTGAGGTTCAGGATTATATTAACCATAACCTAACATCCAATATAGAGCAATTAATTTTTAAAGGAAGCCCTTTTGAAAAAATCTCTATTCAAGAATTAGCCAACCAAATCATTGCGAAACAAAAATCTGAAAAAAAACTACCTACTTGGTTTCAAACAAAAAACATCTATTATCCTCCTAAACTAAGTATTGAACAAACTTCTTCTGAAATAACTGCTCATTACAAGTCTAAATTAATTAACGGAGAGTCAATAATAGATATTACTGGAGGCTTTGGTGTTGATTGTTATGCTTTTTCAAAACAATTTAAAAATGTTATACATTGCGAGCTAAATGAAAAACTTTCAAAAATTGTTTCATACAATTATAAGCAAATGAAAGTGTCTAACATTGAAACTATAGCTACAAACGGATTAAAATATCTAGAAAATACTTCTGAAAAATTCGATTGTATTTATATTGATCCTTCTCGAAGAAACGAAAAAAAAGGAAAAGTTTTTTTATTGAGTGATTGTATACCAAATATACCTGAAAATTTAGATTTTTTATTTGAAAAGTCGAACACAATTCTTATTAAAAACTCACCAATTTTAGACATTACATCAACTATAAATGAATTGAAATTTGTAAAAGAAATTCATGTTATAGCAGTTAATAATGAGGTAAAAGAGTTACTTTTTTTATTAAAAAAAGACATTAAAGTACCTGTTGATATAAAAACATGTAATATACTGAAAAACAATTATCAAATTTTTAATTTCAGTTTAAAAAACAAAATAAAACCTGAATATTCTCTACCGTTAAAATATCTTTACGAACCTAATGCCGCTATTTTAAAATCAGGAGGATTTAACGAAGTAGCAAATCAACAAAAAATAGGTAAACTACATCAACATTCTCATCTTTATACTTCAGAAAATTTAGTTGAAGATTTCCCCGGAAGAATCTTTAACATCAACAATGTATTTACTTACAATAAAAAAAGAATAAAGAAACAAATAACAGAATCTAAGGCAAACATTACAACACGTAATTTCCCAAAAACTGTAGCTCAAATTAGAAAAGAAACAAAATTAAAAGACGGTGGAAATACTTATTTATTTTTTACCACAAACCTAAACAATGAACTTATAGTTATTGACTGCACGAAAAATGGTTAGTATCCAATACTATTATTCGTAATTTATCGTTTATTTAATTGATAGAAAGCCCCTATCAAAAGGTATGTTTTATTGTTTAGGGGCGATAAAACATACCAAAAGCCTTGATTCTTAAATGTCAGGGCTTTTCTTTTTACTTACTTTTTTACATACATTTGCTATCATCATGAAACAGACACAAAGCTACCAATCTATTAAACTTTCTATTGATTCTTTAGAAAAATTTGATGACACTCTTGTAATAGAAGCTCCATTACAAATAAACATTAACAAAGAGCCATACACAGTAGTGATGAGAACTCCTGGAAACGATGAAGAATTAGTAAGAGGCTTATTATATGCTGAAGACATCTACAAAAATAAAGATGGAGTTAAAATAAACATAATAAAAACAGAGAAGGACTTTTCTACAGTTATAAACTTGGAAATTTTAAAAAATAAATTAGGAAAAGGATATTTAAATAAACGTACTCTTTTATCAATTTCTTCATGCGGAATTTGTGGAAAAAAGGAATTAAAAGATTTAAAAATTAAAGGAAAGTCTTTAAAAAGAAACTCTGCCAATAATATTAAAGATTTAGTTAAAGAAATCCATTTTATGTTTCTGGAAATAAACAAGAAGCAATTTTTATTCAGATCTACAGGAGGTAGTCATGCTTGTGCTATTTTTAACACCAATAAAAAATTATTAACTATAAAAGAAGATATTGGTCGCCATAATGCCGTAGATAAATGTGTTGGTGATTTAATCAATAAAAACAAGCTAAAAGAAGCTAATTATATGTTAGTTAGCGGAAGAGTTTCTTATGAAATAGTTTCTAAAGCTTTTTTAGCTAAAATACCAATAATAATAGCAGTTTCCGCTTGTTCTTCTTTAGCTGTAGATTTTGCAAAAGAATTTGGAATTTTCCTTATTGGTTTTAGTAGAAATAATAAAATGACTGTTTATTCTACCCCTCACGAGTTATAGAAGTTATCAATTAGAAGCTCTATTATACTCTTTAAAACTTATGAATGAAAAAAGATTTGTATTTTAGTGCTTTTAATAATTATTAATCAACCCATATTATGCCTTTTATAGAAGAAGAAAAGTTTAAGTTAATACAAGAAGACTTAGATAATGCTAAATTAAAAAGAGAAGAAGCAGAAAGTGAATTAAGCAGTACACAAGAAGAATTGGCTGCTTTAAAAAAGAGTTCTAAAACTCTGCCTATTTTTTTAGGTTTGCTTTTAGGTCTTGCTTTAGGGGCAGCATATTATTTTTATGTAAATGGTGGTGATAGCGCTATTAACAACTTAGACGTTGAGTCTATAAAAAAGAAAGAAGCTTACAGAGTTTTAGACAGCATAAATAGAGCGCAAGCTAGAGCTGCTAGAAATAATGAAGAGTCTTCAGATAACATTAATGACATATCATCAAATATAAACACTGAAACTATTACAAACGAAGTGACAGAAAACATAAATGGAAAAACTATTTATTCTGTACAAATAGGAGTACTTTCTGAAAACAAATACCCTTTATTGTCTTCAGAAGTTATTCCTTCAACAGTTACAACTAATGATGGCTATTTTAAGTACTCTTTAGGTTTATATACTACCCTAGATGAAGCTAAAGATTTACAAAAAGAATTAATTAAAATAGGATTTAATGATGCTTTTGTAGCTTCATACATAAACGGTGAACGTCAAAAAATACATAATTAAATAAAATTTAATGCTTAACATTATTTTTAAAAGAGCACTCGTAGTAAGTTTACTAATGAGTGTTCATTTTTTTTACGCGCAAACAAATACCATTCCTGAAAGAAAAACACAGTTTGGTTTTGGTCAAATTGATTTCTTATCAATTAAAATGCCTGAAGGAGAACAAAATATGGACTATACAGGGCTTCACTACAATCTAAAACTAAATGATTGGAGTTATGCTGGAGTTGGTTTATATGGTGCTATTGGAGGTATTAGAGGAGGCTTTTTTACTTTAGGTGTAAATGCTGGAATCCAACAAAAAATAACCGATAACTTTTTTATTGATGCTGGAATTCACTTTGGTGGTGGTGGTGGTGCATCTGCCCCTGATGGTGGAGGAGCTTTTATACTTCCTCATCTTAATTTAGGATATGATTTTAAACACTTTTCTGCAACTGCAGGATACAGTTATGTTGACTTTTTTGATGGTGGAACCATAAATAATAGCCAGTTTAATGTAGCAATACAAGTACCTCTTTCTTTTGAAACAACAAGTTTTAAAAATAGAGAAAGTAATTTTTCTATAGAAAATTTAAGACAAAGTTCTTGGAATATCTTTAGTAATCGAATTTCATTATTAGTTCACCTAAATAACGCTAAGGTAACCAAAGGTTCTTATGAAGGAAATACAATACGTTTAGCAGGATTTGAATTAAACTCTTATTTTACAGATAATTTTTTCTTTTTTGTTAAAGCTGATGGCGCATATCATGGAATAAAAGCTGGGTATATGGATGTATTTTTGGGTGGCGGATATCATTTATCAATGAATAGAAACCGTACAAATATTTTAGCTAAATTCGGATTAGGAGCCGGTGGTGGTGGTGGAGTAGATACTAAAGGCGGTTTTTTAATTTATCCAGATATCTCTTTAGAACAAAAACTATTCGATAATGTATATGCCTCAATCAATAAAGGATATATGATGAGTCCCGACTCTCATTTTGTTTCTTCTACTTTTGGTCTAGGATTAAAATACTATGTAGATAGAGATGGAATTTTATCAGACGAAAGAGAATTTTCAAGAGGAAAATTTAAAGGTTTTGATGCTATTATTAAACAAGACTTATATGTTAATGCAGCAAGAGATGAAGGACATAATGAAAACATGCATCAAATATCATTACAGTTAAATTTTTTCTTAAATAAATATTTATATGCTGCTGGTCAAACTTCTTTTGCTAATTTTGGTAATGCTGGCGCTTATGCAGAAGGTATAGTAGGATTAGGACTGCAAACTAATAGCTTTTTTAAAGAAAGAACAACATTTTTTGCACAGATTCTAGGAGGTGCAGCTGGTGGTGGTGGTATAAGCACAGGACAAGGGTTAATTATTAAACCTAGTATTGGAGTTAATCAAAAACTTACCAATAAGTTAAATTTAAGATTAGGAGCAGGTTATGTAAAAGCTAAAGGTGGAAGTTTAAGTAGTACCCAACTAAATTTAGGTATTTCATATAATTTCTCCTTCTTAAGTGTTAAAAAGTTTTAAAATTTAACTTTTCGTTAAAGTTTGATGAATTATCTTCGCTTTCTGAAACAAAAAAATTAATAACCTTACTTTTTACTAAAAAAGTAAGTAACAATCTATATACATAAACATGATAAAAAAAAGAATTATATCTCCACTCCAAAATTTCATGAAAACTGAAAGTGCAAGTGGTATTTTACTCTTAGGAGCTACTTTACTTGCTCTTATTTTAGCAAATTCTCCTTTTAAAGATAGTTACAATGCTTTATGGGAATACAAAATTGGTTTTAAATCAGAACATTTTGAATTGTATAAACCTTTAATTCTTTGGATTAATGACGGATTAATGGCTGTATTTTTCTTTTTAATAGGGTTAGAAATTAAACGAGAGTTTTTAATTGGAGAGTTAAATTCTACCAAAAAATTAGCTTTTCCTCTCTTCGGTGCTCTTGGTGGAATGTTGTTTCCTATTTTATTTTTTGTTTTCTTAAATAAAAGTGCTGATACAGCACATGGTTGGGGGGTACCTATGGCAACAGACATAGCTTTTTCTTTAGCGGTATTAAATACTCTAGGTAAAAGAGTACCTCTTAGTTTAAAAGTATTCCTAACAGCTTTTGCCATTGTAGATGATATAGGAGCTGTTTTAGTTATTGCCTTATTTTATAGTGCTAGTATAAATATAACTTTAATATCTATAGCGTTAGCTTTGTTAGCCTTTTTATATTTTATAGCTTACAGAGGTTTTTACTCAAAATATATAACTTTCTTGTTTGGTACTGTAATTTGGGTTTTATTCCTTAAGGCAGGTATACACCCAACAGTTGCAGGTATATTAATGGCTTTTGCTGTGCCTATTAGACAAAAAGTACATACTCCTGAGTTTATAGCACACTTATCACAAATAATGGATAATATCAAAGGGGCTAAAGTTTCTTCTAAACCTATATTATCGAAAGAACAAGTTGCAGAAATAGATAGTTTAGATCATTGGATAGAAGATTATCAGTCACCTTTACAATTGTTAGAGCATAAACTACATGATATAGTTGCATATGCAATTATCCCTATTTTTGCTTTAGCTAATGCAGGAGTTTTAATAGATGGTGATGCTAACTTAGACACCTCCTTAATAATAAACATCGCTCTATGTTTAGTTCTTGGAAATAGTATTGGAATTACTACAATAATTACTACCGTTAAAAAACTTAAAATAATTGAGGTTCCTAAAGATATAAATAATAGACATATTATAGGTGTATCGTTTTTAGCAGGAATTGGGTTCACTATGGCTATATTTATTGCTAGTTTGGCTTTTGCTAAAAGTCCAGAGTTCCTAGGGTCTGCTAAAATTGGTGTATTACTAGGTTCTCTTGTATCTGCTATAATAGGATACCTAATATTAAGATACAATAAAAGTGAAAGTGATGTTGATAAAAACGATCAAAACAAAAAAGAAGAATTAAGTACTAGTTAATAGTGCTTAATTCTAACTTATATTACTCCAAATTCCACTTGTTTTTCTAAGCTTTTCATAAGCTTTCAGCAAGCTGGAATTTTTTATTTCTGATAAATTAGGATCTTCATGAAGTAAATTTATGGCAGCTTTACGTGCTACATGTAATATTGGACTATCTTTAACAACATCTGCTATTTTAAGGTTTAACACTCCACTTTGCTGTGTTCCCATAATATTTCCCGGACCACGAAGTTTTAAATCTACTTCAGCAATTTTAAATCCATCTGTAGTTTCTACCATAGTTTGTAATCGAGTTTTTCCGTCAGAAGATAATTTGTAACTCGATAATAAAATACAGTAACTCTGTTCAGCTCCACGTCCTACTCTACCTCGCAATTGATGTAACTGACTTAATCCAAAACGTTCAGCACTCTCTATAACCATTACTGAAGCATTTGGTACGTTCACTCCTACTTCAATAACCGTAGTTGCTACCATAATTTGCGTATCTCCTTTTGCGAAACGTTCCATTTCATAGTCTTTATCAGCAGGTTTCATTTGACCATGAACAATACTAATTTGATATTTAGGAGAAGGAAATTCTCTAGAAATACTTTCATATCCATCCATTAAGTCTTTGTAATCCATCGCTTCAGATTCTTGGATTAAAGGATATACCACATAAGCTTGTCTCCCTTTAGCAATTTCATCTTTCAAAAACTTAAAAACACCTAAACGATTACTATCATAGCGATGTACAGTTTTAATTTCTTTACGACCAGGAGGCAATTCATCAATCACAGAAATATCCAAATCACCATAAACCGACATTGCTAATGTTCTTGGTATAGGTGTCGCAGTCATCACCAAAATATGAGGAGGAATAGCTCTTCCATCAGATGAACTTTTTTCCCACAACTTTCTTCTCTGTGCTACTCCAAAACGATGTTGCTCATCAATAATAGCAATCCCTAGATTTGTAAACTGTACTTTTTCTTCTAAAATAGCGTGAGTGCCAATCAAAATATGCAAAGAACCATCTAGTAAGCTTTCATGAATTTCTCTACGTTTTTTTGTTTTGGTAGATCCTGTTAATAATTCAACTTTAATATCGGTTTTCTCTAATAACTCTATAATCCCATTATAGTGCTGTGTTGCAAGAATTTCAGTTGGAGCCATAATTGTAGCTTGATAACCATTATCAATAGCTAACAACATAGTTAATAGTGCTACAATCGTTTTTCCAGAACCTACATCACCTTGTAATAATCGATTCATATGTGCTCCAGAGCCTACATCTTTACGAATCTCTTTTAATACTCGCTTTTGAGCATTCGTTAAGTCAAAAGGTAAAAGATTGTTGTAAAAATTGGTAAACTCCTCTCCTACCTGTTCAAAAACAAATCCTTTTAGTTTTGATTTTCGTATGAGTTTTTTCTGTAGTAATTGTAACTGAATAAAGAATAATTCTTCAAACTTCAATCGATATTGCGCTTTGGCTAATAATTCTTGATTTTTAGGAAAGTGAATATTTAATAACGATTCTTTTTTACCTAAGAATTGATATTCTTCAATAAAATAAGCCGGAAAAGTTTCTTCTATTTCATTATACGCTTGTTGAAACAAGTTTTGAATCATCGTACGCATAACCTTGTTACTTATTCCTTTCGTGCTTAATTTTTCAGTAGAAGGATATACCGGTTGCATAGCCATTTGTAGCTTGCTTTTGTATTCTTTTACTGTTTCCATTTCTGGGTGTGGCATATTAGGAGTTCCATTATACCAATTTAATTTCCCATAAATAACATATGGAGTATTTACTTTTAAACTATCTTTAATCCACTTTACACCTTTAAACCAAACCAATTCCATAGTACCTGTAGCATCTGAAAAAGTAGCCACTAACCTACTTCCTCTTTTTTGCTTTACGGTTTTTACGCCCGTAATCTTACCTACTATTTGTACTTCAGCAGAGTTTTGTTGCAACTGATTAATCGTATAAAACTGTGTTTTATCAATATATCTAAACGGAAAAAGATGCAACAGGTCATTACAAGTCTTAATACCTAACTCGGTAAATAGTAACTCTGCTCTGGCAACACTAATTCCTTTTATATATGTTACGGGGTGGTTTAAATTCATTAAGAACGAAAATACAAAAAGCCATTAAAATCAACTATCTTTGCACTCTTAAATTCATCAAATGAGATTACATAGAAATTTAGTTTTCGCGGTTATTGATAGCTTACGCGATATTTTTAATGAAGATGTGTATGCAGACAAAGCTGTTGAAAAAGCTTTAAAGAGAGATAAACGCTGGGGAGCACGTGATAGAAAGTTTGTTGCTGAAACTATTTATGATGTGGTTCGTTGGAAACGATTATATGCAGAAATAGCAAATGTAAAAGCACCGTATTCTCGTCCTGATTTATGGCGATTATTTGCTGTTTGGTGTGTACTAAAAGGAATTCAGTTACCAGATTGGAATCAAATAGAACCTACCCCTACTAGAAGAATTAAAGGTAAGTTTGATGAGCTATTAAAAACAAGAAAATTTAGAGAGTCTATTCCTGACTGGATTGATGAAGTAGGTGTACAAGAATTAGGTGAAGAGGTTTGGACCAAAGAAATAGCTGCTTTAAACAAACAAGCAGAAGTTATCTTACGTACAAATACTTTAAATACAACCAAAGCTCATTTACAAAAACAGTTAGCTTCTGAAGGAATTGACACTGAATTTATCAAAGGATATGATGATGCTTTAAAATTAGTAGAAAGGGCGAATGTTTTTAAAACAGAAGCCTTTAAAAAAGGTTTTTTTGAAGTTCAAGATGCTTCGTCACAATTAGTAGCTGCTTATTTAGATGTAGAACCAGGTATGAAAGTGGTAGATACATGTGCTGGTGCTGGTGGAAAGACATTACACTTGGCTTCTTTAATGAAAAATAAAGGACAAATCATAGCAATGGATATTTACGAAAGTAAATTGAAAAAACTAAAAGTGCGCGCTCGTAGAAATGGAGTTCATAATATTGATACTCGTGTAATTGATTCAACAAAAGTAATTAAGAAGTTACAAGGGAAAGCTGATAGAGTATTAATTGACGCTCCATGTTCAGGTTTAGGAGTAATTAGAAGAAACCCTGACAGTAAGTGGAAATTACAACCTGAGTTTTTAGATAAAATTCGTGGTACACAACAAGAAGTATTACAACAATACTCTAAAATGGTAAAGTCAGGTGGGAAAATGGTATATGCCACTTGCTCAGTATTACCTTCAGAAAATCAACAACAAGTTGAGTTCTTTTTAGCTTCTGATGCAGGAAAAGATTTTAAATTTATAAAAGACGAAAAAGTACTATCGCATAAATCTGGTTACGACGGATTTTATATGGCTTTATTAGAAAGAAAGTAAGCTGTAAAAATAAAATATATTAAAAAAGGCTCGGGATAATATCTCGAGCCTTTCCTTTCAATCAACTATTAAAAACTAACTAATCACTAAACATTACTTGTTAAGTAATTATATGTTTATATGACGACTATTTTCTTGTGTCGTTACACTAATTACTAGTCTTTAACATTATTTTATGAAAGCCTACTATTTACAAGCTAATCACTTTCTTTTTTACTTGTACACTACCCTTTGATTTACAGTCTGTTTTGGATTTTGAGTTATTTATAACTACATTTAACAGTAACTAACTAAAAAACTATATTTTATGACAGATTCAAACAAACCCGCCACACTTTTTTGGATTATTAGTATTGCAGCCTTAGTTTGGAATGGACTAGGTGTTATGTCTTATATTGGTCAAGCTTACATGACAGATGAAGTCAGAGCTGCTTTACCTGAAGCAGAAAGGGCTTTATATGAAAATGTTCCTACTTGGGTTACCGCTGCTTTTGCTATAGCCGTTTTTGGAGGATTACTTGGTAGTGCTTTTTTATTAATGAGAAAAAAGTTAGCAAGACCTATGTTTTTAATTTCACTAATAGCTATTGTAGTTCAAATGTCGTATAACTTATTTATGAGTAGAGCAGCTGAAGTATACGGACCTGGAAGCATTATAATGCCTATAATGGTAATTGTTATAGGTGTGTTTTTATTAATGTATTCAAAAAAGACAATAGCGAAAGGCTGGTTGTCATAATACTAAGAAATATAAAACTTTAAATGCTGTCTTTCTTAAGGCAGCTTTTTTTATTCAAATAGAACAAAAATAAATTCGGCAACACAGGCTGGTTTTTCCTGTCCCTTTATTTCTATCGTACAATCAAAAGTTAACTTTTTACCCTTTTGAAAGTCTTCTATTAGTTTAACAGAGCTAATTAAACGTAATTCACTATTTACAGGTACAGGATTAGGAAAACGAACTTTATTCAATCCGTAGTTTAACCCCATAGTTACACTTTTTACTTCAAATTGTTTAGAAATTAACTCCGACAACATAGAAACAGACATAAATCCGTGTGCAATTGTTGTTTTTGTTGGAGAATATTTAGCAGCTTTTTCTTCATCGATGTGAATCCACTGTTTATCTAATGTAGCATTGGCAAAATCATTAATCATTTGTTGAGTTACAGTATACCACTCTCCTACCGGTAACTGTTTTCCTTCTATATTAGAAAGTTCTTTTAAATTTTCAAAAACTAATTTTTTCATATCCTTTATTTACCAAATACATCTTTTTTTATTCGAGGAAGCTCCAATTTATACTGTACAGCAATTGTTCTTACAAGAATAATTATTCCTGCAGAAATAACAAAAAGTACATCTTCATTGATGTTTAAAGGATATAAAAGTAGGTATACAATACCTCCTGCTAAACAGGCTGACGCATATATTTCTCTATGAAAAATTAACGGAATTTCATTTGTTAGCACATCCCTAATTACACCTCCCATTACTGCGGAAGACATTCCCATAACTAAGGCTACAAATGGATGTAAATTAAAATTTATTCCTTTTTGAACACCTAATAACGTAAACACACTTATACCAATAGTATCAAACAAAAACATTGTTCTTCTTAACGGTGCTATTTTACTTCGAAATAAAAAAGTTGCAGCAACAGCTATTAATATTGTCCAGATATAGTTAATATCTCCAATCCAGTTTATAGGATGTGCATTAATAAGTACATCTCTAGTCATTCCACCTCCAACGGCAGTCACAAAAGCTATGATAATGACTCCAAAAACATCAAACTTTTTTCTAATAGCAACTAATGCTCCACTAATAGCAAAGGCAAAAGTTCCAGCAATGTCTATGGCGTAAATTACATCCATTTATATTGATATTTCAGAGAATTGTATTTGTAATGTTCTTTCTACTTCAGCTAAACGACTTCTTTCATTTTGAAGAATTAAAGCTAAAGAAACTCCTCTTTTCCCTGCTCTAGCAGTTCTACCACTTCGGTGTGTATAGTACTCTAGTTGTTCTGGTAATTGATGATGAATAACAAAAGCTAAGTTTTGAACATCAATTCCTCTGGCTGAAACATCTGTTGACACCAATACTTGTAGGTTTCCATTTTTAAAAGCACGCATTACCTTATCACGTTCTTTTTGTTGCATGTCCCCTTCAAGAGCTTCTACCGAAAACCCATCTTCTTGTAATTCTTTCGTTAGTTTTTGAGCTCCTGCTTTGGTTCTTGAGAAAATGATTCCTCTTTCAGCATGTCTTTTTTCCAAAAACTTAATAATAACATCGGTTTTTTCAGGGATCGTAGTTGTTACAAACTGATGTGTAATGTTGGCATTCACCAATACATTTTTGTTTACTTCAACTTGTTTTGCTGAAGCATTCATGTATTTTTTTACAATGCTTCGAATTTCATCTGGCATTGTTGCCGAAAACAACCATGTTTTACGAGTACCAGAAGTATATTTTAAAATACGATTTAACTCTAATTTAAACCCCATACTAAGCATTTCATCTGCCTCATCAAGTACTAAGGTTTTGATATTTTTTAAATTTACATCACCCCTTTCTATTAAATCAATCAAACGTCCTGGAGTTGCTACAATAATATGCGTGGTTCTTTTTAAATTGTTGATTTGGCGCTCTATTTTTTCTCCACCATACACTGCTTCTACAAAAATTTTATCATCAACATATTTTGTAAACTTAAATAGTTGTTTCTTTATCTGTTGTACCAATTCTCTTGTAGGTGATAAAATTAACGCTTGTACATTATCTTTTGAAGCATCTATTTTATGCAAAATAGGCAAGCCATAAGCAGCTGTTTTACCTGTTCCTGTTTGTGCTAATCCTATAAAATCTGAATTATTTTCAAGTAAATAAGGTATAGTTTCTTGTTGTACTTCAGTAGGAGTTGTTATTCCTAACTCTTTCAATCCCTTAACATATTCTTTTCGTACTCCTAATGCGGTAAATGTTGTCATTCTATAAATTTATAAGTGCAAAGATATTGTTTCTTTTACGGTAACAATAAGTTTGTTACTTCTTTCGTAATTCTTTTAGGCTTTTTTGTGTTAGCGTCTAACAAACAAAAAGTAGTTTGAGATTTTACTAATAAAGTTTCTCCTCTATACATTTCAAAATGACGTACAGATCTTATCCCTTCTGTTTTTCCAACCCATGTTCTAAGCGTAACTTCATCTCCTAATACGGCTTGATTTTTATAATCAACTTCATGTCTAATAACAAACCAAACATAATCGATGTTTTGAACGTTTTTAGAAAGTTCTTTCCAATGAGCATCTGAAATGTTTTGCATCCATTGTACATACACCACATTGTTTACATGGTTGTATTCATCTATTTCTTCTGGAGTTACAATATGTTTTTGTTCAAATAAATTCATAAGACAAACTTACAGGATTGATGTTAATTATTACTTAAATCTAACGCTGTTTTTCTTTTGGATGAATAATTCACACTAATTTAGTCAGCATGAATACAATTGCCAACGATCTGGGTACGAAAAGCATTAGTCAACTTATTTTAAAACAAGCCATTCCTGCTTCTATTGGTATTTTAGTCATGTCGATTAATATGATTGTAGATACCATTTTTGTGGGGAGATGGATTGGTGTACTCGCTATTGCAGCAATTACTGTAGTACTCCCCATTGCTTTTTTAATTTCGTCGATTGGTATGGGAGTCGGAATTGGAGGAAGCTCTATAATTTCTAGAGCTTTAGGAGCTAATAAAGAAGATAAAGCCTTTGAAGTTTTTGGGAATCAAATTTCATTAACTATTGTATTATCTGTTTTATTTGTTCTTTTAGGAACATTTTTTAGTATTCCTATTTTACAACTTTTTGGGGCTAATGGAGATATTATAACTCCTGCTACTGAATATTTTGATGTAATTGTTTGGGGTGTTCCGTTTTTGGCTTTTGCTATGATGGGAAACCCCGTTGTTAGAGCTGTAGGGAAACCTAATTATGCGATGCTTACCATGCTCTTCCCTGCAATTGCTAATATTTTTTTAGATATTATTTTCATTAAGTTTATGAATTTAGGAATGTACGGCGCAGGTTTGGCTACCTCTATTTCGTATGCTGTTAGTGGAGTATTTATTCTTTGGTTTTTTATTTCAAAAAAGACTGAATTAAAAATTATTCCGAAGTATTTTAAATTGAATTTTTCTATTGTAAAAGAGATTGTGTCTTTAGGAGGAGTAACTATAGTAAGGCAAGGAACAATAAGTATATTAACTATAGTCTTAAACTATTCTCTTTTTAAGTATGGAGGTGAAATTTCAATTGCAGTCTATGGTATTATTAATAGGGTTATGTTATTTGCTTTATTTCCTGTTTTAGGAGTTACGCAAGGTTTTTTACCTATTGCAGGATATAATTATGGAGCCAATAATACAGAAAGAGTAAAGGAAACTATAAATAAATCTATCCTTTTTGGTACGGGAATAGCTGTTTTAATTTTTATTCTGATAATGCTATTTCCAACTGAATTAGTTGGTGTTTTTACAGAAGACGAAAAACTATTAAAACTTACTCCAGATGCATTAATAGTAGCTTTTTTGGCAACACCTGTAATAACCACTCAACTAATTGGATCAGCATACTTTCAAGCAGCAGGTAAAGCGTTGCCTGCACTATTATTAACACTTTTAAAACAAGGGTTCTTTTTAATTCCTTTAGTGTATTTACTTCCTAAATTTTATGGCGTAAATGGTGTATGGATGTCTTTTCCTATTGCAGATGTTTTATCCACTGTGCTTACTTATGCTTATTTGAAAAGAGAAGTGAGATTACACCTAAATTAATCTAAAATACTCTCTCCGTTTAAATTTGTAGTTAGCACATCACTCATATAATTAAAAAAAGGACGAAGTGCTTTAAAAGAGTCATCTACTTTTGTTAGAAAATCGGGAGCTAATACTTCTTTGTCTGTAAAACGTTGAATAGCTATATATCCTTTTTTGCGAATCAAATCGATATCTGGATGTTGCTTATCAAATCCTTTAGGAGCTGTTTTAAGCTCATCTCCTTCTAATTTACCTCCAAAATGTTGTACGTAATTCTTTTCTTTTAAAATTTCTCTAATTTCAGAAGCATCTACTTCAAATTCCTTTCGAATACGTAAAAGATCTTCTTTATTAGGCTCCCAGAATCCGCCAGCAACAAAACTATCGCCTGGGGAAATATGTAAATAATACCCTCCCCTTAATGCTGGTTTCTTTCTATGAAAAGAACCTCCAAAATGTGTTTTATATGGTGTTTTATCTTTTGAAAAACGTACATCTCTGTAAATTCTAAATAACTTAAACTTATCTATCTCATCATGCTTGTTTAAATTATCTTGAATGGTTTTGTATACAGCTTTTGCGTTATTTTGAGCTTCTGTGAATCGAGGTTTGTGTTCTGTAAACCATTCGCGATTGTTGTTTTCTTTTAAGTCTTTTAAAAACTGAAATGTTTGTTTTTCTATTTGCATAGTAAGTAAGCGATTTAGAATTTCTAAGGTACAAAAAAACTCCACTAGATTTTAGTGGAGTTTAGACTTTATTAAGTAAAAAATTATACGTTAAATCTAAAGTGCATAATATCACCATCTTTAACGATATACTCCTTTCCTTCTACTCTCATTTTACCTGCTTCTTTCACTTTAGCTTCACTACCAAATGATACATAATCATCATAACTAATAGTCTCAGCGCGGATAAACCCCTTTTCAAAATCAGTGTGAATAACTCCTGCCGCTTGAGGTGCAGTAGCACCTACAGGAATTGTCCAAGCTCTTACTTCTTTTACACCTGCAGTGAAATAAGTTTGTAAGTTTAATAACTTATAAGCCGAACGAACTAAGCGAGAAACTCCTGCTTCTTCTAATCCTATATCAGCTAAGAACATCTGACGCTCTTCGTAATCATCCAACTCTGTAATATCTGCTTCCGTACCTACAGCCAATACAATAACTTCAGCATTTTCGTGTGCTACAGCTTCTTTTACCTTATCAACATAAGCATTTCCTGAAACAGCAGAACCTTCATCAACATTACACACATATAAAACTGGTTTTGCAGTAATGAACTGTAATGGTTTTACAAATTCCTCTTCTTTTTCTGTAAATTCAATAGAGCGAACAGATTTTCCTTCTAATAATGTTTCTTCAACCTTTAATAGAATTTCTAATTCTACTTGCGCCTCCTTATTACCTGTTTTAGCTGTTCTTTTTACACGCTCCAAACGTTTTTGAACAGTTTCTAAATCTTTTAACTGAAGTTCTATATCAATAGTTTCCTTATCTCTTATAGGATCAACAGAGCCATCTACGTGTACTATATTATCGTTATCAAAACAACGCAATACATGTAAAATAGCATCTGTTTCACGAATGTTTGCCAAGAACTGGTTACCTAAACCTTCTCCTTTACTAGCTCCTTTTACTAAACCAGCAATATCTACAATTTCTACAGTTGCAGGTAAAACTCTTTCAGGGTTTACTAATTCTTCTAGCTTTTCTAAACGAGTATCTGGCACGTTTACTACTCCTAAATTAGGTTCAATGGTACAAAACGGAAAGTTTGCACTCTGCGCTTTTGCGTTAGATAAACAGTTAAATAAGGTTGATTTCCCTACGTTTGGTAATCCTACAATTCCAGCTTTCATTCTATTGTTTTATTGAAATTTTGCGAGTGCAAATATAGTGCTTTGCTTTCTAAATTTTCTAATTATTTAAGATTCATTTAAGTTAGTTTATAGCTCTTTAATTTATGGTTTTAACATTTTTTTAAGACTTAGGTTGATTTTTTACTATTTTTAATAAATTAACTTAAAAAATATTTTCACATGAAAAAACGTACCCTTCTTATTATTTACCTATTTTTTGGTGGACTTTACTTGTTAAATGCTCAAACATTAATTAGAGGAACAGTAAAAGATATAAATAACGAACCTTTGCCAGGAGCTAACATTGTAGAAAAAGGAACCTCTAATGGTACATCTACAGATTTTAACGGCGAGTTTTCACTTAATGTTAATATAGATGGAACTTTAATAGTTAGTTTTTCAGGTTTTGAAACACAAGAAATTCCTATTAATGGAAAAACTAATTTTAATATTGTTTTAAAAGAAGGTTTAGAATTAGATGAAGTTGTTATCGTAGGGTCTAGAAACCCTAAAAGAACAGCTATTGACACACCTGTACCTGTTGATATAATTGATGTAGGAGATTTAGCAACTAAAAATGGTAAAGTAGAAGTAAATGATATATTACAGTATGCAGCTCCGTCATTTAATGCTACTAAGCAATCAGGGTCAGATGGTGCCGACCATATCGTACCTGCTTCCTTAAGAGGTTTAGGTCCAGACCAAACTTTGGTACTTATCAACGGTAAAAGACGCCATCAATCATCATTAGTTAATATTTTTGGAACACGTGGACGCGGAAATTCAGGAACCGATTTAAATGCAATTCCTGCTGCTGCTATTAAAAGAATTGAAGTTCTAAGAGATGGAGCGTCTGCTCAGTATGGTTCTGATGCTATTGCAGGAGTTATTAATATTGTTTTAAAAGATAATACCGACGGTGTTTCAGGAAGTATTGGTTATGGAGTTTATAGCACAGCAATAGGAAGTGGATGGGCTGAAGCTACAGGAGAAACTTTATACAATGTTGAAGGAAAAAACAGATTAGATGGAGAAGACAAAAGTTTTGATGGTGGAACTTTTAAACTAGATTTAAACTACGGAGCTAAATTGAATGATAAAGGAGGTTTTGTAAACTTTACTACCGAATTATTGTCAAAAGAAAGAACATTGAGACCTGGTTTTTCTTGGCGAAAAGGATATGGTAGCGCTGCTATAGATGGATTCAATTTTATGGTAAATGCTAGTTTACCTATAAATGACAATACCGAAGCATATGCTTTTGGAGGTAGAAATTATAGAGATACTGATGCGTATGCTTTTTCAAGAGATAGTTTTGATGAAGGCGACAATAGAAGTGTTCCTAGCATACATCCTAATGGATTTACTCCTAGAATTACTTCAAACATCACTGATATATCTGTATCAGCAGGAATTAAACATAAATTAGAAAATGGTTGGGAGATTGACTTCAATAATACGTATGGAGAAAACAAGTTTCATTATTTCATCAAAGACTCAAACAACGCTTCTTTAAAAGATGCTTCACCTACCGATTTTAATGCAGGAGGTCATAGTTTATCACAAAATACTACTGGATTAGATTTTAGTAAGTACTTAGAAGATTTAATGAGTGGAGTTAACCTTGCTTTCGGTTTAGAATATAGAACGGAAAACTTTATCATTTTTGCTGGTGAAGAAGCTTCTTATGGATTATATGATGATAACGGAGTATTAATGACAAATCCTGCTGTTCAACCAGTAGCTGTTGACAGTAATGGTGATGAATTACCTGGTGGTTCTCAAGGGTTCCCTGGATATGGACCTGATAATGAAGTTGACCGTTCAAGAAGTAATGTAGGTATCTATTTTGATTCTGAATTTAACTTTACAGAAAAATTCTTAGTAGGCGCAGCTGTTCGTTATGAAGATTACAGTGATTTTGGTAGTACATTTAACTTTAAGTTAGCTTCAAGATTTAAAGCAAGTGATAACTTAACCTTGAGAGGCTCTATTTCCTCAGGTTTCAGAGCACCATCTTTAGCTCAATTATATTATAATTTAAAGTTTACCAATATTGTTAATGGGGAATCTTTACCATCATTATTATCTGCAAATAACAGTACTGTAACTAGAGCTTTCGGAATAGAACAATTAAAAGAAGAGACAGCATTCAATGCTAGTTTAGGGTTTACTTATAAAATTGGTGGATTTACAGCTACCATTGATGCATATTCTATTACTGTTGATGATCGCATTATTTTAACAGATAACTTTGATGCTTCTGGATTGAATTTAGGCGTTGATGCAGCACAATTCTTTGCAAATGGTGTTGATACAAAAACTCAAGGATTAGATATTGTTTTAAACTATAAAAAGTCTTTTGAAGATCATAGAATAGATGTAGGATTGGTAGGAAACTTTAACGATACTAAAATTGAAAAGATAAAGAACGGAAACTTAAACAAATTTACTTTCTTTAGTCCTTTTTCTGAAGCTTATTTAAAAGCAGCAGCTCCAGATCACAAATTCGGTTTAAACCTAAGGTATGGATATAAGAAGTTTGATGTGTCTCTAAATCTAACTAAATTCAGTGATGTTGAGTTGTTTGATTTTCAATGGGTACAGTACTCTCCTGCCAATGAAAGTGAAGCTTTAAATTTTGATACTGATGAGGATGGTATTGGAGATACTAATTTATATAAAGCAGGAAATGATGTGTATAAATCAGCTATTACAACTGATTTAAGTCTAAGCTATGCTTTTACAGATAAAATTACCTTTACGATTGGAGGAAACAATATTTTCAATGTATATCCTACTCCACAGTTTGATGGATGGACTGATCAAGGTGGGTTAGCAGATTCTGTTCAAATGGGGTCAGACGGTGCTTACTTTTTTACTAGACTAGGATTTAAACTTTAATAGTTTTTCATAAAAACAAAAAATCCTGAGAATATTCTCAGGATTTTTTTATTTCATATCTCCAAAAATTTGGAGTTTATTAATCGTTATGCATAAAACGTTGTTTAGCTAATAACTCTTCTTCTGTTTCTACATTATCTTCATCAGGAACACAACAATCAACAGGACAAACAGCAGCACATTGTGGCTCCTCATGAAAACCTTTACATTCTGTACATTTATCTACAACAATGTAATAAATTTCATCCGAAATTGGCTCTTGATCTTCATTCGCATTGGCAGATTTACCGTTTGGTAAAACAATATTTCCTGTTAAATCAGTACCGTCAGCATATTTCCAGTCATCTGCACCTTCGTAAATTGCTGTATTAGGACATTCAGGTTCGCAAGCACCACAGTTTATACATTCATCAGTTATTATAATTGCCATAATTAATCTCTTTCAGTTTTGTAACTTTGCATTTGCAAAAATAGTTCCAATTTAATTTAGAACCAAAATAAATGGATAGTATAAAAAGTAGAATTAACGCTTTTCATAAACTAGGAGAATTTTTAAGTCAATTTTCTCAAGAAAAAATAGAGAAAAAAGAACATATAGAACATAACGAATTGTTTTTTGATGGATTTAAGCATCAATTAAAAATAGCAGGAGAAAATAACACCTGGTTTACCAGAGAAAACATATTATTCTCTATAGAAAATTGGGCAAAAGCACTCACTTCTGAAAACTTAACTCAGTGGATTGCTAACGAAAACTTAGGTAACAACGAACCTAAATTAGTCGCTGTTATCATGGCTGGAAACATTCCGTTAGTAGGCTTTCATGACTTTTTATCAGTTCTAATTTCTGGGCACTCGGTATTAGTTAAACAATCTTCTAACGATAAACATTTATTGCCTTTTTTAGCAAAATATTTAGAATATATTGATCCTGAATTAAAAAGAAAAATCACGTTTACTGAAGAAAAACTAACAGGGTTTGATGCGGTAATAGCTACTGGTAGTAATAATACAGCACGTTATTTTGAATATTACTTTAAAGATAAACCTAGCATTATAAGAAAAAACAGAAATTCTGTTGCGGTTTTAACAGGAAATGAATCGGAAGAACAACTGCAAAATTTAAGCGAAGATGTTTTTCGTTATTTCGGATTAGGTTGTCGTTCTGTTTCAAAAGTATTTGTTCCTAAAGACTATAATTTCGACGCTTTTTTCAATGGAATGTATCAACAACATGAAATCATTAACAATGTTAAATACGCTAATAATTACGATTACAATAAGGCAGTGTATTTAATGAGTGAGTTTGATATTTTAGAAAATGGGTTTTTAATGATTAAAGAAGATGAAAGCTACGCCTCTCCTATCGCTTCTGTTTTTTATGAGTACTATGATAATGCAGATGATTTAAAAATTAAATTGTGGGAAGACAGAGAGCAAATTCAGTGTATAGTGGCCAATAATTTTATTGAAAATGAAATAGCATTCGGACAGACACAACACCCCAAGTTATGGGACTATGCTGACGGCGTAAACACACTAGAATTTTTAGCTAAAATTTAAAAGAGTCTCTATATAAATTTGCACCTTTGTGTAGCAAAACACAACAACACAAATGAAAAAACATAACTTTAGTGCAGGGCCTTGTATTTTACCTGAAGAAGTGCTAAAAAAAGCATCAGAAGCAGTCATTGACTTTAATAATGACAATTTATCTTTAATCGAAATTTCACACAGAAGTCAACCCTTTGTAGATGTAATTGAAAAAGCAAGAAGCTTAGCACTAGAATTATTAGGTCTTGAAAATAAAGGCTACAAAGCATTGTTTTTGCAAGGTGGAGCCAGTATGCAGTTTTTAATGGTTGCTTATAACTTACTAAATAAAAAAGCAGCTTACTTAAATACAGGGACTTGGAGTGATAAAGCAATTAAAGAAGCTAAATTATTTGGCGAATTAGTAGAAGTAGCTTCCTCAAAAGATAAGAACTTCAGTTATATTCCCAAAACATATGAAATTCCTACAGATGTAGATTACTTCCATTGTACTAGCAATAATACCATTTACGGAACACAAATGAAGAGTTTTCCTAAGACTTCTGTTCCAATGATATGTGATATGAGTTCTGATATTTTTTCTCGTCAACTGGATTTTTCAAAATTTGATTTAATTTACGCAGGAGCTCAAAAAAATATGGGACCAGCTGGTACTACCCTTGTTGTAATAAAAGAAGACATTTTAGGAAAAGTTGAGCGCCAAATTCCTTCAATGTTAAATTACCAAGTATTTCTTGACAAAGAAAGTATGTTTAATACACCACCTGTATTTGCAGTATATACTTCCATGTTAACCTTAGAGTGGTTAAAAGATTTAGGAGGTATCGAATTCATTGAAAAAGTGAATGAGAAGAAATCAGCTCTTTTATACAGTGAAATAGACAGAAATCCTTTATTTAAAGGAGTCGCTGCTATAGAAGACCGAAGTCATATGAATGCTACTTTTACCTTAGCTGATAAAAACTTGCAAGCTAAGTTTGATAAAATGTGGCAAGAAGCCAATATTAATGGATTAAGCGGCCATAGAAGTGTTGGTGGTTATCGTGCAAGTATGTACAACGCTTTACCTTTATACAGTGTACAAGCTTTAGTAGATGTAATGCAAGAATTAGAAAGAATAAGTTAGATACAACGTCATTTTTCACAATGACATTTTAATATAAAGAACGATGAAGATATTAGTGAATGATGGAATTTCCGCTAGCGGAATACAAGCTTTAGAAAACAAAGGTTTTGAAGTTATAAATACAAAAGTTGCACAAGAGCAGCTAGAAAATTATATAAACGATCATGCTATTGATGCTATTACAGTAGGTAATACTACACAAGTGCGACAAGAGTTAATTGATGCTTGCCCAAGCATTAAACTTATTGCTTGTTTAGGAACCGAAATGGACAACATTGATGTTGATTATGCTATTGATAATGGAGTTCATATTGTGAATAGTGAAGATGCTTCAGCTACTTCAATTGCAGAACTAGTATTTGCGCATTTATTTGGAATGGTTCGTTTTTTACACCAGTCAAACCGTGAAATGCCTTTAGAAGGAGATATGCGCTTTAACGCCTTAAAAAAGCAATACTCGCAAGGAACTGAGCTAAGAGGTAAAACATTAGGTATTATTGGGTTTGATACTGTAGGACAAGAAGTTGCAAAAACTGCACTAGCTTTAGGTATGGAAGTGATAGCAACTGATGTAGAAATAGACAATGCAACTATCACAATTCCTTTTTTCGATGGTCAATCAGTAGACTTCTTTATTGAAACGGAAAGTATAGATAACCTATTATCAAAATCAGACTTTATTACACTACATCTTCCTGCTCAAGAGGGATATGTTATAGAAACATCTTTGTTTGACAAGATGAAAAATGGTGTAGGAATTATAAACACTTCTCATGGAGGTATTCTAAATGAAGTTGATTTAGTTAATGCTATTGATAGTGGAAAGGTTAAATATGCAGGATTAGACGTTTTTGAAAGCCAACCAAGACCTGAAATTCAACTATTAATGAACCCTGAAATATCGATGACACCTCATATTGGTGCTTCAACAGTTGAAGCACAAGATAGAGCTGGAATTGAACTTGCTAACAAAATCATCGAATTACTAAGCGAATAATCTATGGCAATTGTAAAACCTTTTAAAGCTGTTAGAGCTACCAGAGATAAAGTTGCTTTAGTATCTTCTAAATCGTATGAAATTTATACTCCTGCGGAAATCGGTGCAAAACTCGATTTTAATCCATACACTTTTTTGCATGTAATTAATCCTGGATATAAATACCATAAACAAGATGTAACAGGAGAACAACGTTTTAAGTTGGTACACAATCGTTACTTAGAATTCAAAGAAAATGAAGTCTTTAAGCAAGATGAAACTCCTGCTTATTACATATATCAAAAAATAACTCCAAATGATAATTTCTGTGGAATAATCGCAGCAACCTCTGTAGAAGATTATCATAATGAAGTAATAAAAAAGCACGAAGACACTTTAAAAGAACGTGAGTTACTATTTGAAAACTACTTAAAAAATACAGGTTTTAATGCAGAACCAGTACTACTCACCTACCCTGACAATGATGTAATTAATGTTATTATAAAAAAATATCAGGAAGAAAGAGCCGAATACGAGTTTTCTACATCTGATAGGGATTTACATTTTTTATGGGTAATAAACGAAGAGAAAGATGTAGAGCAAATAGCCAAAGCTTTTAAAGAAGTTAACACCCTATATATTGCTGATGGACATCATCGTTCAACATCTTCATGTTTATTGGCACAAAATTTAGCAGAGAATAATCCAAAACATACAGGTAAAGAAGACTATAATTTTTTCATGAGTTACCTATTACCTGAAAGTCAGGTAAAAATTTATGAATTCAATAGATTTATAAGAGATTTAAACGGGTTAACTCCAGAGGAGCTTTTAATAGAATTAGATACTCATTTTAGAATTGAGAATCGTGGACAGGAATTATATAAACCTAAAGAAAAACACCATTTTAGCATGTATTTAAATGGTGAATTTTATGCTTTGTATTTACGTAAATCAGCTTATGAATTTACTGACTGTTTAAGTGAATTAGATGCTTATATTTTATATACAACCGTATTAGAACCTATTTTAGGAATTGAGGATATTAGAAACGCTTCTAAAATTGTATATTCTCAAGACAAATCTGACGGGTTAGAATTAAAAACAAAGGTTGACAGTGGTGAGTTTAAAGTTTCTTTTGGAATGCTACCTACCAATATTCAAGAACTAAAAACTATTGTTGATGCTGGCTTAATGATGCCACCGAAAACAACCTACATAGAACCTAAGTTAAGAAGTGCTTTAACTATTTACGAGTTTTAGTATAAAGTCTGATAAACAATTATTATGATTACAGAAATTAAAGAAAATCTTCAAAAAATAAAATCAACACTACCAGAAAATGTAACGTTAGTTGCTGTTTCTAAAACCAAACCTATTGCAGATTTAAAAGAAGCTTACGATGCTGGTCAGCGAATATTTGGTGAGAATAAAATACAAGAAATGGTAGCTAAGTATGATGAATTGCCTAAGGACATAAAATGGCATATGATTGGTCATTTACAACGTAATAAGGTAAAGTATATGGCTCATTTTGTTGATTTAATTCATGGTGTAGATAGTTTTAAAACACTGAAAGAAATAAACAAACAGGCTAAAAAACATAATAGAGTTATTAATTGTTTGTTACAAGCACGAATTGCTAAAGAAGATACTAAATTTGGGTTACCTTTTGAAGATATTGAAGCTATTTTAGCGTCAGATCAGTTAGAAGAGCTTGAAAATATAAAAATTGTTGGTTTAATGGGAATGGCTACGTTTACAGATAACCAAAAACAATTACAAGAAGAATTTTCTTCATTAGCTAATTTCTTTAATGGAAATAAAGAAAACTATCCTAATTTACAAACATTATCTATGGGAATGAGTGGAGATTATGAATTAGCCATAAAAAATGGTAGTACAATGGTACGAATAGGAAGCTCAATTTTTGGAGTTAGAAATTATATTGCTTAGATTTACATAAACTAGCTTAAAAAAGGGAGAGATTTGTACGCTATTTTAGACATTGAAACTACTGGAGGGAAATATAACGAAGAAGGGATTACAGAAATTGCCATCTATAAATATGATGGACATCAAATTGTAGATCAATTCATTAGTTTAGTTAATCCAGAAAGGGAAATTCAGGAATTTGTTGTAAAACTTACTGGTATTAATAATAAAATGCTACGAAATGCGCCCAAGTTTTATGAAATAGCAAAAAGAATTGTTGAAATAACTCAAGATTGTTTTATTGTGGCTCATAATGCTAATTTTGATTATCGTATTCTTCGTACCGAATTTGACAGGTTAGGTTATAAATACAAACGAAATACACTATGTACAGTTAGTTTAAGCAAAAAACTAATTCCAGAGTCACCATCTCATAGTCTAGGAAAACTCTGTAAGTTTTTAGGAATTCCTATGTCTGATCGTCACAGAGCAACAGGTGACGCATTAGCTACGGTACAATTATTTAAACTATTAATAGATAAAGATGTTGAAAAAGGTATTATTCAACAATCTATAAAGTATTTTGACAACAGACATGAAAAGTTTCGTATTCAAAGAATATTAGATAGTTTACCTGAAAAAGAAGGTCTTTTTTATGTTCATAACCACGAAGGAACAATCATTTTTGTAGGGAGAGGTAAAAATATAAAGCAAGAAACTAATAAACTCTTTTTAAAAGAAACTAGAAAAGCATTAAAAGTAATAAAAAGAGTTAGTAAAGTTTCTTATGAAGAAACTGGGAATATGCTTTTTACCCGTTTAAAATATCATTTAGAACTTGAAAAGCTAAAACCTAAGTACAATATCATTAGAAAAAGAAAAATTACAGATAAAAACTTTAATCACGATAATATGCTTATTGTTGATAAAGGCAGAATTCCTGAAGAACACGCCGTAATTTTAATCGAAAAAAACGAAGTTATAGGATATACATATACCAATCTTGCTTTTCAGGAAAACCAGTTATCTATTCTAAAATCAATGCTTACTCCTATTGAATACAAAGAGTTAGCAAAAACTATCATTAAAAACTACTTACTAAAAAATAAAGTCTCTAAAATAGTACGATTACAAGTTGAAAATAATTTATAATATGCTATAAAGCATTCAAAAACCTAATCTTTTGGATAGTAAAAAACTTAATTGGAGAGAAAAATTACATGAAGTAATCTATGAAGCAGATACTCCTGCAGGACGATTATTTGACATCATCTTGTTATTTGCAATCTTAGCAAGTATTGTACTGGTTATGCTTGAAAGTATTGAAAGTTTTGATAACAAACATCATAATTTCCTATATATTTCAGAATGGATTATTACCATTTTTTTTTCCATTGAGTATATCCTAAGAATTATTTCAATAAACAAGCCAACAAAATACATTTTTAGCTTTTATGGTATTATAGATTTACTTTCTACTATTCCTATGTACCTAACGTTCTTTTTTGTAGGTACACATAGTAGTTTAATAGCTTTGAGAGCATTACGCCTATTAAGAGTTTTTAGGATTTTAAAAGTCTCTAGGTATATTGGAGAGTCAAATCAATTAATAAAAGCTTTAAATGCTAGTAAAGCTAAAATTGGAGTCTTTCTTTATTTTGTGTTGATTATCTGTATCATTTTAGGTTCCGTAATGTATTTTATTGAAGGGGCTGAAAACGGCTTTACAAGTATTCCTAGAAGCATTTATTGGTCAATAGTAACACTTACAACCGTTGGTTATGGAGATATTGCTCCGCAAACCGCTTTAGGACAATTTATTGCAAGTATTACAGTAATTATTGGTTATGCTATTATTGCGATACCTACAGGAATTGTAAGTTCCGAAATGACTAAAAAAAAGGTACACCTAAACACTCAATCTTGCCCAAATTGCTCCTATGAAGGACATAAAGATGATGCAGAATTTTGTTATCATTGCGGAACAAAACTGAACTAAATGTCTCAAAAAAACACATTAATTACGATTGTTGGTGCAACTGCTATTGGTAAAACAGCACTAAGCATTAAACTAGCTCAGCACTTTAATTGTGAAATTATTTCGTGTGACTCTCGTCAGTTTTATAAGGAAATGACTATAGGAACAGCGGTTCCTGACCCCGAAGAACTGGATGCTGCTCCACATCATTTTATTCAAAACAGAAGTGTTTTTGAAAATTATTCAGTAGGACAGTTTGAAAAAGATGCATTAAAAACTCTAAACGAACTATTTACTAAAAAACCTATTCAAATAATGGTAGGCGGAAGTGGTTTGTATGTAGATGCTGTTTTAAAAGGATTAGATTATTTTCCTGATGTAGATCCACAAATAAGAATAGATTTAACTACTGAGTTAGAAAACAAAGGTATAGAACATCTTCAAAAAAGATTAAAAAAACTTGATATTGAAGCTTACAATACGATTGCTATTGACAATCCACATCGATTAATCCGTTCTTTAGAGATTTGTATAGGAACTGGAGAAACATACAGTTCTTTTAAAAATAAACCTAAAGCACCTCGTAATTTTCAATCTATAAAAATTGGATTGACAGCCGATAGAGAAATTATGTATGATCGTATTAATCGTCGTGTAGCTATTATGATTGAAAAAGGTTTGATAGAAGAAGCTAAAAAACTACATCCTTATAAAAACCTAAACGCATTGCAAACAGTAGGATACAGAGAGTTATTCGAATATTTTGAAGGTAACTTTGCTAAAGAATTTGCTATTGAGGAAATTAAGAAGAACTCAAGAAGGTTTGCCAAACGACAAGGAACATGGTTTCGTAAAGATTCAAACATTTTATGGTTTGATTTCCAAGAAGATCTTCAAAATATCATAAAAACTATTGAAAATAAACTTTAACGCTTTTTAAGAGCACTAAAAAAATCACTTTTTTATATTTGTCAAAAAACAGAAATACATGAAACTAAAAATCACTTTTATACTAACTTTATTTTTTATAGGATTTTCAAATGCGCAAACCAAAGTAGGAACGGTAGATAGCGAATTAGTCATTAGTAAAATGCCTCAAATGAAAGGGGTCTTACAACGAGTAGAAAATTATGGTAAAAAACTAGATTCTAGTTTTCAAATAAAAGCTACAGAATATAAGACAAAAGTTGATTCTTTTAAAGCAGAAGAAAAACTAATGACCGATGATGATAAGAAAACTAGAATTCAAGAATTAAGAACTCTTGAACAAGAAATGGGTAAATTTCGTCAGAATGGATCAGCTATGATGCAAGTGCAAAGAGAGCAGAGTTTAAGACCACTATATAAAAAACTAAGCGAAGTAATAGCTGAAGTAGCAAAAGCTAATGGTTATACACAAATTTTAACTACTACTGGAAACGAATTTGGTTATATCGATGAACGTTTTGATATCACTAAATTGGTATTAGATAAACTAGGAATTAAAGAGTAAATCTTTTATGTCCCTAAAACAAAAAGACTTACAATTACAATATGAAGGATTTTTAAAAACACCTTTTCTATGGCATGGAAAAGGTGTTTTTAATTTAGAACAATTCTCCATATTAAAAATTAAAACAATCTCGTTTAATGAAGAAATCAAACAAAAACTACGTTTGGGTAAATTGGTTGAACGTTTTGTTTCATTTGAATTAAATCAAAATAGTTCTGTATCAATCCTTGCTGAGAACATTCAAATTCAAAATGAAAAAATTACTGTAGGAGAGTTAGATTGTTTATTGTTAAAGGATAAAGAATCAATTCATTTAGAAATTATATATAAGTTCTACTTATATGATGTTTCTGTTGGAAACTCTGAAATTGAACATTGGATTGGCCCAAATCGACGCGATTCTCTTATTCAAAAGCTAACAAAACTTCAAGAAAAACAATTACCACTACTCTATTCTAATCACACTAAAACTTATTTAGATAAATTAAAGTTGGTTATAGATGAAATAATACAACAAGTATATTTTAAAGCACAATTGTTTGTTCCTCTAAAGGATTTCGGGAAAAAAATCAAACAGCTAAATAATGAGTGTATCTATGGTTTTTATATTTACCCGAAAGAATTACCACAATTCTCAGATTGTAAATTCTATATTCCTAATAAACATAACTGGTTAGTAAATCCACATTCAAATATTGACTGGTTAACTTTTGAAACCTTTCAAGATAAACTTCAACAATTTTTAAATGAAGAAAATACTCCTCTTTGTTGGCTAAAGAAACCAAACGGCGAACTTTTTAAGTTTTTTATAGTTTGGTGGAATAATTAGTGTATTTCAAATTACTTATTAAATTTGCTGCTAAAAAATCATGAAAAATTCAAATATATTTCTCTTACTACTTTTCATCATAACTTTTTTTTCTTCTTGTTTTAAGGGTGATGAGCCCATTACTTGTGTTGAAGCTAATGAAGTTTCTCTCGACTATTTTCAACTAGAATCTAAAATACACACAAGTAAAAAGTCAGAATTTAAACTTTCAAATGTATGTGATGTAGATACAAGGATAACTGAAATACTTCTTAAAGGAGATAATCCTAAAGATTTTAGGATTGAAGGATTGTCCATAGGAACAAGTATTAGCAGAAAAGGTACTTATTTCAATCTAGTATTTACACCAACTAAAGTTGGCACAAGAAAAACTATCGTAATAATAAGACATGATACAGGAGAACTAGTTATGTATTTATCAGGTAAAGGAATATAATTACTATGCTTAAAACACTACTAAAACACTCCTGTTAATAGAAGTTTATACTTTTTGTGGTTTAGAAGTTACTTTAAGTTTTGATATTCGTTTTCTTGATGTAATAAAATAAACTCCTGATAATAATACAATAGACGCTATTACCGATTGTGTTGTTAAGGTTTCATCTAAAAAATACCATCCTAAAAACAAGGCTACTACAGGATTTACATACGCTGATGTTGATACTTTTTCTGTTGGAACAATTTTTAACAAGTAGTTAAAAGATGTAAAAGCTACAATACTTCCAAAAACTATTAATAAAAACATAGCTCCTTGCGCTTTAAAAGACCAATCCAAGGGAGAAGACCAGTTTTCACCTAATAATAAAGATGCAGTAAAAAGTAAGCCACCTGCAAAAAGCATTTGGTAACCTGTACTTACAAAAAAGTTTTTAGGAAGTTTGGCTTTAGAAACAAATACACTACCATAACTCCAACTTAAAACACAAGAAAAAATCATAAAAATTCCTATTAGCATATCTTTTGAAGTTGTTATTTCATTTTGACTAACCAATAAATACATTCCTATAATCCCTAAAACTACTCCTATAATTGATTGTCGTTGCATCTTTTTTCCATCAATTAAACGTAGTAGTAATAATACAAATAATGGCTGTGTTGCCGCTAATAACGCTCCAAAACCGCTATCAACAAACTTTAATGCCCAAACAAACATTCCATTTCCATATACTAAAAAAAGGAAGCCTGCTATCGCAGAGTTTAAAAGTTGCTTTTTGGTTACTGTAATAGGTACTTTTAAAAACTTAGCTATTAACATAATTAATGCTCCCGATATAGAAAAACGAATGGCTGCTAATAATAACGGAGATACTTCTGTAACAACAATTTTATTCAATAAATAAGTGGATCCCCAAATAACATAAATAGCAATAAAAGCCGCTATAATTAGTGGTTTAGATTCTTTCATTTTTTTATTCTTAGGCGTTAAATATACAATAAAACCTTTTTACTTATACCTAAAAAATAAAAATCGGCTAAAAATATTTTTAACCGATTTTTATTTTAATATTCTCCCTTAGAATAACTATAATTTTGCCAGTAATTTTTCAGCTACTAACTCTGATGAAGCTGGGTTTTGTCCTGTAATTAAATTTCCGTCTTCAATAACATATTCTTGCCAATCTCCTGCTTTACTATAAATTCCGCCTTTGTTTTTTAGCTCATCTTCCACTAAAAATGGCACAATTGAAGTTAATTGCATTATCTCTTCTTCTGTATTAGAAAAACCAGTTACTTTTTTATTTTTAACTAAAGGCTCTCCATTTACTTGTGCATCTTTTAATACTATAGGCGCATGACAAACAGCACCAACTGGCTTATCGTTTGTATAAAAAGCTTCTATTAAAGCTATAGAATGTTTATCTTCAGCTAAATCCCATAAAGGTCCATGTCCTCCTGGATAAAAAATAGCATCATAATCAGCCTCACTAATATCACTTAACTTTGCAGTGTTCGCCATGACATTTTGAAGTTCTTCATCTTTATTAAAACGAAGTGTTGCTGGTGTTTGAAAATCTGGTTCATTACTTTTAGGGTCAATTGGTGGTTGTCCTCCTTTTGGAGATGCTAGAGTCACTTCTACTCCTTTGTCTTTTAATAGATAATAAGGTGCTGCAAATTCTTCAATCCAAAAACCTGTTTTTTCTCCTGTATTTCCTAGCTCTTCATGACTAGTTAGTACAAATACTACTTTTTTCATGTTATTTATATTTTTAAGTTACTCCAAAATTAGAACATGAAAGTTAAAAAAAAATTGATGTATGGTAATAAAGAGGCTTATAATGTATCTTTTCGTATTCTACTTAAACTTTCGGTTGTTATTCCTAAATAAGATGCTAAATGATAGTTTTTAATTTGTTGCTCTATGTTTGGATAGGTTTGTAAAAACAAATGATACCTCTCTTTAGCTGATAACACCAAATTATTTAAGATTCTTTTTTGAAATCGCACTGTTGAACGCTCTAACTTTTTTCTAAAAAAATGTTCTATTTTAGGAACTTTTTCATAAATACTATCCAAATTACTCTTAGCTACTTTTAACACAACAGCATCGGTAATACATTCAATGGCAAGTATCGATTCTGATTCAGAAAAGTAACCTATATAATCACTAATCCACCAATCGTGAATTGCAAATTGTATGGTATGTTCTTTTCCTTTAGTATCCATAAAAAAAGTTCGTAAACAACCTTTTATTACATAATATTGATAGTATACTTTCTCGTTAGTATGTAATATCATATCACCTTTTTTATAAGTTACTTCTGAAAAAATATCCTCAACCTCCTTTAATTCTTCATTTTCTAACTGAAGATCTTTAAACACATTACTAACAGATGTATTCATTATAAAAAGTTATAGTAAGCCCTCTAAATAGTGTTGTTCTATTTGATAAGCTCCTTTTAAATCTGAAATTTTAGCTTCAATACGTTTTTTATCTACCTTTCTAGATGATTTAGCACCTATCAGCATTACATTTTTACGTGTATGTTCGTTGCTTATAAATTCAAAAACTTTTGTAGTATAATTATTCTTCTCTAAAATTAAAGCGCGTATGGTGTCAGTAACCATTTCAAACTGACGTTCTTTAAAAATACCATATTTTAACAAAGGACTCTCCTGCTCTTTTCCTTTTACTTGCTGACGGATTTGTTTATGACAACACGGTGCACAAATGATTAACTCTGCTTTAGAAACCAACCCTTTGTATATAGCATCATCTGTAGCTGTATCACAAGCATGTAAAGCTATTAAAATATCTATTTTATCATTGTCATACTCCTGAATAGGTTGTGCTACAAATAATAAACCTTTGAACCCGCATTTTTTAGCAATATTATTACAATAATTTACCAAACTTTCACGCAATTCAATACCTGTAACACTAGCTGTATACCCTTTTTGATTTACCAAATAATCATATAAAGCAAAGGTTAAATACCCCTTTCCTGACCCCATGTCAACAATATTGATATGATTAGGTAACTTAACCGATTGTATTTGCGCTTCTATAATTTCTAAATACTTATTAATTTGACGGTATTTATCCGCCATTTTGGGGATTACCTTTCCCTCTTTATCAGTTATTCCCAAATGATATAAATACTCGCTGTTTTTGGCTCTTTTCTCTTTGGGTTTGTCATGGGTTTCTGGTAACTTATTTTTAAAACTAGGTTGTGTAGTTTTATAGCTTACTTTCTTCTTCTTAGAAAGAAACACTAATAAATCATTTTCCAACGTAAATAATGTCGCCGCTCTAAACTTTTCTGAAAGTAAAAGAGTTAATTCTTCTATACTCTCTTCAAATGAATAATTTTTTGCCTGGTCGTTTGTTTTATATCGATATAAAAACTGAAAACACACGTCTCCTTTTAGCGTTATTTGACGAACGTATACATTCGACAAGTCATCACTTTTACGAATTGGTTTACTTAAAGTCAATTTTACAAAATCGTTTTTTTGTATACTATTTTGAAACTCTGTAAACAGTTGGTGTAAGTCTTCTTTCATACCGTAAAAATAGACAATCGATTATTAATATTTCTCATATTTCTTATCATCCTTAACATTTTTTATTCAAAATCGTCTTTAAGAAAATTAAACTGTATTAAATATCTAAAAGTTAATAATTTATTATCTACATCTTTCTTCTTACTTAACTTTAAAAAGAATAATTATAAGTTTTATAATTAATATTAGCACATAACCTTCCCTAATAGTTGACTTTATAAACTTTCTATAAAGGAGGTTGTAACATGTTAACTAACTTTTTTTAATTTCTATTTTTCAAAACACTTTCAATATCTGTTAGCTTAAAACCTTTTGCCTTTAATAAAATTAAATAATGATATAGTAAATCAGCAGCCTCATTTTTAAATAGTTCATCGTTATTATCTTTTGCTTCGATGACTACTTCTACAGCCTCCTCTCCTACTTTTTGAGCTACTTTATTAATACCTCTTTTAAAAAGTTTATTAGTGTAAGAGGTTTCTACATCATTATCTATTCGATCAGCAATAATGCTCTCTAACGAGTATAAAAAACCTTTAGAGGTCTCTTCTGCAAAGCAAGAAGTAGTTCCTTTGTGGCATGTAGGTCCTTTTGGAGTTACTTTAATTAACAAAGTGTCATTGTCACAGTCTAATTGAATGTCTTTCACCCATAAAAAGTTTCCTGATTCTTCACCTTTTGTCCAAAGTCTATTTTTACTTCGGCTATAAAAAGTAACTTTTCCTTCTTTTTGTGTTTTGATAAAGGCTTCTTTATTCATATAACCCAGCATTAACACCTGCAAAGTAGTATTGTTTTGAATAACAACAGGAATTAACCCGTTTCCTTTTGTAAAATCTATATTCATCGTATAGCTATGTTTTGTTTTTTTAATTCGTTTTTTAGTACGGGTACTGGTATTTCATCAAAGTGAAAGATACTAGCAGCTAATCCTGCACTAGCTTGGGTTTTGGTAAAGACTTCAGTAAAGTGCTCTACTTTTCCAGCACCACCAGAAGCAATCACAGGAATATTAACAGCTTTACTCACTGCATTGGTTACTTCAATGTCAAATCCGTTTTTAGTACCATCACTATTCATAGAAGTTAATAGAATTTCACCTGCGCCTAATTTTTCAACCCCTGTAGCCCAACTCACAGTTTCTAGTTCGGTTTCAAAAGTACCTCCTTTGGTGAACACTTTCCATTCCCCATTTACATTTTTCGTATCAATAGCTACAACTACAAACTGACTCCCAAACCGATTTTTTAAATCCGTAATTAATTGTGGATTTTTTACTGCGGAAGAATTGATGCTTACTTTATCTGCTCCAGCTTGTATTAACGCCACTGCATCTTCAACAGTACTAATACCTCCACCAACAGTAAAAGGAATATTAATCTCTCGTGCAATTGTTTTTACTAATGTAACTAAGGTTTTTCTATTTTCTAAAGTAGCTGTAATATCTAAAAATACTAATTCATCCGCTCCTTGTTTTACATATTGTTTTGCTAATTCTACTGGATCTCCAGCATCTTTAATATCTATAAAATTGACCCCTTTAACCGTTCTTCCATTTTTTATATCCAAACATGGAATAATTCTTTTCTTTAACATGTTTTAACTTATAAATTCTTGTAATTCTTTTAAACTTATATTTCCTTCATAAATGGCTTTTCCTACAATGGCTCCTTCACAACCAATTTCTTTTAATCGATGTAAGTCATTGATATTGGCTACTCCTCCACTCGCTATTAAGTTGACTGAAGTTTTACTCAAAATTTCTAAATATAAATCTAAAGAAGCTCCTTGTAACATCCCGTCTTTAGCTACATCGGTACAAATTGTGTTTAAAATACCTATTTCTTGATATTCACTTATAAATTCAACAACATCAACTTCTGAGGTTTGTAACCAACCATTAGTCGCAATTTTTCTATCTTTACAATCAGCTCCCAAAATTATTTTATCCTTTCCGTATTTAGTAAGCCATCCAATAAATATATCTGGATTTTTTACCGCTATACTTCCTCCTGTTATTTGGTTTGCACCACTTTCAAATGCAGTTCGAGCATCTTCATCTGACTTTAGACCTCCTCCAAAATCAATTTTTAAATTCGTTTTCGTTGCTATTTGCTCTAATACTTTGTGGTTTATAATTCGACTAGATTTTGCGCCATCTAAATCAACAACATGTAAGTATTCTATTCCGTTTGCCTCAAATTCTTTTGCTACTTCTAACGGACTTTCATTATATATTTTTTTGGTATCATAATCGCCCTTAGTCAAGCGGACACATTTTCCTTCTATAATATCTATTGCGGGTATAATTCTCATTTTAATTTCTTTTTATAACTCTAAAAAATTCTTCAATAACTGCTCTCCAACATCAGCTGATTTTTCTGGATGAAATTGCATCGCATAAAAATTATCTTGCTGCATAACGGTACTAAACGGAAGAATATAATCGCAGATTGCCAGTGTGTTTTTAGATACTTCTGCATAATATCCGTGAACATAGTATACATCGTCTTCTAAAGCTATGTTTTTAAACAGTTTAGATGATTTTAATTCAAAAAAGTTATTCCATCCCATATGTGGGACTTTTTCTTTTGGTGGAAATTGTTTTGTGCACGCATCAAAAATGCCCAAACATTCGGTATTTCCTTCTTCTGAGTATGTGCACATTAACTGTAATCCTAGACAAATTCCTAGTACAGGTTGTTTTAGGGAAACAATTAACTCATCAAGATTTCTTTCTTTTAAGTATTGCATTGCTGAACTTGCTTCTCCAACCCCAGGAAATATTACTTTATCTGCCAATTGTATTTCTTCTGGATTATCAGTTATAATACTTTCGTACCCCAAGCGAGTTAGTGCATTTTGTACCGATCGTATATTTCCAGCATTATATTTTATAATAGCTATCATATTTTTCAATTATCATTTATCAATCATCAGTTACCTATTATTCTCTTTAACCATTGTCTACCGATAATTGATTATTGTTCATTGTTATAAAACTCCTTTTGTTGATGGTAAAATCATCTTATCTACATCTCTTTTTACTGCTACTTTTATAGCCTTAGCAAAGGCTTTAAAAATGGCTTCTATTTTATGATGTTCGTTTGTTCCTTCTGCTTTGATATTCAAATTACACTTAGCACCATCGGTAAACGACTTAAAGAAGTGATAAAACATTTCCGTAGGCATTTTCCCTATCATTTCTCGTTTAAAATCTGCCTCCCAAACTAACCAGTTTCTTCCACCAAAGTCAATGGCTATTTGAGCTAAGCAATCATCCATTGGTAAACAAAACCCGTAACGTTCAATTCCTAGTTTATTTCCCAATGCTTTATAAAATACTTCTCCTAAAGCAATTGCAGTATCTTCAATGGTGTGGTGTTCATCTACGTCTAAATCACCTGTTACTTGGATGTTTAAATCCATTTGACCGTGACGCGCTATTTGATCTAACATGTGATCGAAAAAAGCAATACCAGTATTTATTGTACTTTTTCCCGTTCCATCTAAATTCAAATCAATTTTAATTTGAGTTTCATTTGTATTACGTTCAATAGTTGCTGAACGTTCTTCTAATTTTAAAAACTCATAAATAGTGTTCCAATCGTTACTCTCTAAAACTATAAAATCATCTAGTTCCTCTCTTTTTACAGTAATTTCATCAGTTCCTAAATTTGTTTCATCATTTATGTAAATTCCTTGAGTTCCCAAGTTTTTAGCAAGTTCTATATCGGTTAAACGGTCACCAATCACAAAAGAGTTTTTCAAATCATATTCTTTAGAGAAATATTTTGTTAATAAGCCTGTGTTTGGTTTTCTTGTAGGTTGGTTGTCTTTGGCAAAGGTTCTGTCAATGATTTCTTCTACGAACTCAATACCTTCTTCTTTTAAGGTGTTCATCACAAAGTTATGTACTGGCCAAAACGTATTTTCTGGATATGCTTCTGTTCCTAATCCGTCTTGATTAGTAACTAACACTAATTCAAAGTCAAGCTCTTTGGCTATTTTACTCAATCCTTGAAAAACCTTTGGATAGAATTGTAATTTCTCAAACGAATCTGTTTGTTCATCTGCTGGTTCTTTAATTAAGGTACCATCTCTATCTATAAATAATATTTTTTTCATCGTTTTTTTAAAATTTAAAATGAATTTTCAACTTCATCAGGTGTAACACTCAATTCCTTTAATGCAGTCATTAATTTCTTGTTTTCTTTCTCGCTTCCTACCGTAATTCGTATGCAATTATTTACTAAATTATTCCTGTTTCTAGTTATAATTTTTTGAGCTACTAATGAGTTATACAATTCATTAGCGTTTGTAACTTCAATTAGTATAAAATTAGCTTCAGAAGGATATATCTTTTTTATCAATTCAATTTCTTGTAGCTGTTTTTCTAGTTTTTCCTTTTCATTGAGAATGATATTTTTCTCAATCTCAAACTGAGCTAAATTATCTAACTTATTAAGTACAGCTTCTTGATTTAAAGCACTGATATTATAAGGAGGCTTCACCTTGTTGTATATATCAATGATTTCTTTACTAGCATAGGCTGCTCCTACTCTAACACCTGCCAATCCCCATGCTTTACTAAAGGTTTGACTTATAATTAGATTTTGATAATTTTTTAATTGATTTATAAAAGACTCTTCAGTGCTAAAATCAATATAAGCTTCATCAATAATTACAATTCCTTTAAATTTACTAAGAATAAACTCAATTGTTTCATCTTCAAAACAGTTACCTGTTGGGTTATTTGGTGAACAAATGAATATTATTTTTAAATTTTCATCTTCTAAATAACATTCTAAAACATCTGTATTTATCTGAAATTCTTGATTTAAAGCTAATTCAATCAATTCAACATCATTAATAGCTGCGGAAACATTATACATTCCATAAGAGGGTGTAAAAGTTAAGGCTTTGTCTTTCCCCGGATTACAAAATATTCTAAATGCTAAATCGATTACTTCATCACTTCCATTTCCTATAAAAATTTGATTCTCTTTTACACCTTTAATCTCAGACAATCGTTTTTTAATTGCTATTTGTTGCGGATCTGGATAGCGATTCAAAGTACCAAACGGATTCTCATTAGCGTCTAAATACACTTCAGCAACACCTTTAAATTCATCTCTAGCAGAAGAATAAGCTTTTAATTGCTGAATGTTTGTGCGTACTATCTTGTTTAAGTTTATTTTTTTCATTGTTAACTATTTTGAGGTGTTACTCAATAAGGTTAAGATTTCTCATATTCATTCGAAATGACGCTTAGCCATTTAACTCTTTTAATCTAACTGTAATGGCATTTTTGTGCGCTTGTAAGCCTTCTGCTTCTGCCATTAATTCTATGGCTTCACCTATATTTTCAATTCCTTCTTTAGTTACTTCTTGAAAAGTAATTTTCTTTACAAAACTGTCTAACGAAACTCCGCTATAGTTTTTTGCATAACCGTTAGTTGGCAAGGTGTGATTGGTGCCACTAGCATAATCACCTGCACTTTCACAACTGTAATTTCCTAAGAATACTGAACCAGCATTTACAATTCCTTCGATATATTCAGAAGCTTTTTCTGATGCTATAATTAAGTGCTCTGGAGCATATTCATTACTAAACTGAATACATTCTTCAGAAGAATTTAAAACAACTGCAAAACTATTCCCTATTGCTTTTTTAGCTAATTCTTTTCTAGGTAATTCTTCTATTTGTTTGTTTAGTTCTGTTATAACATTTTGAGCAACTTTTTCAGAAGTAGTAGCTAAAATAGCTTGACTATCTGCTCCGTGTTCTGCTTGTGATAATAAATCGGAAGCTACAAAAACAGGGTTTGATGTTTCATCTGCAATTACAAGTACTTCACTAGGGCCTGCAGGCATATCAATAGCTACCCCTTGTTGTTGTACCAATTCTTTGGCTTTAGTCACAAACTGATTCCCTGGTCCTAATATTTTATATACTTGAGGAACGGTTTCTGTTCCGTACGCCATCGCTCCAATAGCCTGAGCTCCTCCAACTTTAAAAATTTTAGTTACTCCTACCATAGAAGCAGTGTATAGAATAGCTGGGTTAATCTTACCTTCTTTATTCGTTGGAGTACACAATACTATTTCTTTACAACCCGCTATTTTTGCTGGAACTCCTAACATTAAAATAGTAGAAAATAATGGAGCAGAACCTCCAGGAATATACAAGCCTACTTTTTCTACTGCTACACTTTTTCTCCAACAAGTTACTCCTTTTGTTGTTGTTATTTTTTTAGGTGTTTCTTTTTGGCTGTTGTGAAAAGCTTCAATATTATTTTTTGCTAATTGTATAGCTAATTTTAATTCTTCTGAAACTAAGTTTTGTGCTTCTTTTAACTCTTTTTTAGAAACTTCTAACTCGGTTAATAACACTCCATCAAATAACTGTGTATATTTTTTTAAAGCTCTATCTTTATTAAGCTTTACATCATTTAATATTGTTTGTACTGTTTCCTGTAAACTGTTTTCACTTAAAGTAACTCTTTTACACAGTAACTCCCAAGTTTTTTTTCCTGGATTTTTTATAATTTTCATCTGTTTATTTTTATTGTTTTTAGCTATAATTATTGGCTACTTTTCTGTTATTAAACAACCATTTTTTCTATTGGACACACCAAAATACCTTCTGCTCCATTACTTTTTAATTCGTCTATAATTTCCCAAAATTGATTTTTATTCAATACAGAGTGCACAGAACTCCACCCTTCTTCAGCTAAAGGAAGTACCGTTGGACTACGCATTCCTGGTAAAATATTAATAATTGTTTCTAATTTTTCATTCGGAGCGTTTAATAGCACATACCTTGATTGTCTTGCTTTTAATACTGATTGAATTCTAAACTGTAACTTGTTAAGTATTACTTGTTGTTGCTCTTTTATTTGAGGAGAAACCGCTAATACTGCTTCTGATTTTAATAAAACTTCTACCTCCTTTAAATTGTTTTTAAATAAAGTTGAACCACTAGAAACAATATCACAAATACCATCGGCTAATCCAATATTTGGAGCTATTTCTACTGAACCATTAATAATATGTAATTGTGCTTTTATGTTCTCTTTTTCTAGAAATTTTAAAACTGTATTCGGGTATGAGGTTGCTATTTTTTTATTCTGAAAATAGTTTATTCCTGTATATTTCTCATTTTTAGGAATTGCTAAGGATACTTTACATTTTGAAAAACCTAATTTTTCTATAAATTGAATCTCCTCTCCTTTTTCTATTAATAAATTCTCGCCAATGATGGCTATATCTACAACTCCATCTTTTAAATATTGCGGAATATCACCATTTCTTAGATAAAAAACCTCTAAAGGGAAATTGTTTGCAGAAGCTTTTAATTGATCTTTACCGTTATCAATAGAAACTCCACAATCTTTTAAAATTTGTAAGGAATCTTGGTTGAGTCTTCCTGATTTTTGTATGGCTATTTTTAATTTACTCATTTTAGTTTTGAATGGGTTTGAGCAAATCTTTTGGGAAGTATTTTCGTGGCGCCTTGTTGAAAATAAAAACCCGTTTGATTTACTCAAACGGGTTTAAAATATATCTTGATTTTATTCAATACATTTTCAGCTCGCCTGAGTGCAAGTATGAAAATGATGATGATGTAATTGAATAAAATTCATTTCTTTGTTTTTGTTGTTACAAATATTTGAAATAAAAATTGAATTATGCAAGTATTTTTTTTAAAAAAAACCTGTAATTCAGGTGGTTTTTGGTTTTATCTAAGCGTGTAATATTACTTTACAAAGTTAATTTTACGCATACGTAAACTTTCTGGGGTAACTTCTAAATACTCATCTGGTCTAATATACTCCATACATTCTTCTAATGAGAAATCAATTTTTGGAGCAATTTTCACGCCGTCATCTGAACCTGAAGCACGTACGTTAGTTAACTTCTTTCCTTTAATTAAGTTAACTGCCATATCATCTGCCTTGGCATTTTCACCTACCACCTGACCTTTGTAAATCTCTTGGTTTGGATCAATAAAGAAACGTCCTCTATCTTGTAAACGGTCAATTGCATAAGCAGTTGCTTTTCCTGTTTCAGAAGAAACAATAGCACCTTTTAACTCTTCTGCAAACTCTCCTTTATAAGGTCCATATTCGCTGAATCGGTGGTTTATAATTGCTTGACCAGCTGTTGCTGTTAATATTTTATTACGTAAACCAATTAATCCTCTTGATGGAATGGTAAATTCTAAATGTTGTAAATCTCCTTTTGGCTCCATTACTAATAAGTCTCCTTTACGTAAAGAAACTAAGTTAATTGCTTTAGAAGCTACATCTTCAGGAACATCAATTGATAATGTTTCGTATGGTTCACACTTAACTCCGTCAATCTCTTTTAAAATTACTTGAGGACGACCTACTTGTAATTCGTATCCTTCACGACGCATCGTTTCAATTAATACTGATAAGTGTAATACTCCACGTCCGAAAACGTTAAATTTATCCTCTGTATCTGTTTCATCAACACGTAACGCTAAGTTTTTCTCCATCTCTTTAAATAAGCGATCACGTAAGTGACGAGACGTTACAAACTTACCTTCTTTACCAAAGAATGGAGAGTTATTAATAGTAAATAACATACTCATAGTAGGTTGATCTACTTCAATTCTTGGTAAAGCTTCTGGATTATCTACATCGGCAATCGTATCTCCAATTTCAAAATCATCTAAACCTGTTACTGCACAAATATCTCCACTACGAACTTTTTCTGCTTCAGCCTTACCCATTCCTTCAAAAACGTGTAATTCTTTAATACGGACTTTTTTCGTACTTCCATCTGCTTTACAAAGCATGTAGTCTTTGTTCTTTTCTAAATCTCCACGGTAAACACGTCCAATAGCTATTCTTCCTTTAAATGAAGAATAATCTAACGATGTAATTTGCATTTGAGGAGATCCTTCACGATATGGTGCTTCTGGAATTGTTTCTAAAACAGCATCTAACAAAGGAACAATATCTTCAGTTGGTTTTTGCCAATCTGTACTCATCCAACCATTTTTAGCTGAACCGTAAATAGTTGTAAAGTCTAATTGATCTTCATTTGCTTCTAAAGCAAACATTAAATCAAATACTTTTTCATGTACTAAGTCTGGTGTACAGTTTTCTTTATCTACTTTGTTTACTACTACAATAGGAGTTAACCCTAATTCAATAGCTTTTCCTAATACGAAACGTGTTTGAGGCATTGGTCCTTCAAAAGCATCAACCAATAATAAAACTCCATCTGCCATTTTTAGTACACGTTCTACTTCTCCACCAAAATCGGCGTGACCAGGAGTATCAATTACATTAATCTTCACCCCTTTGTAGTTTACGGATACATTTTTAGATAAAATGGTAATACCACGTTCACGTTCTAAGTCGTTATTATCTAATAATAAATCAGTACGCTCTTTACGTTCATCTAAAATTTTGGCTTGATCTATAATTTTGTCTACCAAGGTTGTCTTACCGTGGTCAACGTGTGCTATAATAGCAATGTTTCTTATTGATTGCATTCGTGCTTATTTTGAAGCTGCAAAAGTAGTGTTTTATTGTTTACGATTAACGAAATTTTATTTATGAATTCGTAATATTTTATTTAAAGCTTTACAAAAAGTACTTTTTTATAACAATATACTACTATTTCTACTTTCATTTAAAGGAATTTTGTAGCTTTAATTAATGCCTAAAAAGGGAGTAATAGATAATTTTTGTGCTATTTTAACTTTCTATTTTCTAGCTCTTCATCATCTTCTCTAAAAGCACTAGGTAAAATATCAGGAATTAATTTTATAAGTAAAGGCAAAAGTAATGCTCCTCCTGGTAGCATAAACACTGTAAAGGCAGGAATTGCTTTACAAATATCAAGTGTTTGTTCTTTTACTTTTGCCTTTTCTTCGTCTGTTAATGAAGTTGTTAGTGATTTTCTAACAAGAAATATAAGCTCTCTGCTTTCTTGAAGCTCTTTTGCTAATCTTTTTTTATTTTTATAGATAGCTTCTTTTATTTCATCAACTGTATTCATTAAAGCTTTCTACGTGCTTTTTCAGTTTTAAGTAAATTCAATTCTCTGGAAGTTTGCCCAGCTACTGAAGTGTTTTCTTCTGCTCTTCGAATTAGGTATGGCATCACATCACGAACAGGTCCAAATGGAACATACTTCGCTACATTATATCCTTCTTTGGCTAAATTGAAACTAATATGATCACTCATACCATATAATTGACCAAACCACATACGTTTATCATCTTTAGCAATATTATGTTCTTTAGCTAAATCCATTAATAAATATGAACTTTCTTCATTGTGAGTTCCTGCAAAAATTGCCATATTTTTATGGTCCATCATATACCGAACTGCTTCATTATAATTGTCATCTGTTGCTTGTTTGTCCACACAGATAGGAGACTCGTAACCATTTTCTTTAGCTCTTTCACGCTCTTTTTCCATATAAGCTCCACGAACAACTTTCATTCCAATATGATATCCCTTTTGGTGAGCTCTTTGGTGTAGCTTTCGTAGATATTCCATACGATCATGACGATACATTTGTAGCGTATTAAAAACAATGGCTTTTTCTTTATTGTAAATTTCCATTAACTCCTCAATTAAATCATCTGCAGCATCTTGCATCCAGCTTTCTTCTGCATCAATTAGTAATGGAACATCTTTTTCTTTTGCAGCCTTACACACGGTATGAAAACGCTCTACAACTCTATCCCACTCTACTTTTTCTTCTGAAGTAAACTCTTTTCCTTCAGTTAATTTTTGATATAAAGCGAAACGTCCGAAACCTGTAGGTTTAAAAACTGCATAAGGAATAGATTGCTTTTCTTCAGCAAAATTGATTGTTTTCAACGTCATTTTTAAAGCATCATCAAACTGGGCTTCATCTTCCTTCCCTTCTACTGAATAATCTAAAACACTGTGTACATTACCTTGTTCGTACATTTTTTCGATATTAGGTAAGCAATCATCTTCACTTACTCCTCCACAAAAATGATCAAAAACTGTTGAACGGATTAATCCTTCAACTGGTAAGTGTGCTTTTAAAGCAAAGTTTGTTACCGCTGTACCTATTCGAACCATTGGTTGGCTCTGAATCATTTTAAACAAAAAATATGCACGTTCTAACTCTGAGTCAGATTTTAATTTAAAAGCAGTTTCTGTATTATCAAAAAGTCTCATTATCGAGGTAATATTATTTCTTTATTTATTGAGACAAATATAATTGAGTAGACTGATATATTTTAATTTTTTCTATTTAATTTCGCCTTATATTTTTTTGTTATTATGACCACAATTAATGCAGCAACATACCCTATTCATTTTGAAGAAAAAGGCTATAATGAATTAACCTATTTAGTTTCTGAAAGAAACTATTCTTCAGTTTTTATTTTAGTGGATGACAACACTTTAGATTGTTGCTATCCTCGATTCATTCAGTTATTTGCTACAGATAAACCTATTGAAGTCATTCAAATTGATGCTGGTGAAGTTCATAAAAACATAGAAACTTGTATGGGAGTTTGGAATGTAATGACTGAATTAGGAGCTGATAGAAAAAGCTTATTAATTACCTTAGGTGGTGGTGTGATTACTGATTTAGGTGGTTTTGTTGCATCTACATTTAAACGTGGAATTGATTTTGTGAATATTCCTACAACCTTATTAAGCATGGTAGATGCTTCTGTTGGCGGAAAAACAGGTGTTGATTTAGGTGTATTAAAAAACCAGATTGGTGTATTTGCTAATCCAGAGTTAATTATTATTGATCCTGAATACTTACACACCGTAACTCCCAGAGAAATTCGTTCTGGTACTGCGGAAATTATTAAGTATGGAATGACCCACGATATCAAGTTATTTAACGAAATTAAAGATAACGATAAACTTAATATTGTTGATTTGATTCATCGTTCTATAGAAATTAAGAATGAAGTTGTTTTGGAAGATCCTAAAGAACAAGGTATTCGTAAGGTTTTAAACTGGGGACATACTATTGGGCATGGTGTAGAGTCTTATTTTTTAGAGAACCCGAAAAAGGAAGCTCTAACACATGGTGAAGCTATTGCCATTGGAATGGTTTGTGAAGCTTACTTATCATCAAAAGTATTAGATTTTCCTGAAGATAAAGTCTCTGAAATAAAAGATACTATTATTAAAATTTATGGTAAAGTAACATTGGTAGAAGAAGATTTTCAGCCTATTCTTGAATTGATGAAACATGATAAAAAGAATATAGGAGGAGAGATTAACTTTGTGCTTCTTAACGATTATGAATATTTTAAAATAAATAATAAAGCTTCTGATGGTTTAATTAGGGAGAGTCTTAGTTATTATAATTCATAAAAAAAAGCAACCCCGTGGGTTGCTTTTTTTATTTTGTTACTGTAATTGGAATACTGTCTTGTGAACCGTATAGTTTTATTTCTGTAATATCTGCAGGCATGTTTAGCCCGTTTTTTATTATCACGTTTTTTACGTTTTTAATTACATCACTTTTAACTTCGAGTGCGCCTCGTTTGTATTCTTTAGTTTTAGTCCAAAAAATAACTTTTAAATTTACAGTACTTACTCCTAAACCGTCTACCGTAACAAAACATTGATGTTCATCTGTATCAATAACTCCTAAAGTATTAACTACCGCATTTATGATTACTTTTTTTGCTGTATCTATGTCATCATCATAATCAATCCCAACCACAAAGTCTGAACGGTAAAAACCATCTTCAGTATAGTTATATACAGCTTTCTTTACAATGTCACTATTGGGAATGTATACATCTCTTCCATCGAATGTTTTTAATTTGGTAAATCTAAATTCCATCATTTTTACTTTACCAAAAATATCTCCAATCATTACTGTATCATTAACATCGAAAGGGCGATTAAAGGATAATATTACCCCTGAGATAAAATTCTCTCCTACATCTTTAAAAGCAAATCCAAAAATTATAGCTGAGGCTCCAGCTGCAGTTAACAATCCAGCAGCAATGCCTCCTAAACCTGCTATCTTTAAAGCAAGCATGATTACCAAAATACTAAAACTAATTTTTATTGTTTTGGCTAAAAAATTAGTCATTAAAGGATCATTTGTTTTCTTAGAAATTGTTTTTCTAAAAAAATTTGATATAAGATTAGCAATAATAATACCTACAGCCACTATAAGAATAGCTATAATTATTTTTGGAATTTGGTTTATAAACTCATTCCAGTATAATTGAACAGATTCTTTTAATTTGGCTATGGTGCTGCTAAAATTCATGTAGGAGAAAGTAGTTTTTGTTTTTAGTTATTAGATAAATTCAACAATAATTTTATGACAATACAATATCCTCATTTAATTGCTCTACGGTACTTTTGCTCCAAGCGTTCAACATCCAACTTGTTTTTTCTAAAGAAGCAATATATCCTCCCATTAAATCTATCGTTCCCTCATCTTCTGCTTCTTCCGCTTTTTTTATCACATTTGCCATTTGCTTTAATAATGTTTTATGATCATCTAATAAAATATAAATCATATCACTATCTGTTTGAAAAGGACTTTCTTCTGATATATTTGCTATCTTTAAATACTTACTATATCTACTAATTGGATGATACTGTAAAGTTAAAATACGTTCTGCGATCTCATCTATTTTAACTCTAGCATCACTATACATTTCTTCAAATTTTTCATGTAGTTCAAAAAAGTTTTTCCCCACAATATTCCAATGAAAATTTCTTAACTTTTGATAGTATATGTGATATTCAGCCAATAATTGGTTTAATTCTTTTGCTACTGGTAATACTTTTTCTGTTTGTATGTTTAAATAATTCATTTTACTGTGTGTGTTTTTTGTTAATAATTAATTATGTTACAAAACTACTTAAGAACTTAAGCCTAAGTTTGCTTATTTAATACGAATCTTTGCTCATTTCATTTTAACCTTTTAGTGATAAAAAAAGGATGAAATTATCACTTACTAGTTTTATAAATTACATTTTAAAGGTTTCAAAAATGGCTTGTTCCAAGTTATTAGATTCTTGATTTTTATATTCAATAATAAAATCACCATATTTATTAAAATAACCTACGCCATTAAAATCCTTACCTTCTACTACATAAAAGTTATTATTAATAGATTTTATAGCTCTTGCTGATGTTATATCTTCATTATTAAGCTTATATGTGATTAGTAAATTATTTTGATCAATTAAAAAGTCATACTTATTACCTTTATACTTAAAATATTTTACTTTTGCTTTTGAGTCATAAAAAATATCAGAATCATTATCTACCATAATGGTTTTATCTACTGTGATTGGAGACTCTACTACATCTTGATTAAGTTTATTCTTTTGATTGGGATTAAACTTAGTTTGTTTTTCTTTTTTTGTTACTACTTTTACTTTTGTATCATAAATCAAACCTTTTTCATTAATCTTTTTTGCTTTTTTTACTTCAGTCGTTTTTATTACTTCCGTTTGCGCGTTTAAAGAGGTAATACTTCCTGTAAGCAATAATCCCATTATTATTTTTTTCATTTTAATCTATTTTAAAATTACAAGTAACTTTATTTGAGATGTGTACTTTTTAACACCTGAAATATATTTTATATATTCCTATACATTTTCGCTATGAAACAACGATTTGTAATGTCTATTACAAAATTAACGCAGGTTTATTTATGTGTTTTGCTCATTTAATTTTGTTTTTTGCTCACTTAATAAATAAAACTTATTCATAAATAAAAAAAAGCGTGAAAACTCACACTTTTTAATACTCTATTCTTTATTTTTTTAAACTTTTCTTTTACCTGTAAATAAGGATATAATAAATAAAATTATAAAAATAAAGAATGCTATTTTAGCAAACCCTGCGGCTGCTCCTGCTATTCCTCCAAATCCTAAAATACCGGCTATGATTGCTATTATTATAAAAGTGACTGTCCAACGTAACATATTATTAAAATTTTAAATTAGTGTTTATAAAGTACATCTTTTGTACAGTTACAAAATTAACTAGATAGCTTGTTTTACATTTACTCATTTAGTTTTGTTCTTAACTCATATAAAAATACACTCATTAAATTTAACAGACTTCAAACTAACTTTATTAGTTAACAAACTAAAATATAATCTCTTGTTAATTGTTACACTTAACTTAATATGAAATGAGTCAATATCTATTTCTAAAGAACAAAGATTGAATCTTTTAACAATATAGTTTTGCAACAAACAAAACATAAATAATTAATAAGTATGAAAAAAAGTAATGAAGATTTTAAAATAATTAAAGAGAATCCTGACTCTAAGCATAAAAATTATATTTTTCAAAACAATAAAATAACTAGAATAGCCTTTTATATTATACTTTCTTGTTTATTAATAGGCATTACTCTCATTTTTATTTTTAATAATCAACAGTAGCTTTATGATTTATAAGCTATCAAACATAGCAAGTATAGAACGTATTGAAACCTTTACAAAACTCCCTTTTAAGTATCCTTATTTACATAAACCTAAAAGAAAAATTAATGGTTTAAAAGAACAAACAGTTTGTATAATTAATATGGAAAATCCTAATCAAATTATGCAAGCCATTTGGGGGCTACTTCCTCAAAATTATGGAGATAATTGGAATAAGTTTCAACATATAAAACAAACACTACATATAAATAAGGAAGATATTAAAAATAATATACTTTTTAAAGAAGCTCTTTATTTACGAAGGTGTTTATTTATCGTAACTGGTTTTTATATTCATAAAGTTATTAATGGAGTTGTAGAGAATTATTTAGTAGAAAAAGACAATCAAGAACCCTTTTATTTAGCGGGTTTATATAACATTACCAACGATGGCTTTTATACATGTTCAGTTATTAACACCAAACTAATTGGAAAACTTAATGACTTTAATAATCTTTATCAGGTAATGCCCATACAAATTCCTGAAATTTTTAAAAATATGTGGTTAAATAAAAAATCAGAAATTATAGATATAAATTACCTTATGAGTACACCTTACATTACAAATTTAAAGGTACAGAGAATAGCTTCTAAAAAAGAAAATGTTTGAAATTAATTTATTCTTTCTTCTAGTTTTTTATCTATGTACTTTTTTGCTGTTTCATATATTGAATCTACTTCTTTAGTGCTAAAACCGCTAAACTCACCTAAAGGAAAACAAATAGTAGCATAAGTTTCAAAAAACTTATATTCTTCAGATGATAGCATTAAAAGTTTAGATGTATGTGCTAAAACTTTCAAAGTGGTATTTAGTTCCTCACTTGTTTTTTCAGAAGGATATACTACATAACTTCCCACTATTGGATATTCTGACTGTTTAAAGGGAGTTGTAGGAAAGTTATCTATAATTCCACCATCAGAATAAAGTGCTTCTCCAATTTTTACAGGATTGAATAAACCTGGTAATGCACATGATGCTAAAACAGGTTTTAGTAAACTTCCTTCATTAAAGTACTCTGTAGTTCCTTTATTTAAATTAGTTGTAGAAACTATTAAAGGTATTTCTAGATCTTCAAAGGTTGGTTTTATTTTATCGTCAATTAATCTTGCATAATTGGATGAATTAAAAATTCCTGGTTTAGCAATTGTTATCCAAGAAAACTGAAATATTTCAGTATTTTTAAAAAAGTTTAATATTTCTTTTGGTTTCATTCCAGAAGCATACATTGCTCCTACCAATGAACCAGCGCTACAAGCTGAAATTGAATTAATTTTAATATTTAACTCTTCTAACTTTTCTAATAAAGCAATATGAGCTACACCTTTTTCGGCTCCTCCACTTAATACTAAATTTATAGGCACTTTTGTGTCCAGGTTTTTTATTTTTTCAAAAGAACATTTATATTTTTCTTTAATCATTTTTTTAGCTCTTTTTTAGTTTTACTTATCTATTTTTTTTAAAATTTTATTTTGGATAATTTTAATTTTTTCTACAAAACTGCTATCAATACTTAAAACTTATTTTCTACTTCTTTTCATCAAGCTAATCATAATATCTATAATCTTTTTGTTCTTGCTAAACTATTTCTAATATGTTTAAGACGCTATACCAATAACACATTCTTTTAATGATATAAAATTACATTTTTTTGCTTAATGTATTCTATCTTTTCTACAAACATTTGATTTTAACAAGAGTTTTGTATATGAGCAAAAAAAGAAAAGATATGAGCTAAACAGCATTTCAAGTAAATATTAATTTTATAATGTAATTAATTAGTCATAAAAATATTAAGCATTTTTATTTACACATTTATGACTTAAAATATTATGAATAGAATAATGATAAACACTGTTTATTCTTACTGATATCATATTAATAAACTAGGATTTTTATAAAAATCATAACATTTTAGATTACATATTATTTAACATTTTTGAGTTTAACTCTCAAAATAATAACAATACTTATGTAAGCTTAGGAATTAGTACCATTATTTTAATTGGTTCTTTTTCTCAAAAAAGAGGGCGGTGTTCTAACTTGATGGTATTTGGGTAAACATCAATAAAAAATTACTCATTAATTTAAAAACTTAAAATATATGTATAGTTACACAGAAGAAGTATCAAATAAGTTAAACGGATTATTAGAAAAAAATTATGATGCTGCAAAAGGGTATAAAACAGCTGCAGAAAATGTAAATAGTGAAACATTAACAAATCTTTTTGTTCGTAAAGCCAATGAACGTGAAATGTTTGGTAAACAGTTAAAATCAGAAATAAAATCTTTTGGTCAATCTCCTGAAAAAGGAGGTAGTTTAACGGGAACAGCACACAGGGCTTGGATGAATACCAAAGCTTTTTTCTCAAATGAAAGTGAAGAAGCTATATTAGAAGAGGCTTTAAGAGGTGAAAAAGCTTCACTTGAAGAATATAATGAAGTAATTAACTCTGAAGAACATTTACCAAACTCTACAACTAATTTATTAAAATCTCAAAGAGATATTATATTAAATGATGCTATATTAGTAAAAGAACTAGAAAAAATTAAATAGTGATAGTTTTTAATTAAAAAAAGGAGAGTTGATAACTCTCCTTTTTTTATGCTTCTACTGAACATTTTTTATAAAGTCTCTCATAAGCTGGGAGAATATTATTTAGTGAAAATAGCTTAATATGTTCTTTTGCATTTTCTTTAAACTCATTCAAAACTTTATCATCTTTTAAAATATTAATAGCATTATTAGCCATACCTTCAATATCACCTAATTTACTTAAAAAGCCTGTTACACCATGAATATTAACTTCTGGCAAACCTCCTGTATTTGTGGATATAACTACTGTGCTTGCAGCCATGGCTTCTAAAGCTGCTAAACCGAAGCTTTCCGTTTCAGATGGTAATAAAAACACATCGGTATAACATAATATTTTTGCCACTTCTGTACTATTCCCCATAAAAAGCACTTTGTCTTCGATTTCTAACTCTTTAGCTAAGTTCTCAGCTTTTAAACGCTCAGGGCCATCACCAACCATTAATAATTTTGATGGAACTTCTTCTTGAACCCTATTAAAAATTCGAATTACATCATCAGTACGCTTTACAGGCCTAAAGTTACTTATATGTGTTAGGATTTTTTCCTCCGGTTTAGCTAGCGCTTCTCTTTTACACTCTCCCTCATGAGCTCTATCATATTTTTCTCCATCAATAAAATTGTACACCACTTTAATATCTTTATCAATATTAAATAACCTAAGAGTATCTTCCTTTAAACTTTTAGACACTGCGGTAACTTCATCTGATTTATTTATACTAAATTCTACTGCGGTTTTGTAGGTTGGATGGCTTCCTACCAAAGTAATATCTGTACCATGCAATGTTGTTACTACTTTTATGTCAATTCCTTTATCTTCAAGCATTTTTTTTGCCATGTAAGCAGCATAGGCATGCGGAATAGCATAATGTACGTGTAACACTTCAAGTTCATATTTTTGAACTACTTCCACCATTTTACTTGATAAAGCTAATTCATAAGGTTGATATTGAAATAAAGGGTACTCTTCTAAAACAACTTCGTGGAAATGCAAACGATGAGAAAAGAAATCTAATCGAACAGGCTGATTGTACGTTATAAAATGTACCTCGTGCCCCTTATCTGCTAATGCCATTCCTAATTCGGTTGCTACTACTCCACTTCCTCCAAAGGTAGGATAACATACAATTCCTATTTTCATCTGTATCTATTTGGTTATTTTATATGATTACAGACGTAAATTTACGGTTTTACTTACTTCTTTTTGTAAAGTTTTTCATAAAATAAAAACGCCATTACAAAGTTGTAATGGCGCTTAAAATATTTAACTACTCTTTATTTTAGTAATCTCCTAAAGTTTCTGGGTTTTGAGCTAAAGCAACTTCTAACTGTTCATCATTAGGTGCTTTACCATGCCACGCGTGGGTATGCATCATAAAATCAACTCCATTCCCCATTTCAGTACGTAATAATACACAAATTGGCTTTCCGTTTCCTGTACGTGATTTTGCTTCTGCCATTCCTGCTAAAATAGCTTCTACATTATTTCCTTCTGCAATTTCTACAACATCCCAACCAAAAGCTTCAAATTTAGCTTTTAAGCTTCCCATGGCTAAAACTTCATCAGTAGATCCATCAATTTGCTTTTCATTTACATCTACGGTAGAAATTAAGTTATCAACCTTTTTAGCAGAAGCATACATAGCTGCTTCCCAAATCTGACCTTCTTGTAACTCTCCATCACCATGTAATGAATATACAATTTTATCATCTCCATTTAACTTTTTTGCTTCAGCAGTACCAATAGCAACACTCATACCTTGTCCTAAAGAACCTGAAGCAATACGAATACCTGGTAAATTTTCGTGCGTAGTTGGGTGACCTTGTAAACGAGAGTCTAACTTTCTAAAGGTTGCCAACTCAGCTACAGGGAAAAACCCACTGTGAGCTAGTACACTGTAATATACTGGTGAAATATGTCCGTTTGACAAGAAAAATAAATCTTCATTTTTACCGTCCATAGAAAAATCGGTAGAATAATCCATAATTTCCTGATACAAACAGGTTAAAAATTCAGCACACCCTAAAGAACCTCCTGGATGACCTGAATTTACAGCATGTACCATTCGTACAATATCTCTACGAACTTGTTGTGTAAAATCTTGTAATTGTTGTGTTGTTGGCATTATTGTTTTGTTTTATACCCACAAATGTACAAAATCAACTTAGAGATTTGAAAAAAACTTGAAGTTTATAAAGTATTGTTAATTTGGTTTTTATTAACAAAAACACATTTTCAAAATTATACTATTGTTTTAATTAACAACGAAACATTTTACTATGAAAAAATTATTACTCCTTTTACTCTTGCATTTTATAAATGTAAATGCTCAAAACACCACTAAAACAGAAGATTACCAATACGTATCAACTATTACGATAGATGAAAAGAATAAAGAAATTATACCCTTTGTAAATATTTCTAATGTTAAAAGACAGATTTACAGAATTTCTAATGAAAATGGTGAAATAGAATTTCCGTATCTAACCAGTCACTTAAATGATACAATTGTTTTTAGTGGAATTGGTATTGAAACAAAGAAAATTGTTTTAAAGAATATTGCCCCTAAAGTTTTGTTAGAAAACTCTTTTGATATTTTAAATGAAGTTATTATAACAACTAAAAGATCGCCCGAATCTATACTGAAAGAAGTAATTTCAAAACTAGAAGAAAACCACCCTACGCATCCACATAATTATAAACGCTACAGCAAAATACTTTCTAATAAAAATGATATTAATATTTTTGAGTTAGAACTTGTAGCCAAAGAGTTTAGTTTTGGGTATAGACAAGAATACATAACTACTTTAGGGTTAGAACGTGTTAATTGGATAACAAAAGACACAACCAATACCTTAAAATATACTTCTCAACTTTTTGCCTATAGAGAAAATCCAATACAATATGCCAACATTTTGCATAAAAGAAAGCATAAAAAATTTACTTTAAATTTTGCTACAACCAACAAAAAAGAAGAGGAACAATATTATATTATTTCATTTAAAACCGAAAAAGATGACTGGAATTTCACTAATAAATCTTATCCTACAGCCTATTTTGGATCAATTTACATAAGAAAAAATGATTTTTCGATAGCCAAAATTATTGAAAAATGGGAAGGTATTCTTAAAAATAATGATTTAGATTATTATCTTAATAAGACTAAACATAGGAACATTATTGATATAAAATTAAAAGAACAAAGCATAGCTGTTTTCAATAAAAAAATTGAGAATAAGTACTATGTTAGTAATTTTGATTATAAAAATTATAGTGAAGTCACTTTTAACAGTAAAAAAACAATAAACTCTAGCTTTAATTCTAAAAGTTATTTATTTGATTTTGAATTAAATGATGTTAAAGAAATTTCTTACGAGAATTATGAAAATGAAAAAATAAACACTGTTTTAAATGATACCGAAATAAATACTAATTTTTGGAAAAATTTCACATTACCTGAAATGTAATCTAAGTATTGATATTAACTAAAGATTCTACCTAATTTAGAATTTCATCTCTAAATAATGCTTACGTTTTTTGCTTTTTCTTCTTAGCTGCAGGAAACAGTACATTGTTTAATATTAAACGATATCCTGGTGAGGTTGAGTGTAAATCTAATTCTGTTTTAGGATCTCCTACTCTATGCTGATAATCTTCAGGGTCATGGCCTCCGTAAAAGGTAAACATTCCTTTTCCTTTAGTTCCGTGAATATAGCGTCCTTCTCCATTGGTTTTATTTCCTCCTAAAACAATAACTGTAGATTTTATAGTATTAGGATCAAACGATGTTGTTTGTCCCATAAAACCTTTCACTAACATGGTATGATTTTGGGTTAACATGGTCGGTACTTGATCCCATTTTGCAGAAAACTCTTTTAAAACAAAGTAATCTACTTCTTTTCTTATTCTTCGTTTACGAGTCATATCTATTGAAGAAAACTCATACGTAGTAGGGTTACGAATCAATTCAAAATCTTTAAAAGCAAAGGTTTTATTAAAGTTTATTTTTGATTGATAATTAGGTTCTGAGGCATCTCCATCAAACATTCCTTCACAAATATCTACGCCATCAGCAGCCAGCGCAATATCAAAACTATCGGTCGCAGAACACATCGCAAACATAAATCCACCACCAACTACATAATCACGTATTTTCTTAGCTACAGCTCCTTTTTCTTCTGACACTTTATTGTATCCTAGTTTCTTGGCTAAAGCTTCTGCATCTTTCTTTTGTTGAATGTACCAAGGCGCTGTTCTAAAAGCTCCATAAAAACGTCCATATTGTCCTGTAAAATCTTCATGGTGTAAGTGTAACCACTCGTACAATAATAGTTTATCATTTAATACTTCTTCATCATATACTACATCAAACGGAATTTCAGCATATGTCAGTACCATGGTTACTGCATCATCCCAAGGCATTTTATCTTTTGGAGAATATACTGCTATTTTAGGTGCTTTTTCCAACGTAACTGCTTCTTGATTTTTAGAAGGCGAAGAAATTTCTTTTAAGATTAATGCTGATTTAGCATCTGAAATTATTTGATAGGAAACACCTCGTATTTTACATTCTTTTTCTACCGCTTCATTATTTTCAATTAAAAAAGCACCTCCATCATAATTTAATAACCATTTAGCTTTCAAACCATTTTGCAAAGCATAATACACAATACCATATGCTTTTAAATGATTCTTTTGATTTTCGTTACTCATAGGTACATAAATAAAGGATGCCCATAGTGAGTTTGAAAAAAGGAAAAATGTTAGTATGTAAAGAAATTGTTTCATATTAAAAACTAAAATACACAATTACTTTTAAGCAATTGTGTATTCAGTTATATTTTAAGTTTTATTTAAAGATTAAAACGGAACATCATCGTCACTTGGACCAAAAGCGTCTTCAGGTGAAGCAAAATTACTAGATGCTACTTCATCGTTAAATCCTGAGTTCATACTCGATTGGAATTCACTACTAAAGCCTTCTTCTAAATCTGAGAATTTTGCTAAGTGTCCTGTAAATTTCAAACGGATATTATCCAATCCGCCATTACGGTGTTTTGCTACAATAAATTCTCCTTGTCCTTCACATGGCGAATGATCGTCGTCATCCCATTCTGTCATTCCATAGTATTCAGGACGATAAATAAACGATACAATATCGGCATCCTGCTCAATTGCTCCAGATTCACGAAGATCGGATAGTAACGGACGTTTACTTCCTCCACGGGTTTCAACCGCACGTGATAACTGAGAAAGTGCAATTACAGGTACATTCAATTCTTTACCTAGTGCTTTTAAGTTACGCGAAATCGTCGAAATTTCTTGTTCACGGTTACCTCCTGCTCCTCCGGCTGTCATTAACTGTAAGTAATCAATAATTAAGATTTTAACTCCGTGTTGCGATACCAAACGGCGTGCTTTCGCACGTAAATCAAAAATAGAGAGTGCTGGTGTATCATCAATAAATATAGGTGCGTCTGAAAGTCTCTTCACTTTTACATTCAATTGCTCCCATTCATGTGGTTCTAAGTTTCCTTTACGTAGTTTTTCAGAAGTTAATCCTGTTTCCGAAGAAATCATACGGGTAATTAACTGTACCGATGACATCTCTAGTGAGAATAATGCTACTGGATGTCCGAAATCAATTGCCATATTTTTAGCCATCGATATTACGAAAGCGGTTTTACCCATACCAGGACGTGCAGCGATAATGATTAAATCGGTAGGTTGCCAACCCGAGGTTAATGCATCTAGTTTGGTAAATCCTGTTGCCAAACCACTCATTCCTTCTTTGGTTGAAATTTCTTGAATTTTATTAATCGATTGCTGAACTAAAGAGTCAGCTCTTTCCGCTCCCTTTTTAAGGTTTCCTTGTGTTACTTCAAATAATTTTCCTTCGGCATCATCTAGCAAATCAAAAACATCAACAGTTTCATCGTACGCATTTTCTATAATTTCAGAAGAAATGGTAATTAATTTACGTTGAATGAATTTTTCTAGAATAATTCTAGAGTGAAATTCAATATGTGCAGATGAGGCTACTTTTTGAGTTAACCCAATTAAGTAAAAGTCTCCTCCTGCTAAATCTAACTTTCCATTTTTCTTTAATTGATTTGATACAGAAAGTAAATCAATTGGTTCTGAGTTTTGGAAAAGCTCGTAAATAGCGGCATAAATTTCTTGGTGCCTTTTATCATAAAAAGCATCAGGATGTAAAATATCAATTACTTCATCAATCCCTTTTTTATCAATCATCATAGCCCCTAAAACAGCCTCTTCTAACTCTAAAGCCTGCGGTGGTAACTTTCCTTTTTCTAAGCTTATAATTCTAGCTTTATCTATTTTTGTTCCTTTGAGAGATTGGGTTCTTTCCATAATAGCAAAAGTAAATTTTTAAGATGATATTAGTAGAGACATTATTCAATTTTCTTTATGCACATTTTTTGTAAATAAACTGTTATTAACTTGTTGATAACGTTACAACTTTCTTATTTTTGGTGGCATGCATAACCTAAAAAAATATTTTTTTGTTGCTTTATTTCTGCCTATTCAAGTAATTTTTGTGCTTTTTATAAGCCAAAAACCACAATGGATTGAATTTTATTATAGTAATGGAATTTACCCGTATATTTCACAATTCTTTCGAATTATTCTAGGTTGGATTCCTTTTTCTGTTGGGGATATAATTGGTTTTGTTTTATTGTATCTTTTATTAAAATCTATCTATTTTTTAATTAAAAAAAGGTTTCAAAACTTCCTTCCTAAGTTAGTAAAATTTATTGCAATTTTATCTATTATTTATTTTTGTTTTTATGCTTTTTGGGGATTAAATTATTTTAGAGAGCCGTTAGCTAAAAGTCTTGAGCTAAAACAATCCTCCTACACTACTGAAGAACTAATTTCAACAACTAAACAGATAGTAACAGAACTAAACAAAGTTCATTTACAAATAACAAAAAATGATTCAGTCCCTGTAATAGTTCCATATTCTCAAAGAGAAATTTATAAGTTAGCTCCTAACGGATTCCAAGAGCTTTCAAAAACATATCCCCAACTTACCTATCAAACTTCCTCGATTAAAAGCTCATTAGTTAGTTTATTTCAATCATACAATGGAACATCGGGGTATTTAAATCCAATAACAGGAGAAGCGCAAGTAAATAATATGATTCCTAAAACGGGTTATCCAGCAACTACATGTCATGAAATGGCGCATCAAATTGGTTGGGCAGCTGAAAATGATGCCAATTTTGTGAGTTTTTTAGCCTCCATAGCTAATGAAGACTTGTATTTTAAGTACTCTGGATACCGTATGGCTTATAACTATTGTATTGGTCAAGTTTACAAAAGAGATAAAGCATTAGGTAAAGAAATTGCTAAGACAGTAAACAAAGGTGTTTATAAAGACTACAAGGCTACTTATTTACATTGGAAACAGTTTAAAAACCCTATTGAACCTTATTTAAAGAAGGGATACAACTCTTACCTCAAAGCTAATAATCAATCAAAAGGGATTCAATCATATAGTTATGTTGTCGATGTATTGATTGCCTATTTTAAAAAGAAAAGTTCTTAAAAATTTCATCGTATTTCAATTGACAAAATACATTTGAAATGGCTATTTTTGATGCTTTAAAAATACTACGATGAACAAACAACATATAATCGACCGATTTGTAAAGTATGTAACTATTGATACTGAAAGTGATCCTAATAACCCAGCATTTCCTAGTACTGAAAAACAATGGAATTTAGCTAAAGTTCTTGAAAAAGAACTAAAGGAAATAGGAATGACAGATGTTGAATTAGATGAAAATTGTTATTTAATGGCAACTTTACCTAGTAATTTAGATTATGAAGTACCTACTATTGGGTTTGTTGCTCATATTGATACAAGTCCAGATTTTACTGGAGCTAATGTAAAACCTCAAATTCATGAGAATTACGACGGAAAAGATATCTTATTAAACAAAGAAGAGAATATCGTTTTATCTCCTGATTATTTTGAAGATTTATTACAATATAAAGGTCAAACTATTATTACTACTGACGGTACTACATTATTAGGTGCTGATGATAAAGCTGGGGTTACTGAAATTGTTTCTGCAATGGAATACTTAATTCAACACCCAGAAATTAAACATGGTAAAATTCGTATTTGCTTTACTCCTGATGAAGAAGTTGGTAAAGGTGCTCATATGTTTGATGTTGAGAAATTTGGAGCTGAGTGGGCTTACACCATGGATGGAAGTCAAATTGGTGAGTTAGAATACGAAAACTTTAATGCTGCTAGCGCTACAGTTACTATTCAAGGTAAAATTGTACATCCTGGGTATGCAAAAGGTAAAATGATTAACTCAATGCTTATTGCTAGTGAATTTATCAATGCATTGCCTGAAGATGAAGTTCCTGAAAAAACAACAGGTTATGAAGGTTTCTTCCACTTACATCATATGGAGGGTAAAGTTGAGCAAACAACATTGAGCTATATTATTAGAGATCATGATATGGATCAATTCAACAACCGTAAAAAAGCAATGCTTGATTTGGCTGAAGTTTTAAACGCTAAGCGTGGACAAAAATTAGTTTCTGTTGAAATTAAAGATCAATATTTTAACATGAAAGAAAAAGTTACTCCTGTAATGCACATTGTTGATATTGCTGAAGAGGTGATGAAAGATATGGGAATTACTCCATTAATTAAGCCTATTCGTGGTGGTACTGATGGTTCTCAATTATCATATAAAGGGTTACCATGTCCTAACATTTTTGCTGGCGGACATAACTTCCATGGACGTTATGAATATGTTCCTGCTGAAAGTATAGTAAAAGCTAGTGAAGTAATTGTTGGAATTGCACAAAAAGTTGTGGTAAAATTTAAGTAATCTTATACTATCTTTTATAAAATCAAAAACTCTAGCTTTCGCTAGAGTTTTTTTATGATATTTTTACCCCTTAAAAAATATCATTCTGTTTGAAATAAATCCCCTTAATTTTATTTCATGGCAAATATGATTCTTTTTAAAAGATTATATTATAGGAAAATACCCTTTTGCCTAGACGTAAAACCCCTAATTTCACAAAAAAACACAAATTTGTGAATTTCTTTCATTTTATTTTTTGTAATCATTCACCTCTATACTTTTGCTTGTAAATATTAAAGTAAATGAATAGACAAGACCTTTTAAAGCTAGCTGACAAATATCAGTCACCTTTGTATGTTTACGACACTGAAAAAATTATATCTCAGTATAAAAAGATAACATCTGCTTTTTCTAAAGTTAAAAATGTAAAAATTAATTATGCTGTTAAAGCATTATCAAACATTAATATATTAAAGGTTTTTAATAAGCTTAACAGTGGTTTGGATACGGTTTCTATTCAAGAGGTAAAACTTGGTTTATTAGCAGGTTTTGAGCCTCATGAAATTATATATACACCTAACGGAGTTTCTTTACAGGAAATAGAAGAAGTTGCTAAATTAGGTGTTCAAATTAATATTGATAACTTATCAATTTTAGAATTATTTGGGCAAAAGCATCCTAAAATCCCCGTTTGTATTCGTATCAATCCGCATGTAATGGCTGGTGGTAATAGCAAAATATCAGTAGGACATATTGATTCTAAGTTTGGAATTTCAATTCATCAAGTACCTCATATAAAAAGAGTTGTTGAAAATACAGGAATGCACATTAATGGAATTCACATGCATACTGGTTCTGATATTTTAGATATTGATACTTTTATAAGAGCTACCGAAATTTTATTTGATACGGCAAAACAATTTAAAGATATTGATTTTATTGATTTTGGTAGTGGATTTAAGGTTCCTTACAAAAAAGACGATATTTCAACTGATATAAATGAACTTGGTAAAAAGCTATCTAACCGATTTAATGAATTTTGTAAAAACTACGGAAAGGAAGTTACCTTAATGTTTGAGCCTGGAAAGTTTTTAGTTAGTGAAGCTGGATATTTTTTAGCAAAAGTAAATGTTATTAAACAAACAACTTCAACTGTTTTTGCGGGTATTGATAGTGGTTTAAATCACTTAATTCGTCCTATGTTTTACAACTCTTATCACTATATAGAAAACTTATCTAATCCTAAAGGAAGAGAGCGTTTTTATAGTATTGTTGGATATATTTGTGAAAATGACACCTTTGGATCTAATAGAAGAATCAATGAAATATCTGAAGACGATATATTATGTTTCCATAATGCAGGTGCTTATTGTTTCTCTATGGCTTCTAATTATAATTCAAGATTTAGACCTGCAGAAGTTATGATTTACAAAGGAAAAGATTATTTGATTAGGAAGCGGGAAACTATGGAAGATATTATTAAAAATCAAGAAAACATTACATTATAATAAACACTTAAAAACTCTGGTCTTAATAAGGCCAGAGTTTTTTTAAAATATAATCAACCCCTCAAAGACTATATTTTAAAACGTTGTAATTAAAGTCCCCTATCTTTATTTACATCTACAAATATCACTTATTTATTTCAAATTTTTCACAGGAAAAGCACCCTTTATTACAAATAATTTTAACTCAAAAACAAATACCACTCAAAAAATGAGTGGTATTATTATTTTTTTATGTTATTTTTTTATTAAAATATATAACGTAAACCTATTTGCATTTGCCAACGAGAAAGTAAACTAGAATCGAATCCAAATGTCTGTTCCTGATTGGTACTAAATGTATAAGTAGGTTCTTTAGAATAATCTGGCACATAATTAGATGGATTGGTGTTAGCTGGATTTACATCAGGAAACCTTACACCTAAAGGTTGTACGTTATTTGGTTGTTGCACTACTCCCCAGTCAGAATTTAGTAAATTTCCTACATTTAAGATATCAAGACTTAATTGTATTGTATTTTGTTTTTCTTCAGAAACGTTAAAATTAAAATCTTGTAATATTTTTAAATCCCATTTGCCTCTCCATGGTGCTAAAGCTCCATAACGCTCTACATACTGCCCTCTTCTTTCATTTAAATAATCATCTTGTTGTATATAACTTTCAAAGGCTGTTGCATGAGCTGGATCACTAAATTGCATTTGATTAAGCTCTGAACTAGTCGGAACATATAATAAATCATTTACAGCAGACCCATCATTATTAATGTCTCCTCCATAAGTATAATTAAACCTTCCTCCTTGGGCATACTCAAAAAATGTAGAAATAGTAGTAGCAAACTTATCTCCTCCATAAGTAAACTTCTTAGACGCTACACCAATAATTCTATGTGTATCTCCATATTTTGAATATGATAAAACATCATTATTAGCATTTCCTACCACTGGATTAAAAGCAAAAGCATCTCCAGTAATTTCTGCCTCAATAGAGTTTACATCTTTAGCATTTAAGTAATTATATGCAACACTTGTATATAATCCGTTATCAAAAGTTTTTTGAAGCTTTAAAGAAGCATTCCATACACGACCTTTGTCAGAATTGGTAAACACATAAGCATTATTTCCTTTATCATTTCCGTTGTATATTTCTCTATTATCAAATGGTGTATTTAAAGTAGCAGTAGGCTCTCTTAGCCCCCAGTTTTGTACATGGGCACCATTAATATCTTTTGTATAAGAAATATCTGTAGTAGCTATAATTCCATTTTCAAATTTCCAGTCTAAACCTAAGTTTGTTCTCCATACTTGAGGAAATTTAAAATCTGGATCAACCAATTGGAAGAAACCATCATCAGCACCACTTACTTGATTTCCAATCCATACAAAAGGTAAACGTCCAGTAAAAACCCCTGAACCTCCACGAAGTTGCATTGTATTATTTCCTTTTACGTCCCAGTTAAAACCAACTCTTGGTGAAATTAACCATTGGTTTGTAGGCATTTTAGTTGAAAGTAACTGTTGTTCTTCTCCTGTATTTGGGTTGTAGTACAGTACAGAATTATCTCTGGTTGCTCCATTATCAGTATCTATAAACTTCTGAATTAAACTAGATGTATTGAAGTACAACGGCTTATCAAAACGAACTCCATAAGTTAACTTAAAATTGTCATTCATTTCCCACTCATCTTGCACATAAAAAGCTAGTTGACCTACATTTAACTCAGATAGTTTCCAACCACCATCATTACCATCTCCATTAGCATTAAATGAATTGTAAGCATTTTGAGTAGCTGCTAAATACTGCTCCACTACTCCACCTGGTTGTGCAGCTGATAAAAAAGTTGCTACATCTGGGTATGGGTTAAATAATCCATAATATGGGAAAATTCCAAAATTGAAAGATTCATAATTTGTTAAATTAAATGAGTTTTCAAACTCAAATTGTTCAAATGAAAAACCAACGGTATACGTATGATCTCCCTTATAAAAGTTCATATTATTTGTTAACTGAAAAACTCGTTGGTCTAACTTGTTATTGATAGAAAACGGTTCATGACCTGCTATAATATAATTACTACCATTACCATCTTGTATGGTAATTACCGGTGCTGGTGCAGATAACGGATTTCTAAAGTCATCAAAATGTGTATAACCTATTTGTAACTTGTTAGTAGTTGTTTCTGATAAATTAGAGTTTAATTCTAACTGAAATGAATTTAAGTTATTATTAATTTCATACCCAGAATTTTCAAATTGTAATGTAGAAAAACTTGGTCCTCTAATACCTAGAGCTGTTGGATGTGCTGGTGTTTCTTTTGAAGCTCTTAAGAAATTATAAATTAACGCTAATCTATTTTTATCATTAATATTCCAATCTAATTTAAAAATTCCTTTAGTAGATTCTGAACCATAAGTGAAACCTTCATAAGCTCCTGTATCATATCCCAAAGCTGCTAAAGCATCACGAACAACTATCATATCCGATTCTAATACTCTCGATTCATTAACAGCTCCACTACCTGTGTTTGGTATCCAACCCGCTGTTCCTAAATCTTCTCTGTCATCTTTTTCAAAATTTGCAAAAAAGAATAATTTATCCTTAATAATTGGACCTCCTAAGCTTACTCCGTATTGGCTTTGACTTAATTTTGGTTTTACAACTTCTTGACCTTTAATTTTGCCTCCAGTCATGTCTTGGTTTCGATAAAACCCATAAACTGTACCTGTAAATTCGTTTGTACCACTTTTGGTTACGGCATCAACCGAAGCTCCTGTAAACCCAGACAAAGTTACATCGTATGGTGCAGTAGAAACCGAAATTTGTTCAATTGCATCTAACGAAATTGGCTGCGAACCTGTTTGACCTCCTGGTGTTGGTGAATCTAAACCAAAAGGGTTATTGAAAATAGATCCGTCTAAAGAAAAATTGTTGAACTGGTCGTTTCTCCCTCCAAAAGAGTTTCCACTTGCAGTTGGTTCTAAACGAGTAAAATCTGCAGCGGAACGTGAAATGGTTGGTAAGGTTTTTAGCTGAACAGCACTTACACTAGTTTGTGCTCCTGTTCTGTCATTATTAAAAACTTTACTTCTGGTTGTTGATATAACTACTTCTTCTAATTGTTCACCATCCTCAGACAAAACACCATCTATATTGGTTGTCTTACCTAAAGTTAAGTAGATATTGGTTACTTCTTGTGATTGAAACCCAATATAACTAAATGTTACTTTATAAGGTCCTCCTACTCTTAAGTTAGGTATGGTATATCTTCCGTTGTCTTGAGCTACGGCTCCAGATATGGTACCTGTTGGCTCGTGTAAAACAACAATATTAGCACCAAACAAAGGTTCACCCTGGTTGTCTGTTACAGTTCCTTTTATTTTTGATGTGGTTACCTGGGAATAGATGGATAAACTCAAAAAAACAAAAGAAAAAATTATTAATTTCTTCATAATAGTTCTGATTTTGTTTATGTTATAACCCAAATTTAAGCATAAAAAAAATCCGCTCGACAGAGCGGATTTATACTTTATTAACATGTATTTAACAATTTAGTTACTATTCAGCAACTACTTCAAATACGATGTCAGCTACAACAGTTCTGTGTAAACGTACAGCAGCGTTGTATTTTCCTAATCTTTTTACGTTACCTCCAGTAACTTTGATAAATTTCTTATCTACTTCAGTACCAGCCTTAGCTAAAGCTGCAGCAACATCAATGTTATTTACCGAACCAAATAATTTATCTCCCGAACCTACTTTAGAAGCTATTTTGATTTCATAACCTTTAATAGTTTCTGCTACTTTATTAGCATCTTCTATTAATTTAGCCTCTTTAAAAGCACGCTGCTTTAAGTTTTCTGCTAATACTTTTTTAGCTGAAGAAGTAGCTAAAATTGCATATCCTTGAGGTATTAGGTAGTTACGTCCGTAACCATTCTTAACGGTTACAACATCGTCTTTAAAACCTAAGTTTTCTACGTCTTGTTTTAATATCAATTCCATGTTTCTACTTCTTTATTATTTTAACATATCTCCAACGTAAGGCATTAAAGCTAAGTGACGAGCTCTTTTAATAGCTTGAGCCACTTTACGTTGATATTTTAATGATGTTCCTGTTAAACGTCTTGGTAAGATTTTACCTTGCTCGTTTACTAAATACATTAAGAAGTCTGCATCTTTGTAATCGATGTACTTGATACCGTTTTTCTTGAAACGACAGTATTTAGCTTCTTTTTTAGTTTCAATATCAAGCGGAGTTAAATAACGTACTTCCCCTTGCTTATTTCCTTTTGCTTGTTGTTCTATAGATGCCATTTCTTACTTTTTTGCAGATTTAACACGGTTTCTTCTCTTTTCAGCCCAAGCTGCAGCATGCTTGTCTAACTTTACAGTTAAATAACGCATAACGCTATCGTCACGTCTAAACTCTAATTCAAACGGAGCAATTGCTTCACCTGCTACCTTGTACTCAAATAAGTGGTAAAATCCACTTTTTTTCTTTTCGATTGGATACGCTAATTTTTTTAAGCCCCAATCTTCTTTAGAAATCATTTCTGCACCTTTAGAAAGTAAATAGTCCTCAAACTTCTTTACTGTTTCCTTTATCTGAGTTTCAGATAAAACGGGATTCAAAATGAAAACAGTTTCGTAATGATTCATAATTAAATTGTTTAAAATTTATTTTAAGCCTGCAAATATACTGCTTTTTAAGCCATAAACAAATTTTACTACTTAAATAATTTAATGATTTTGTGTAAGTTTGTAACTAAACACTCTTTTTTATGCAAACCCCTGAAATACCTAATCTAGTCCATTACGCTATTCCTTTTTTTGTTTTAACAGTTTTTATAGAGGTAATATTAACTGTTAAAGTAAAATTAGAAGACTATGAATTTAAAGACGCAGCTACATCTATTACTATGGGATTAGGTAATGTTTTTATAGGGCTGTTTACAAAAGGGTTAATATTCGGAGTTTTTTTATTTCTATATCAATATCGCCTGTTTACTATTCCTTTTACTTGGTGGGCCTGGTTGATTTTGTTATTTGCTGAAGATTTTGCCTATTACTGGAATCATAGGATTGCACACGAAAGTAGATTATTTTGGGCTAGCCATGTGGTGCATCATTCTTCTACAAAATACAATTTAAGTACTGCTTTACGTCAAACTTGGTCAGGAAGCTTTTATACGTTTATATTTTGGGCACCGTTAGCAATTATAGGTTTTCATCCACTAATGATCGTGACCCAAATGAGTATTAGTTTGTTATATCAATACTGGATTCATACCGAACTTATTAACAAAATGCCTAAGTGGTTTGAAGCTGTTTTTAACACTCCAAGTCATCATAGAGTTCATCATGCAACCAACCCTCAATATCTAGATAGAAACCATGCTGGGATTTTTATTATTTGGGATAAGCTTTTTGGCACTTTTGAACCTGAAGTTGAAAAACCAGTATATGGTTTGGTTAGCAATATAAACACTTACAATCCTATTAAAGTAGCTTTTATTGAATGGTATAATATGTTTACCGATGTTTTTACCAGTAAAACTACATTTGGTAAAAGGTTTCTATATCTTTTTAAACCTCCTGGTTGGAAACATGATGGTACTGGAAAACTTTCAATGGATTTACGTAAAGAATGGGAAGAAAATAAAAAAAGAGAAGTTTAAACTTCTCCTTTTTTTATTAATCAAATTAATTAATATCAAATCGAAGACCTAATGAGATATTCCTAGTGTCAGTATTTTTAAATAGTGGATTTAAGTCATATTTAGCATATAATCCAATTCCTTGGTAAGCAACATAAGCACTTAACCCATAGTTATATTTATTCATATTAAAATTATTCTTCTGAACTTCTTCAACTGTAACTCCTTGTGCATTTTTATACTCTAAATATTGACGAGTTCCTAGTTTAAAACCCAAGAAACCACCTACTCCTATCTGAAAGCTTTGATGTGTTCTATCTGCAATTTCTCCATCAGAATATTTTTTGTTTTTTGAAAAATCAAACTCTAAGTGCATTGGAAATGTCATTTGTACATGTCGTAACCTACTTTCTGAAAGTTGCTCTGGATGAATACTTAAGTTTGTTTCATTTCCATTTACAATATGATATTGATTGCTTTTAGCTCTTAAATTATTCCATAGAAAAGAGAAACCATATTTAAAATATGCTTTTGAAGGTTCTTTTGACAAACGTGTTTTCCAAGTAAACCCTAACTCGTAAAAATGTGATTGCCAAAATTTATAGTCTGAATCATCTAAAGAACTTAACTTGTTATTTGTTAATGCATTATTTACACCTAAGGCAAAAACAAACTGTGTTGTAGTTCTTTTTTTTCTTCTTTTCTTTTCTTTTTCTATGTCTTCTTTAGAAAAATCTAATTTAAACTTAGTTCCTGCTATACTAAAAGTACTTTCGGTTGAATTTTCTTCACTACTAAATATTTTACCATCAATTTTGTCTTGGACAAGTTGTTGTAGTTTTTGTTCTTCAAAACTAACTTTTTTCTCTATTTGAGCTGCGTGATAAGCCGCTGCTTCTTTTTTTAATGCTGTTGCTTCATCAAACGATATTGTATTCTTTTCTAATTTTGTGTTAATCTCTTTTACTCTCATCTTTAAAGAGTCTTTTTGCTGCTTAGTAATACTATCAATGCTCATTGATATTTTCTTTACTTCTTTTTCAAATACTTTTTCTTGAGATTGGGCAATAGTCGTTACAAACAACACTAATAATAGTATTCTTTTCATTTCTGTAATTTTAAATTAAACTGATAATAATTTTGAATGGTTAATTATCGATAATTAATAAGCGCTTTATTTATTTCTATCAACAATCGCTACCGCAATGTCGGATATTCTTGATTTTAGTTTTTGCATAAAGTCTCCCTTAAACTCTTCATCATCAATCGTTCTCTCAACTTCTGCTAAAATGATGCTAGGATCTATTTTTAAGTTTGATTCTTTTAATTCATCTTCAATAGCTTTTAACACATCTTCTCTTTTCAACTTATGCTTTGCATAATATTCTTTAACTTCATTTGGAGTATGTGTTACTGAAAATAATAAATCATCACTATTTACTTTAACTCTTGAATTAAATTCTTTCTTTTTTGTTACTATTGGTTTATCCATCTTTGCTACTACCTCCTCTTCTCTTGGTAATTCTTGATTTTGGATGTTTTTAAAGACTTTTTCTTCTTCTCTTAAGGTAGAACTCCTAATTACTATAATCTTTTTCTTCTTTCTTATCTGTTTCTCTTGCTTCTTTTCTTCTAACTCCACCACAGCTTCATCTGTGTTCTTAATAAATTTCTCTATACCTTTATTATTAATTTTTAGTGTATCTATTGAAGTATTAACTATAACTTCTTCTATTAGCGTTTTTGAATCTGAACCTGTAAAGTAGAGAGCTACAAAGCTTATTAATAAAGCTAAACCAGCTGCATAACCTATATATAAAAACCAGTTTCTTTTCTTTGTTGCCTCCTGATTATCTAAACGAGTCTCTAACCTTTCCCATGCTGAGTTGGATGGCTTAAGCTCTCTGTTCTTTAGCTTTTCTGCTATATGTTTATCAATATTATTGCTTGACATTTCTTACTTGATTAATTTTCTCGTAACTAGCTTGTAAATATTTACGAGCTTTAAATAATTGTGACTTAGAGGTACTTTCAGAAATTTGTAATTTTTCTGCTATTTCTGAATGCTTATATCCTTCAATAGCATATAAGTTAAAAACTAACTTATACCCTTCAGGTAACTCATCTATTAACTTTTGTATATCTTCTGCCGATGTGTTTTCAAGGCTTTCCGTTGCAGCATCATTAAAAACAAAGTCTTCATCTGATACTTGAACTGGATTCTTTTTTCGTAAATAACTAATACTAGTATTTACCATAATTCTACGAATCCAACCTTCAAAACTTCCCTCTCCTTTAAATTTTTCAATATTCGTAAAAACTTTAAAAAAACCTTGTAGCATTAAATCTTCCGCATGATGTAAATCTTTAACATACTGTCTACAAACTCCTAACATTTTTGGAGAATACTGCTCAAATATTTGTTGCTGAGCTTCTCTACTTTGTCTTTTTACTTGTTTTATAAGTGATGCTTCTTTATTATGTAATGAAATAATTTTCAAATCAATAGTTACTTTTTTGTAGCCTTACAAATATAAAGACTACCTGATTTGAAAAAAGGTTGCCCGAAGAATAAAAAAACCTCCGAACTTTATTAACCGGAGGTCAAATATCATCTTATAATGATATTTCGGGGGGACTTGTTATGTAGTTACTTAATTTTAAATAAAGTATAAAGTTATGTTATAAATCTATATGTTTTTACAGGAAAAACCCTAAATATTTTTAGGTCATGTCTGTCTATTATATGTTAACATCTGCTCCGCCTCTTTCCAGATTATTATCATAAGGGTTTGAAAAAGAAAGCTATTAGAAAAACCATCAGACACCTCTATGACTACTTGGTTAGTCGTTATTTTTTTAACCAGTAAATTATCATTATTTCTTTCGTTTTTATAATTTATATAAAAGTAACGAGCTCATATAAAACATTTGTATATAAAACTTGCTCAATATAATTCTTTATATTATTTTTATTTTAATCCAGTTAAGTAAAAGAGTTTTATTGTATGAGTTATAATGTGACGATAGAAGAAGAAAATAAAGAAATAGCCAGTAGATATAAAAATTTGTTAAAAGGTACATATCAAACATTATCAGAAGACGATAAAAAACTGATACGCAAAGCTTTTGATATTGCTGTAGAAGCACATTCTGAACAACGTAGAAAATCAGGAGAACCTTATATTTATCACCCTATAGCTGTAGCAAAAATAGTTGCAGATGAAATTGGTTTAGGTGCAACATCTATTGCTGCTGCTCTACTACATGATGTTGTTGAGGACACGCATTATACTTTGGATGATATGGAGCGCTTATTTGGAGAAAACATTGCTCGTATTGTAAGCGGATTAACTAAAATATCAAACTTAAAACAAGAGCAAGACTACTCTATCCAAGCAGAGAATTTTAGAAAAATGTTACTCACATTACATGATGACGTTAGGGTAATACTTATTAAAATTGCTGATAGGTTACATAATATGCAAACTATGGATTCTATGCCGCCTCATAAACAGGTAAAGATAGCCTCTGAAACCTTGTATATTTATGCTCCTCTTGCACATCGTTTAGGACTTTATAATATTAAAACTGAACTTGAAGACCTTGGCTTAAAGTACACAGAGCCTGATGTATATAGAGATATTGCTAACAAGATAAAAGAAAGTAAAGAAGATCAACAGAGATATATTGATAGTTTTACTAGTGTTTTAAAAGAAGCTTTAAACAAAGAAGGATTTACTTATGAAATAAAGGGACGTTTTAAATCTATTTTTTCTATCCGTAGAAAAATGCGTAAACAAAACGTAACTTTTGATGAAGTGTACGACAAATTTGCTATTCGTATTATATACAAACCAACTTCTGACGATGAAAAGTTTGATGCTTGGAAAATATACTCTATCGTTACAGACTTTTTTAAACCAAATCCTGCCAGATTAAGAGATTGGATTTCTCAGCCAAAATCAACTGGATACGAAGCATTGCATATAACTGTAATTGGCCCCCAAGCTAAATGGGTAGAAGTTCAAATCCGTTCTGAAAGAATGGATGAAATAGCCGAAAAAGGTTATGCAGCCCACTTTAAATATAAACAAGGAGCTGTTAAAGAAAATGGTTTAGAAGGATGGTTAAATCGTTTAAAAGAAAGTTTAGAAAATCAAAGTTTAGATGCTGTAGATTTTGTCGAAGATTTTAAACTTAATCTTTATGCTAAAGAAATTTATGTATTTACTCCTAAAGGAGATTTAAAATCACTTCCAAAAGGAGCCTCTGCATTAGATTTTGCCTTTTCCGTACATACCGATGTTGGTTTAAAATGTCGTGGGGCAAAAGTAAACGGGAAACTGGTTCCTTTAAGTCACGAGTTAAAAAGTGGAGATCAGGTAGAAGTACTCACCGCTTCTAACAATAAACCGAATGTACGCTGGTTAGATTTTGTTATTACTGCAAGAGCACGAGCTAAAATTAAATCAGCTTTAAAAGCAGAAGAAAAGAAAATAGCAGAAGAAGGAAAAGCTATTTTACAACGAAAACTGCGTCATTTAAAAATCAATTCCAGTGAAAAGGTTATTCATGAATTAGCAAGTTATTTTGGGCTAAAAACTAGCTTCGATTTATTCTATCGAGTTGGTAATGGAGCCATAGACAACACACAACTTAAAGACTTTGTTGCTCAGAGAAGTAATCGCTTCATGGGCTTTATTAAAAGTACATTTAGGCGTTCTCCATCAAAAGAAATATCCGAAAAAGAAGAAGTTACAAACAAATACGATGCACTTGTTTTTGGTAAAGAAGAACAAACATTAGATTATACTTTGGCTAAATGCTGCTCTCCAATTCCTGGTGATAAAGTTTTTGGTTTTGTAACTATTAATGAAGGTATTAAAGTGCACAAAAACGATTGCCCAAATGCTATTTCATTACAATCAAACTATGCTTACAGAATTATGCCTGCAAAGTGGATTGATTCCACCAAGCAAGAATTTACAGCCATTTTACACCTTTCGGGAATTGACAATAAAGGAATAGTAAATAATATTACTAAAATTATTTCCAATAGCATGGATGTATTTATACATAGTATTAATATATCTGGAGATAACGGTGTATTTGACGGAAAACTATCATTAAGTGTAAAAAATAAGACACAACTCGATAAATTAATTAACAACATGAAACAAGTAGAAGGCGTTCAAAAAGTTGAACGTGTTAATACTTTGTAAATTTCGTTTTTAACATCCTTGTTTTTTATCAAGAAATAAACGTAAATTTGTCCTTTCGTAAAATTTAAAAAATAAATGAGTAATTCAGCCGAAAATCAAGAAATTGTAAAAAAAGTATTCACTTCTTTTTTAGAAGAGAACAAGCATCGTAAAACACCAGAACGCTATGCTATTTTGCAAGAAATTTATGACGCTGAAGAACATTTTGATATTGAATCTCTATACATTAAAATGAAAAACAAAAACTATCGTGTTAGTAGAGCTACTCTTTATAATACGATGGATTTGTTGCTAGACTGTGGTTTGGTTCGTAAACACCAGTTTGAAGGTCAATCAATGGCTCGTTACGAAAAAAGTTACTTCGATAAAAATCACGACCACGTAATACTTACAGATAGTGGTGAAGTAAAAGAGTTTTGTGACCCAAGAATTCAAATCATTAAAAAAACAATTGAAGATGTTTTCGATATAGACATTCACAACCATTCACTTTATTTCTACGGAACAAAAAGAAACAACAAATAAAACACAACACTTAACAACACACTAAATGGCAGTAGATTTATTACTCGGACTACAATGGGGAGATGAAGGAAAAGGTAAGATTGTAGACGTTTTAACAAAAAACTACGATATAATCGCGCGTTTTCAAGGAGGTCCAAATGCTGGTCACACACTAATTTTTGATGGAAACAAACATGTATTACACACCATTCCTTCAGGAATTTTTCATAAAACAGCTTTAAATGTAGTAGGTAACGGAGTGGTTATTGACCCTGTTATCTTTAAAAAAGAATTAGAAAACTTAGATAAGCATAATATTGATTATACATCTAAATTATTAATTTCTCGTAAAGCACATTTAATTTTACCTACTCACCGATTATTAGACGCAGCTTCTGAAACTTCAAAAGGAAAAGCAAAAATCGGTTCTACTTTAAAAGGAATTGGACCTACTTATATGGACAAAACTGGTAGAAACGGAATGCGTGTTGGTGATTTAGAATTAGATAACTGGAAAGAGAAATATAGAGCTTTAACTGAAAAGCATTTAAGTATGTTAGCATACTTTGATGTTCAAATCGATTACGATTTAGACGAGTTAGAAGCTGAATTTTCTAGAGGAATTGAAAAATTAAAAACATTACAGTTTATTGATTCTGAAGAGTTTTTAAATAACGCTATTAAAGAAGGAAAAACTATTTTAGCTGAAGGAGCTCAAGGATCATTATTAGATATTGATTTTGGAACATATCCTTTCGTAACCTCTTCAAACACCACTGCTGCTGGTGCTTGTACTGGTTTAGGAGTTGCTCCTAATAGAATTGGTGAGGTTTTCGGTATTTTTAAAGCATACACTACTCGTGTAGGCTCTGGACCTTTCCCTACTGAATTATTTGATGAAGATGGAGCTACTATGGCGAAAGTTGGTCATGAATTTGGAGCTACAACAGGACGTGCTCGTCGTTGTGGATGGTTAGATCTAGTTGCTTTAAAGTATGCTGTTGATGTAAACGGTGTTACGCAATTAATGATGATGAAAGGTGATGTATTATCCGGTTTCGATACCTTAAAAGTTTGTACTTCATACAACTATAAAGGAGAAGAAATTTCTCACTTACCTTATAATATTGAACCAGAAAATGTAAGTGTTAACTATACAGAATTCAAAGGTTGGGAAGATGATTTAACAAAAATGACTTCTGCCGATGATTTACCTCAAAACTTATTAGACTACATCGCGTTTATTGAAAAAGAAACGGGTGTACCTGTAAAAATAGTTTCAGTAGGACCTGATAGGAAACAAACAATTAATAGATAAAAATTTAGAGGAGCTCAATTGAGCTCCTTTTTTATGATGGTAAAAGAATACTTAGAGAATATCACTACCCAGTTTAAATCGTATAAAGAAGTTGCTGATAAAACGATTGCTCAATTAGAAGAAAAAGACATACACTGGAAATACAATGAAGAAAGTAACAGCATTGCTGCTATTATTGTTCATGTATCTGAAAATATGTTGTCGCGTTGGACGGACTTTTTTACTTCTGATGGAGAAAAAGAATGGAGAGATAGAGATGCTGAGTTTGAAACTCATGATTTATCAAAAAAAGAATTGATTTCTCAATGGGAAAAGGGTTGGAACTGTCTTTTTGCTGCTTTAGATTCATTAAATGAGGAAAACTTCAATCAACCGATTCTTATCAGAAATAAACAAGTTAAGTTAATTGAAAGTATTACGAGGCAAATAGCTCATTTTCCATATCACATTGGTCAAATAGCTTATGTAGGTAAAATGATTTTAAATGATAAATGGCAAACAGCTTCTATTGCCAAAGGAAAATCTAAAGAGTTTATACAAGCTCAGTTTGAAAAAAACAACTCATAAAAAAACGTCTTTTAAATTTTTAAAAGACGTTTTTAATAGGAAACATGTTTATGGCAACTAATTTTTTACTGTTTCCAAAATACTCGCTATAGTTTCTTTATTATCTACACCTAAACCTTCTTGTTGGTGCACTAACTCCCCTTCCGGATTAAATACACTGATGATATTTGAGTGTGAAAAATCTAATGGAGAAATTTGTTTGTATTTCACAGCTAGTACATTGGCAAATTCTCTAACAGATTCTTCTGTACCTTGTAAAAAAGTCCAATGCTCATCATCCATAAAGTTTTCTTTCGCAAAGGCCTTTAATCGTTCAGGGGTATCATTTTTAGGGTCAATACTAATTAAAACGTATTGTAAGTCTTCGTTATATACTTTAGGTATTTTAGCTTCAATATTACGCATATCAGCAACCAATCTGGGGCAAGCAGCTTTACACGTAGTATAAATCATAACCATTACCAAAGTTTTCCCTCTTAAATCTTCTAAATGAATCGTTTTATTCTCTTCGGTTTTCCATTCTGATGTTAAATTGAATATAGAACTTTCAGAAATATCAGTAGCTAAAGCTAACTCTTTAGGCTCTTTTTTATCTTTCTGTGTTAAATCCATTTTACAAACCGGACAACTTCCTTCTTCTGTATATATTTTATCTCCCTCACAAAGCATAGGACATTCATATGTAGTTACTAAATTTGTGTTGCTTTTTTCTTTTTTACAAGAACTTAATAAAGTAATTGAAAAAAGAAGTATCGTTATATATTTTACTACTTTCATTGTGCTATATTTTTATCTTTTACACATCTAAAACCTAAGTTTCTCATTGTGTATTTAGCTTTTAAACTTCCACGGATAGCATAACGCATAAAAGCTGCATAATTCATTAAATCTGTTGATCCTACTGCTGCACTACCACAAAACAAATTACTATCATTGTCAACGTCTTTTCTAGATTCTCCTGATACCAATACTGAATTAAAATCAGAGGTCCATTCCCAAACCAATCCATGCATATCATACACTCCCCAATAGTTTTTAAATGTTGACCCTATAACATTATTAAATGTTCTTGGCTTTTCATACCAACTTAAAATGTATTCATTATACGTTTTTAAAGTTCTTGCATCTGATAGTTTTTGATTTGCCATTCCCACATATTCCCATTCATCTACAGTAGGTAATCGTTTTCCTTGCTTTTCACAGTAACATTTTGCTGCAAACCATGAAACATTGGTTACAGGTGATTTTAAGTTAACCTTCTCCCCTATTTCTGTATCATTTTTCCAATTAATCAGGTAACTTTTATCTGTAAAAAGTTTAATTACTTTAGATTTTCTCCACTTTGGATTTTCTTTCACAAATTGTAAAAAATCTTCATTAGTTACAGGATATACATCCATTAAAAAATCTTGAATCGTTACTCTTGCTGAATCTCTTCCGTACAAAGGAATATAACTACCACCTTTAATAGGAACCATTTTAGATTGACAATTCATATTGGAAATGCCAAAGAAAAATATACAAATTGTCAATCTTAAAATAGTTTTCATTTCTTATAATTTAGAGTTTAACTACAATTTTAGTGAGTACTTTTTACTTCCATTACAGTATTTACACTAACGTTGGTTTTATTATTGCCCCAAGAATTATAAACATAGGTTAGTACATCTGCTACTTCTTGATCGTTCAACGCTTGCTTGGTCATTACACTATTATATTTTTGACCGTTTACTGTAATTTCTCCTGTTTTACCATGTAAAATAATATCTATAGCTCTCTTTACATCAGCATTTAAATAATCTGATTTAGCTAAAGGAGGAAATGCATTTGGAATTCCTTCACCATTAGCTTGGTGACAAGCAAAACACGTTTTCGTATAAATCTGTTTACCGTCTGCTATTTTTTGCGCTAAAGATTTTTCTTGCTTAGAAGCTACAGCTTTATCTTCTTTACCATTTGGCATTTCTTGAATAGTACCTCCTTCTGGATTGTAAATACCTTCTTGTTTTACTCCTGAATAAATCTTTTTGCTTTCTTCTCCCTTTACCTTTAACATTCCTAAAGCACCTTTATTAAACGCTCTAAAAATAGCATGATCTACTAAAATAAAAGTACCTGGAACATCTACCTTAAAATCCACTATTGCAGCTCCTCCTGCCGGAATAGAAGTTGTTTGTACATCTTTGTTAATCATAGAACCACCTTCAACATGAACATTGTCAAAAATTTCACCAATAACATGGAAAGATGATGTTAAGTTAGGACCTCCGTTACCTACAAATAAACGTACTGTTTCGCCAACATTAGCGGTAATTGCATTATCTCCTGTTAAAGCTCCTACACTTCCGTTAAACACTACATAATCTGCATCTTCGTCTACTGCTTTTCTCATATCAAAAGCCTGTAAACCAGGTTCTCCGTTTTCTCCTTTTGTATAAAAATCTCCTTGCATAATATAGTATTCCTTATCTACTTTTGGTAAACCTCCTTCAGGCTCTACTAAAATTAAACCATACATTCCGTTCGCAATATGCATTCCTACAGGTGCAGTAGCACAGTGATATACATATAATCCAGGGTTTAATGTTTTAAATGAGAATGTTTTTTCATGACCAGGCGCTACAAATGATGAAGTTGCTCCCCCACCTGGACCTGTTACTGCATGTAAATCAATATTATGAGGTAATCTATTATCTGGGTGATTAGATAAGGTAAATTCTACTTCATCTCCTACTCTAGTTCTTATAAAGCTACCTGGAACAGAACCACCAAACGTCCAGTACACATATTCTACACCATCTGTCATAGTTCCTTCTTTTTCAAGAATTTCCATATTTACCAGTAACTTTTTAGCTGATCTATTACCAACAGGTGCTGGAACATGAGGCGGAGCTGTTAATTCTGCTTCTATCGTTCCTTTAACTGCTATATCTGAAGCACTTTTCATTGCAATACTTTCAGATTTTTCATTTTTACAACTTGCCATTAAAAACATAGCTGCTAAAACCATTGAAATTGTTTTCACTTGTTTCATCTCTTCTATTGATGTAGTTATTAATAATCTTATAAAAGACTTTTTTATCTTTTATACAAACAAAGCTACTAAGAGAAAAGCTTTTGAAATATGATTTTTATCATAAAAACAAAAAAAGGAGCTTAGAGCTCCTTTTAATCTATTTTTCTTTTAAAATTTCTTTACCAAATTGATGACACAACTCCAAGGTTTCTTTCACATCATCCATGGTTGTTTTTGGGTTTATCAGACACATTCTAAGTACTACTTGCTTATTTAATATTGTAGTTACTAAAAACGCTTCTCTTGATTCCATTATCTTTTGAGAAATTTTCTGATTTAATTCATCAATTTCTTTTTCTGATAGGTTTGATCCAATAGGGTTATATCTAAAATTAATTACTGCCAAGGTGGCTGGTGAAATAATTTCCCAGTTTCTACTTTTACGCAGCATCTTTTCTACATTATCAGCTAATTGGATGTTGTAAGTAACAGCTTCTTTAAAAGCATCTAATCCATATGTTTTAATAGACATATAAAACTTTAAGGCTCTAAAACGTCTTGTTAACTGAATTCCGTAATCGTAAAAGTTAATCTCAGATTCATTTCCTTCAATATCGCGTAAATATTCTGGTTTTTCACTAAAAGTACCACTTAACCAAGAAGCATCTTTTACTAATAAGCAACCAATTTCATAAGGTTGGTAAAACCATTTATGCGGATCTACAGTAAGAGAGTCAGCTCTTTCAATTCCTCGTAGAGCTTTTGCTCCTTTTTCAGCTAAAATAGCGGCTCCACCATAAGCTCCATCAATATGGAACCATAAATCTTCCTCTTCACAAATGTCAGCTATTTCATTTAAAGGATCTACAGTACCTGTGTTGGTGGTTCCCGCAGAAGCGATGTAACAAAATGGTTGCAACCCTTCTAGTCGGTCTTTTGCTATAGCATTTTTTAATTTGTTAATACTAATTCTAAACTCTAAATCTGTTGGTAAAATTCGAATTTGCTCTTTTTTAAACCCTAAAACACGAATTGCTTTAATATTTGAAGAGTGTGCCTGATCAGACAAATAAATCACCGCTTTAGAAAAATCATCACCACACTTTAAACGTCTCGCGGTAACCAAAGCTGTTAAGTTTGCCATAGAACCACCACTGGTAAAAATTCCTCCTCCTTTTTCAACAGGGAAATTATACATTTTTAGTAACCAGTTCATTGTTACAATTTCTAACTCAGCTGCTGCTGGAGAAACCATCCATCCACCAGAAAAAATATTGAATCCAGTAGCTAAACTATCAGCCATAGTACTAATAAAGTTACTAGGTCCAGGTACAAATGAATATGCTTTAGGGTGAGAAATAACTGTACTGTTTGGTATTACATTATCCATCACAAAATCTAGTACCTTTTCAGCAGACATTCCTTCGTTTGGTGCTTCTTGTAAGAAAATACTATCCATTTCTTTTCTAGAAGCACTAGCAACAGGCTTTTTTTGCTCTAAAGTAGCCCAATGTTCTGCAATTATATCTACAATTTTATATCCGTAAGACTTCATCTCTTCTTTTGATAAATCAAAATGAGCGCTCATATCTTTATAATTTTTTAATTTGCTACAAAATTAACCATTTACTAAATGACAGCCTTTTATTTATCTTGATAATTTTATTTCTTTATTAAGATTTTGGCATATTCTTTTCATTATTTTTGTGCATTAAATCGTATTATTTTGAAAAAACTATTTCTACTAACTTTTATATTATTTTCTGTTGTAAGTTTTTCTCAAACAAAAAAAATCAAAATCCTTTCTACCGAACTAAGTACTGCCGATGAAAGCAAGTACCCTGGAGCTACTATACTTATAGGAAAAGTTAAAATGTCACACGAAGGAGCTACTTTAGATTGTAAAAGAGCTCTACTTTACAAAGACAAAAACTTATTTAAGGCCATTGGTGAAGTAATTATTGAACAAGGAGATAGTATTATTCAATACAGTGATTTTGCTACTTATAATGGAAATACAAAAAAGGCAAAATCTTGGGGAAACGTAGAAATTAATGATAAAGAAATGACGTTAAAAACTGATACGCTTCATTTTGACAGAATCAACCAAGTATTATACTACCCAAACGGAGGAACTATTCGTGATACAAAAAACACTCTAAAAAGTGTAAAAGGAACTTATCTATTAAGAGAAAAAAAGTTTACTGCCAAAACAAAAGTAACAGTTGTAAACCCTGAAAATCATTTAGAGTCTAACCATTTAGATTATTATACCAATACTAACTTAGCTTATTTATACGGGCCAAGTACCATTACTAATTTAAAAGATAGCACTAAAGTATATTCTGAAAGAGGTTTTTACGATACGAATACCGATATTTCATACTTTGTAAAACGTGCAAAATTATTTTTAAAAGAACGAACCGTTTCTGCCGATAGTTTGTACTATGATAAACGTAACGGTTTTGCTTCTGCAACCAACAATATAAAAGTAGTTGATACCGTTCAAAATATGGTAGCAAAAGGAAATTATGCTGAATTATACGAACTCAAAGATTCTTTATTTATAATTGATAGAGCTGTTGCTATTTCTGTATTTGAAAAAGACTCTATGCATGTTGCGGGCGATAAAATTTTACTTACTGGTAAACCAGAAAAACGTATTGCTAGAATTTTTAACAATGTAAAAATATTCAAGTCCGATTTACAAGGAAAATGCGACTCTATTCACAGTAGTCAAGAAACGGGATTAACCAGAATGTTTAAAAATCCCATATTATGGTCTAATAAAAGTCAAATTACAGGAGACAGCATTCAGTTAGTATCTAATAAAGAAACAAATAAACTTGACTCTTTAAAAGTATTACAAAATGGTTTTATGATTCAACAAGACTCCGTTCATACAGAAAACTTTAATCAAATTAAAGGAAGAAATATTTATGGTAAGTTTGAAAAAGGAGAATTAAGAACAATGTTAGTTAAGGGTAATGCAGAATCTTTATACTACAGTAACAACGAAAAAACACAAGAATTAGAAACAATTACCAAAGAAATAGCAAGTGATATTGAATTTATTTTAGAAGATGGAGAAATAATACAAACTAAATACTTTAAAAAATCTGAAGGAAAAACTTTTCCTCCTTCTGAATTCCCTTCTGACGAAAAAAAATTCAAAGGCTTTTTATGGCGAGGAGATGAACAACCCTTAACTGTGGAAGATATTTTTATAAAAGACACTACTTCTACTGTTCCTTCAAAAAGAAAAAAACAACCTGATGTTGTAAAAGAAGCTAAGGAAATGTTTATCGAAGAAACTTCAAAAAACAAGAAAGAACAAAAAAAGCCTAATCTTAAAAAATTAAAATAATTTCTGTGAAAGACGATTTTTTTAAATACCAAGGACAAACAACCCCACATCCTTTAGCTATTGAAATTTCACACGCCAAAGGAAGTTATATTTATGATAGCAACGGAAAAGCGATGTTAGATTTTGTTGCAGGAGTTTCTGCAAATAGTTTAGGACATAACCACCCTAAGGTAAATGAAGCTATAAAAAATCAATTAGAGCATTATACACATGTAATGGTGTATGGAGAATTTATTCAAAAACCACAATTAGAATTGTGTAAAGCTTTAGCTGCTACCTTACCTCCTAACCTATCATCTGTTTATCTAGTAAATTCTGGTACCGAAGCTACCGAAGGTGCTTTAAAATTAGCCAAACGTTTTACAGGCAGAAGTGAAGTTATTGCGGCTAAAAATGCGTATCATGGAAATACACAAGGTGCTATGAGTGTTTGCGGTGCTGAACAACAAAACCGAGCATTTCGTCCGTTAATTCCAGGAAGTAAGTTTATTGAATACAACAACGAACAAGACTTAGAAAAAATCACCTCTAAAACAGCGGGTGTTATCCTAGAAACCATTCAAGGAGGTGCAGGATTTATCGAACCTAAAAATGATTACTTAGTAAAAGTAAAACAACGTTGTGATGAAGTTGGTGCCTTATTAATTTTGGATGAAATCCAATCAGGAATCGGACGTACAGGAACCTTTTGGGGATTTGAAAATTACAATGTTACCCCTGATATTATTATTACAGGAAAAGGTTTAGGTGGTGGAATGCCAATCGGAGCTTTTATTGCTTCTTTTGAAATAATGAACTGTTTAAAAGAACACCCAAAATTAGGGCATATTACTACGTTTGGCGGACATCCAGTAATTGCGAGTGCTGGATTGGCAACCGTACAAGAAATCACTTCTTCTAACTTAATGGAAGAAGCCTTACGAAAAGAAAAAATTATTCGCGATGCCTTTAAGAATCATCCTGTAGTTAAAGAAATTAGAGGAAAAGGATTGATGCTTGCTTTATTAGTAGATACTCCTGAAGCTGCCTCACAAGTAATTTTAAACTGTTTAGATAAAGGGCTAATTTTATTCTGGTTACTTTTTGAAGGTAAAGCCATTCGTATTACGCCTCCACTCACCATTTCTGATGAAGAACTAAAAAAAGGATGTGATCTTATATTGAGTGAATTAGACAAATTGTAGTTTATCAATAATTCAACACCCTAAAATAGATATAACTAAACTAGTACTTTTCATAGGACACTTTATTGGGCATAGTTTATATAATGCGACCAGTTTTCCGTTAAAAACTCTCTTATTCCACTTGGTTGATAATTAGGGTAAATCTTTTGAAAATCCTCTTTAGCCAATTCAAAACTTTGATTCTCTATTTTGCCTTTAGTTGCTAAATATAATAAACCAATACTAGGTGAACGTGACACTCCTTGATTGCAATGGATAAGAACTTTATTGCCTTTCTCTAATTGTTCATTGATGAATTCCAAAGATTTTTCGAATAGAATATTTTCGAAATATTTCCCAGTTGGTGGGTCAATCATATTTAAAATGATTCTCCTTTCTCGATAAGCAATTAGATATTCAGGATGATTTTTTTCTGGTGTTCTTCCTCTATAGCCTAGGGCTTTTCTATGGCAAGGTTCTTTACAAGCTTGAACAAAGTAGAATTCAGAATCGAATTGTAATTCTTGATAGTTTATAAGATCGCCAATAAATAGATTTTTTTCGATTTCGACCATCAATTATTATTTAGTCTGTTAATTTCTCAATATCGGTTATCATAAATTTTAGCATATCCCATTCTTTTAATTTTGTGTTTTTGTTATATACATCTTTCCTTACACTTAATAAAAATTGAGCAAATTTTTTCATAGTCAATTTGGGATTTGATTCAGACTCGTTTTTATAAAAACTTTGCATCATATTATTATAAGCCGTTACCATTTCGTCTGAACCAAATGTTATTAGGTTAAATCCAGCTTTACGATATTCAACAGAACCAATCTCCGTAATTGCTTTATCTTTCATTTTTTGATTTGACTTATTTGCAAACATTACAATTAATGGATGAAGTAAAGTGTTATATGTCTGAATTCTGCGTTCCAAAGCCCTTTCCTCTATAGCTTGTAATTCTTCTTTTCGTGATTTAAAAAACCAGGTAATTAATCCACCTATTAAAACTAAAAATGGTGCGCCTAAAGCTGTTATTAATGTAATGTACTCTTTTTCCATTGGCAGTCTATTCTAATTGTGGCTAACTCGTTTTATCTCAAACTTCAGTTCTTTTATCCCGACAAAAGCATAGGATAATACAAGGTTTAGTTTTTTCATAAACTATCAAATGTATAAAAACCAACACTTTACCTAAAATAAAGTTATCAACGAATTATTGTTATTTGTTAATTAATTATACAATTCCTGCAAACCTAAAAAAAAGCACACATATATGCTTACGGAATCCCATAAGCTCAACTATTTAGATACTAAAAGTAGTTTTAGTTGTTATTAACAATCTCTGATACCTTATTTAGAAAACCAAAAATAAGTTGACACACTTTATTGAATACTCCCGTTATTGGGTCGCTAATATCACGGCATGCTCCGTTGACACCACGGCATGGGTCGCTGATATTACGGCATGCTCCGTTGACACCGCGGCATGGGTCGCTGATATCACGGCGTGCTCCGAAGACACTACGGCACGGGTCGCTGATACTACGGCGCGCTCCGTTGACACCACGGCACGGGTCGCTGATATTACGGCATGCTCCGTTGACACCGCGGCAAGGGTCGCTAATACCACGGCATGCTCCGTTAACACCGCGGCACGGGTCGCTAATATTACGGCGTGCTCCGAAGACATCACGGCATGGGTCGTTATTATCTCGTTACGATTAGTTAATACTTTTCTCTACTATGTTATTATTTTTTTTCTTAGGATATAATAAGCTAAAAGTATTTTCATTGTTTTTTAGAACATTATTTATGCTTTTAACTCAATGTTAAAGAACAAAAGATATATCATTACTTTTCTAGCTGTAACCATGGTTTCTTTTTTTGGCTCTACAAATAACCTCACTAAAAAAACATAAACAACTGATAATTAACACTTTTTTTATTATTTTAGTTCGCAAAAAATAAAAAGCTATGTCTAAAAAACCAGTTGTAACTTTAGGTAGTAATCACCAATGTCCAATGTGTAGTGGGTCTACACCTCATGTTGGAGGACCTGTTACCCAAGGAGAGCAAAACATTTTAATTAACGGTAAACCTGTGGCAACTATTGGTAGCATCTGTACATGTAATGTAGGTATGGATACTATAGTCACTGGAAACCCAAGCATTCTTGCTAATGGTAAACCTATAGCATGTATAGGTGATATGACTGCACATGGGGGAACTATTACTTCTGGTGAGAATAATGTTCTTGTTAGTAGTAGCTCCCCACAATCAACTGTAGTGATGCCTATTGATCAAATTCCATTTCCTGATATTAGTTTTAAAGACAGAATTGGGGCTGCTTTTACTGGTAACACAAAAATGCTTAAACAAGCTGAAGCCAATCAACAAAAAATAAAAGAACTTGCTGAGCAACAAGAGCAAGAAAAAAAAGAAAAAGAACTCCCAAAATTACAAGGTGAAATTATTTTTATAAATGGTTATTTAAGCGACTTTAAAACAAACAGCGAATCACACTGGAATGCTATAATGGATTTAAACCCTGATAAACCAGGTTGGTTCACCTCAAGAGGTGAAAACACTAATGAATATAAACGTACTGATCATGATGATTATTATACTGCAGAACAACGTGAAAAAGACCTCCACAAAAGTAAATTTAGAAAAATTGTTGAAGAAAAGTTTAGAAATCCTAATACGTTAATTTTTAAAACTCCCGAAAGTAAATATTATGGTTACTGGAATGATATTGCTAATGACTACAAAGCTACAAAAACCTACGCCAAATACTTTAATGCAGAAGGTAGAGTACACTACATTAATGGTTCACATGGGCTAGGAAGTAGCGGAGCACATAGAGTTGATCATGGTATTGCTTTAGGCTATGAATGGGCTCGTTATAATTGGAAGCTCATCAAAAAAGAAAAGGTTGATGCTAAAAAAGAAGAATCTCCACAAATAGAAAGCTATTCTCCACATTATAAACCCATAACTATTGTTGGTCATAGTCAAGGTGCTTGTATGGCAGCAGGTGTAAAACTGGGTATTATTAAGTATGCTAACGAAATGGGATGGAAAAAAGTAGCCATAAATACCATTTTTTTAGGAGTGCATCAACCTAAAGGATTGTATGGAAAAAACTACGATAGTCTTATTAAGAAAAAAACACAAGAGTACATGGTTTACAAAAATGCTGTACTTAGAGGAAAAAATGAAGATAGCGGACATAAATTTTTAAGTGCTATTTCTGAATTGTATAGTCCCAAATATAAAAAGGTTTTTAACAAACGAGGTTTATTTGAACATGTAAAAGCTATTTGTTACGATTGGAACGCTTATAAGAGTAGAGCTGTACAATTTACTTTTCCGAACGACAGAGGTGATTTAGTAACTATAGATGGAGATATACCAGAAATAAAAAGTGCCTGTCACCCTAAAAGAGATAAAACGTTATTTAGTGCTGAATATTTTCATAAACAAGATAGTATTCCTTCGTATTACCAAACACAACAAAATAAAAAAATCATTGATTTGTCTATGTATGGAGCTGAAAGTGGCTATGTAGTTATTCCTCCTTATGTAGCTGAAGAACGTTACGATTACGATGCTTTAGAAAAGCTAGACTCCCCCACTATAAATCAACAAATACACGGTGTACATTGGAAGGGTTATAGTAGAGTAGTCATACGTTGGGGTGTAGCTATGAATGCCTTCAAACTAGCTAAATCAAGCTACCAGAACTATACAAAACATAAATTTACCGCAAGTGCTGTTGGTGATCTTTTAATTGGGACTTACACGTTTATAGAAAACAATCATAAAAAAATAGCGTTATATAAAAAACTAATTGCTAGTTATAACAATAAAACGATTAAAACTAACCTTACTAATTTGTTTGAAGGACATTTTAAAACTCCTATTAAGGTACCAAAACACCTCACCCGTAAATGGAGATATTCTAGCGACGAAAAGTATGCTATCATTCTATACAATTTAGCCTATGTAACTTATCAAAATATGCTACTACAATACGCTCCCTTACAAAGTGCTGATTTATATGCTCACTTTGCTCCTGTAGGACATATTTTACACACAAAATTATTACAAGACAATAGTGGGAGTTTTAATGACCAGTACGGTAATACTTCTATATTTGAACGTATAAAGAATGCTGGAAAAGATAAATTCTACAGAATGGTCTATAAGAATAATAAGGATGGTTCAGAACTAACAGAAGAACAAAAAAGGGAACAGGAAAAAACAGAAGTGGAAACAAAGCTAATTAAAAAGCTGATCGATTCTTCTATTGCTGACACAGAATATATAAATAATGTTATTAAGGCATACGTACACAAAAAGAAAAGTTATGAATCTAAATTATATGATGAAAGTAAGAACAAAAATTAGCGCTATTTGTTTGCTTTTGTTAACCAGTTGTAATTATTTAGAAAAGAAAAAAGCTATACAAAAAATGGAAAAAGAATATATAGAATATCAGGATTTACATAAACATCAAGGCTCAGAAAACTATGAAGTGTTAAAAATATTAGACTCTAACACGATAGTATATGAAATGTTTTTTGAAAAAAAACAATATTTAGTGTCTTTAATCGGCAAAAATGAAAAGCTACAAAACTTTAAATATAAAAGGCTTAAGCTTGATATTTTTGGAAATATTTTGGATGAAGGGCTGCTATATGAAACCTTAACGGATGGTACTATGTGGCATATGGATAATTATAACAATTGGTTGATAAATGGAAATGATGAAGAACAAAACTACATTGATCCTTTAACCTATAATGAAAAAAGAGATTTGAAAAGTTGGTTAATAAAATTCGATGAATTGTATAACAAAGCTTCTTATGTTTACGAGTCTTCTTGGAGTTACTATATGAAAGTAGAAAATAATTGGTATAAGTTTTTATATGATAAAAAACTATTTACTCCAGAAACGTTCGACTCCAAGGTATATGAAAAATACCCTTCCAAAATAGCTCCCGAAGAAGTACGTATGGTAAAAATTCCTGAGGTCTTTGATAACTTACTAGAAAACAAAACCCTACAGTTATCAGAATATGTAGAAATGGACAAACAAAAAAGTAGTGGTTTAAACCCTATTAGTTTTTCCTCTGGTTATTACATGTTCGAATTACATTTACCACAAGGGGATATCTTAAAATTTAGACGTTATGGTGCCATGGGGTTTAATGCTGATATGAATATATATCAAATACCTAAAGAATTAGGTGGTAGCGACGAAGTTTTTTTTATAGAACAATTACCAAGACAAACTTATCCTGATAAATCCTTTGCTGGTTTTTATGCCATACGACCTAAAAATTACAAAAAATTATCTGAGTATAAATCATATTCCGAAAAAGAGAAAAAAAATTAACATGAATAAAAAAAGTGATAATTTTGGTTGTACACATGTGACATATGGTATTGTTTTCTCTGATATCATTGCTATAATTATATGGCATGAAAAATATATATCTGGTAAATGTAGTTTTTGTACAGGCTTAGGTGAGTTTATTATTTTGTTATTGTATTTAGGAGTAGCTTCAACTATCGGAGCTTTTCTATCACTACCTTTTCATTACATCTATCACTACATTAAAAAGAAAAAACAAAATAATTAATGTTAGCTTCATAAATTCTACTAAAAACACTCAAAGTTTTATTTTTAACAAAAAAACAACAACTTTTCTTGTTTTTTAGAACATAATTTATACATTTGGCTCAATGTTAAATAACAAAAGACATATCATTTCTATTCCAGCTGTAACTACGGCTTCTTTTGTTGGCACAACAACTACAATTATTATTACAACCCTTTAGGGGTTATTTTTCTACATATCATTTCCGTATATATTTATTTTTTCAAAAGACTTGAAAACAGATAAATAGCTTAAAAAATCTTATTTTTAATTTATTATTCATTTTAAAATGAACGTTTTAAAATTTGGTGGTTCCTCAATAGCCAACCCTCAAAACATAGAAAAAGTAGTACAAATCATTGCCAATATGTCTGTAAACAGTCCACTTATTGTGGTGGTTTCTGCCTTTGGTAAAACAACAAATAAACTCATTGCATCGGCAGAACAAGCTGCTCAAAACAATGCTAATTATCTTGACAACTACCAAGAAGTTGAGCAATTACATTTTGAAGTAATTGAAAAATTAGTCCCTGAAAATCAGCAAGAAGAAGTTAAAACGTATATAGCATCGCTTTTAAAACAGCTAAAAACCTTGTTAGAAGGTTGTTTGTTACTAAACGAAATTACCCCTAAAACCCTAGCTACCATTAGTGGTTTTGGTGAACTATTATCTTCATACATTATTGCAAGCATAGCCAGTGGAGAACTGGATGTCGTATATAAAGACAGTAGAGAGTTAATCATCACTTCCAATGCTTTTGATAAAGCCCAAGTTGATTTTCAAGTGACTAACGTGAATTGTAAGGAGTATTTTGGCAATAATAAGCACCGAGTAACTTTGTTACCTGGATTTATAGCTCGTACAAAAGAAGGGAAATCGACTACTTTAGGACGTGGAGGTTCCGATTATTCTGCAGCTATTTATGCGGCTGCTGTAAATGCTAATGAATTGCAAATATGGACAGATGTTAGTGGAATGTACACTGCAAACCCGCATATGGTAAAGCAGGCATTTCCTATTCCACATATTTCGTATCAAGAAGCCATGGAATTGTCACATTTCGGGGCAAAGGTTATCTACCCTCCTACCATTCAACCGGTGTTGGAAAAGGAAATTCCTATCCGTATAAAAAACACTTTTGAACCTGAAAATGTAGGAACACTCATTTCTAAAATTACCGAAAACGGAAAACCTGTAAAAGGAATTTCTCATATCGAAAATATTACGCTATTAACCTTAGAAGGAAGTGGCATGGTAGGTGTTTCTGGCATTTCTAAACGCTTATTCGAAACATTATCGACACATAATATCAATGTGGTATTAATTACGCAAGCTTCTTCTGAACACTCTATTTGTGTAGGGATTTATGATGAAGATGCTGAAAAAGCAGCCTTAAAAATTAACGAAGCTTTTGCCTTTGAAATAGAGCGTCATAAAATAGACCCGATTATTGTAGAACAAGGGTTGGCAATTATTGCTTTGGTAGGTGATAAAATGAGAAATCACCAAGGTTTGAGCGGACAAATGTTCAGTTCTTTAGGCAAAAACAACGTAAATATTCGTGCCATTGCCCAAGGTGCTTCGGAAAAAAACATTTCTGCTGTTATCAATAGTTCAGATGCCAAAAAAGCATTAAATACGCTACACGAACAGTTTTTTGAAGAGAATATAAAGCAATTAAACTTGTTTGTTACGGGTGTAGGAAATGTTGGGGAACGCTTTTTAGCACAAATCCACCAGCAGAAAAAATACTTAAAAGAACAGTTAAAACTGAATGTACGTGTTGTAGGGATTTCCAATTCTAAACAAATGGTTTTTGATGAAGGTGGTATCAGCTTAAAATCATGGAAAGAACAATTACAAAACGGAGAAAAAAGTTCTTTAGAGCTTTTTTTCCAAAGAACAAAAGCGTTGAACCTTCGTAATTCAGTTTTTATTGACAATACGGCTAATCAAAAAGTTTCTGAAGTATATGAACACTATTTAGCCAACAATATAGGGGTAGTTACGTGCAATAAAATAGCCTGTGCTTCTGAACTCAACAATTATAAAAAGTTAAAACACATTTCACGAAAATACAGTGTACCATTTTTATTTGAAACCAATGTGGGTGCTGGTTTACCTATTATTGATACGCTTAAAAACTTAATTGCTTCTGGTGATCGAGTGCATAAAATACAAGCGGTCTTATCGGGTTCTTTAAACTTTGTTTTCAATAATTTTAATGAAAGTATTTCTTTTCATGATGTCGTACAACAAGCACAAGAACAAGGATACACGGAACCAGATCCTAAAATTGATTTGAGTGGTGTTGATGTAGCTCGAAAAATATTAATTCTTGCACGTGAAAGTGGTTATGAACTAGAACTTTCAGATATTGAAAACAATGCTTTTTTACCTGAAAAGAGTTTAAAAACTACTAATAATGATAATTTTTATGCTTCTTTAACTGAATTTGAGGCACAATTTCAACAATTATATAAAGAAGCTGCCGATAAAAATTGTCGTTTAAAATATGTTGCTGAATTCAATAATGGAAAAGCGTGTGTTGGCCTACAACACATTCCGTTTGATCATCCTTTTTATAATTTAGAAGGTAGCGACAACATTGTCTTGTTTTTTACAGATAGATATCCTGTAAATCCACTACAAATAAAAGGAGCCGGTGCAGGTGCTGAAGTAACTGCTTCTGGAATTTTTGCTGATGTCATACGAATTGGAAATAATATATAAAAATGAACTATATAAAAATATTTTCACCTGCAACTGTTGCCAATGTTTCCTGCGGATTTGATGCTTTAGGTTTAGCGCTCGAAACTGTTGGTGATACCATGACTTTTACCAAAACAACTACAAAAGGAGTCAAAATTACCCAAATAACTGGGGCTGATTTGCCATCGAATCCACAAGTAAATGCTGCGGGAGTGGTTACGTTAGCGATGTTAGAACAGCATCCAGTTGATTTTGGTATTGATATTACGATTCACAAAGGGTATACTCCAGGAAGTGGTTTAGGTAGCAGCGCTGCCAGTGCTGCGGGAGCTGCGTTTGGTGTAAATCAGTTATTAGGAAATAGCTTCACTCCGCTTGAATTAACTCAATTTGCGATGTTAGGAGAAGAAGCCACTTGCGGAACTCCAATAGCTGATAATGTTTCTGCGGCTATTTATGGTGGTTTTACATTGGTACGTAGTTACGAACCTTTAAGTATTGTAAAAATTCCTGTTCCTGCTGATTTAAGAGTGGTGGCTATCCATCCTCAAGTTGAAGTAAAAACCAAAGACGCTAGAGAGGTATTACCGAAAGAAGTTCCTTTAAAAGATGCGGTTACACAATGGGCGAATGTTGGCGGATTGATTAGTGGATTGTATACCAACGATTATCAATTAATCGCAGACTCTTTAACAGATATCATTGTTGAACCTGCTCGTAAACATCTGATTCCTCATTTTGATGAAGTGAAGCAACAAGCAATTAAAGCAGGAGCTTTAGGAGCAGGAATTTCAGGTTCAGGCCCTACAATTTTCACTTTATGTAAAGGGGATGCAACTGTCGAAAACGTTTATAAAACCATTCAAAACACGTATCAAGACAAACAAATTGATTTTAACATGATTCTTTCAAAAATCAACACAGAAGGAATTAAAATTTTAGAAACTAACTAATATTAAATGTTCACTAAGCGTAGTCGAAGTGAAAAACAAACACGAAATTATGAACTATTATAGTCTCAATCATACATCACCTAACGTTAGCTTTGAAAAAGCTGTAGTAAACGGATTAGCTCCTGATAGAGGATTGTATTTCCCTGAAAACATAACTCCATTACCTAAAGAATTTATTGAAAACATTGATGAGTATTCTAATGAAGAAATTGCGTATGAAGCCATTAAACAATTTGTAGGTGATGAAATTCCGCAAGGCATTTTACAAAAAATCATCAAAGAAACCATCAATTTTGAGTTTCCTGTGGTATCTATTGAAGAAAATATCGGTACACTAGAATTATTTCACGGACCAACCATGGCTTTTAAGGATGTGGGAGCTCGTTTTATGGCTCGTTGCTTGGGGTACTTTAATCGCGATAAAAATCAACAAGTAACCGTATTGGTAGCTACTTCAGGCGATACTGGAGGTGCTGTTGCTAATGGATTTTTAGGAGTGAAAGGTGTAGATGTGGTCATCCTCTACCCTAGCGGAAAAGTAAGTGATATTCAAGAGAAGCAATTGACTACTTTAGGACAAAACATTACTGCTTTAGAGGTTGATGGTGTTTTTGATGATTGTCAAGATATGGTTAAAACTGCTTTTTTAGATGCTGAAATCAACCGTACGTTAACCTCAGCAAACTCTATTAATATTGCTCGTTGGTTACCCCAAATGTTTTACTTTTTCTTTGCCTATAAACAAGTTTATAAGCAACATAAAGAAGTAGTTTTTTCAGTACCTAGTGGAAATTTCGGGAATATTTGCGCAGGGATTATGGCGAAAAAACTAGGCTTACCTATCAAGCATTTTGTGGCTGCAACCAATGTAAATGATACTGTTCCTAATTATTTGGCTAGTGGTGAATATCAACCTAAACCTTCTAAAGCGACCATTTCTAATGCCATGGATGTTGGAAATCCGAGTAATTTTATCAGAATTCAAGAATTATTCAATAACGATTTAGCGCTTTTAAAAGCTGCATTTTCTTCTTTTTCTTTTTCTGATGACGAAACTCGTGACGCTATGAAGAACATCTATAAAACCTCAACCTATATTACAGATCCACACGGAGCTGTTGGGTATTTAGGTTTGAAAAAACACGAATTACAAAACGAGTATGGAATTTTCTTAGAAACAGCACATCCCGTAAAGTTTTTAGATGTTGTAGAAGAAGTTTTAAATGTAACTGTTGAAATTCCACCACAAATAGCATCTGTAATAGACAAACAAAAAGAAGCTATACAAATTAGTTCCTATCAAGAATTGAAAGATTTTTTAAATGCTTAACACAAAAATGCCTCAAAAGTGAGGCATTTTAAATTTTATAAGGTTCATTTACAATTTGCCCTTTGCTTCTTGTAAGCCTTCTTTCATAACTTCGTCAAATTGAGAGTTTGGATAATCTTTTATACCTCTTTCAAAATACTTACTGGCATTTTTATAATCCTTATACTTTAAATAAAACTGCCCCAGCCTGTTTTGCCAGTATGCGCTTTTATATCTATTGGTTTCTAAAACGTCTTTAAATTCTTCCATAAAAAAACTAAAGTATTTAAAGTTATCACGTTTCCATGCTAACCAAATCAATGCATTTTTTGTACTATTATCTATTTTTCCGTCACCACCAAAACGTTTAGCTCTTTCTTTGAAATAAGATTTTAGATAAGGGATTCCTCCTGCTTTTTCATAGGCATCAATACTTTCAAACACCAATGAATCGTAGTTGTGATAATAATACATGATTCCCTTGTACATAGCTAAATGAGGCATTGTTTCATGTACCTCATCATTAAACAACTCATACTTCCAAAGTAAATTTTTAGGATTGTGCTTTTTTAATATTTTATTAAACTCTTCTGTAGATTCAATATAATATATATCTCTTTTAGAATTAGCCATGTATAAATACACATCACTATCTGATTTAAAATTTTCAACTAGCTTTTCAGAAGCATAGCCTCCATCCGTTATAATTGCTCCTTTAAATAAATCGTTTTCCTCTAAAATAAGTTTACTTATATAATATGCAGCAGCCTCCCAACCATAAATAACACGTTCGTTCGTAGTTCTAAATTTATCATCTATAAATTTGATTACTTCGTTTTTTAAAAAAGAGGTGAACTTTTGTCTCTCTCTATTAAATAATGTTCTTCTTAAAGGATTTTCATTTTTTATTCCTACAACAATCATTTCTGGAATTGCTCCAGGTGTTCTCAATGATTTCTGAATAGCTACACCATTGGTAAAAAACCACTGACCATCTAAAATGTACAAAACAGGATATGCTTCTTTTGAAGTAGTATAACTATCGGGTAAATAAACCTGAATCTCTCTATCTTGATTTAAAATAGTTGATTTAATAGTATAATTAGTTCCTATGGTTACCTTTCTTTCTGGTGTTTGAGAAAATAAATAGAGGGACCAAAATAAAGTGAGTAATAGCGTAATATGTTTAGTCATTTGATAAAAAGTTTAAACTCAAATGTAAAAATATGATTGCCATATAATTAACATTTGAGTTTTTTTATAAATACTTTAACTAAAATTAAAGTTCTATCACATTATCTACTAAATTTTCATCATTTCTTGTTCCGTAAGGATCTATAGCAATATAACTAGGTTTTTCATTTACTATGAATGAAACTTCTGTGAGTTCTTTATTGATTTGTTTAGACTCATAATACAACACAGTACTATTATCTTTTACTTGTAAAGGATGGGTTGTAAAGATTCCTATTTTAATAGGCTCGTTAATCCCTATTTCTTTAATATCTCCGTTTGATAGTGTTTCAAATCGTTTCGCTTTTATTGTTGCTTTAACTTCATAGGTTCCATCCGGCAACTCCTTATACGAACTTTTTTCTACAGCTATATCATAAGTTATTACCCTTTTAAACCAATCATTTACCAATGGGTGATATTCTTTGGGAGTAATCTTATATATTTCTTCAAGTAATTCTATTGTATGTGCTTTAGGAGAACTTTCAAATCGATGTCGGTGTGTAATGGTTTTTACTATGTCATTAACTTGCTTCTCCCCTATCAAATCTCTTAATGCCATTAATACGGTATAAGCTTTACCATAAGAAATATAACCTTCTTCTTGTACTTTATAAATTGGAGGTTCAATGTTTTCACCAAACGCTCTTCCTAAAAAATATCTCCTGCGTGCATCTTCAGCTAACTCATATAAAACACCTTTTCCGTACATCTTTTCTAACACTACGGCTTCTGTATATTTCGCTAATCCTTCTACTAATAAAGAACCACCCGCTACTGGCTTAGCTATTAACATATGCCCCCACCATTGATGTGCTACTTCATGAATTGTTCTTTTAGCGACTAAATTAAAGGTGTTTTCATCACGAACATCTGACAAGTATAAACGATCTTCTGTCATACTAATAACCCCTGGATGTGCAAATCCACCAAATCCCCAATGTGAAGGAACTTCTGCGATTCGAACATGTTTAAAATTATACGTTCCAAAATTTTCTTGACAATATGCTAAGGTTTCTTTTGTACTTTTCTCTATTTCATCAATATTAAAATCGTGACTAGCGTTGTAATATTGTTCTATAGAGATTCCATTATATATTGCTTTTTTAGTTGTATATTTTGCAGAAAAATAGGCTACCATAGGTAATATTTTTCCTTTGGATTTGTAGTGGTAATAGTTTCTATCGTTTTCTGACCAAGTTTTAATTAAATCTCCTGAACTTATGGCTATTTGGTCTTTATTTGTAGAAACAACTGTTTCAAAACGCACTTTTTCAATTTTAATATCTTCTAAGGCTATATGCACATCTGAGTTATCATCCTCATCTCTTTCTGGTAATCCTCTTTTTTTACGTTCTGTTTTATCCAAAATTTCAAATCCAGAAGCATATCCTATAATAGGCTCAAAATTTCTAAAAGTTATATAGGTACCATTGTTAACAATACTTTTGTCTTCTTCATATCCTTTTAGTTCTTTTTCTATAACAAAAGTATAAGCTACAGAATCGTTGGGTTGTAGTTTCTCTTTAAATTCAAACACATAGGCTCCATGTGTAGTATCTTTTGTTGATAAACGAGCTCTTTCTAAATGAATTTGTTTTATAGGTATTCGTTCAGTTATTAATAATTTGGATACTGCTTCATTACTCTTGTTTTTTAACACATAATTTGCCTTGACAGTATACTTTCTTTTCTTCGGAAAAATAGCTACTTCTGTTTTTTGAGAAACTGGATATAGCTTTTCTAACGTTTGATAATGTTTATACTTACGTTCGTAATCTTCACTAAGATTTAAGTTATCATCATTCGTATGGTAATCTGAAAGAAAATTGGTATTGTAAAACACTAAGCTTCCTGCTCCAATAACTAACAAAGAAAAGCTTAAAAGTAATATCCTCTCTGTTAAGTTATAACCTTGCTTTAGTTGCTTTATTTTATACGAAAACCCTTTTACCATTCCTCTATTCCAAACTTTAAAAGCTATTAAAACAAATAAGACTCCTATTCCTAGCCAATACAACCCTAAATGATTAAACTGTGTAGTATTGCTATTATACATAGCCATATCTCCCAAGGCTACTCTAGGCATAAAACCAATACTTGTTAAAGGGTGTTCTAAACCTAAAAGGTTAGCTTTCATACTTATTATAACTAACAAACCAAAAGCTCCCATTCCTACATACTTACTTTTAGCTATACTATTTATAAACACGGCTAGCATAGCGTATATGATAAGCTGTAAACCATAATAATAAAATACAGAAGCATACATACCAATGTTTATACTTTCAAAACCTAAACTAACTTGAAAAGTAATACACATAAATATTCCTAAAGCAATTAATAATATGGGTAATAATGATAAACTGATAAACTTAGCCGCAAAAAACACCCAATTTTTAGTTGGAGTTGCCCCAATAATTAAATTAAAATTTACGCTATGTTCTCTCCATACTATTTCTGAACCATAAAAAATTAGTAATAAAAGACCGAAAAGGGTTAACGGATTTGTAATAAGTTCTATTAGTTGATTTGTAAATGGATATACACTTACTCCGTATTCACGTCCTTCAACAAAGTTTGCATACAACTCAGAAAAAACAATTAGTAACCACATAGCTACAATTACTAAAAAAGGTAAACTTTTAAATACACTGTTTAACTCTAAACGTACTAATGACAAAAGCCCTTTTATTTGTGCTATAAAATTGTATGTTCCTTCTATTGCTTTATAAGGAGTTAGCTGTTTTATATTATTTTTTAATGTTTTTTGTTTCTTTACTTTCTTCGTAATTTTTCTAAAAGAAAACCTTTTATAGGTAAGGAACAATATTCCAAGAGAAAAAGCTATCCAAAGTATTCTATTCCATAAAAACAATCCTGAAAAAGAAAGTAACTGCGTATTCTTCTGATGAGCTGTCCAATACTGAGTTTGCTCAAAAAAAGCTGCTATTCCAAAAGAATCTGCTATTGCGGCTACCGACATCATTTCTGGTGATGCAGGAACAGATTGGGCTAATAAGGGTGAATTTAAAAAAATAGAACTCACAAAATACAACATATAAATGCATACTGCACTTGCGTAAGTTGCAATGCTATTTTTAGTAAATATACTCACAGAGAATATTAAAGAAGTACATATAAAAATATTAGGTAGTACTATATAAAACCAAGGCTGTATATAATTAAGTAAACTAAAAGTTCCTAACCTTTCTACATCTAAACCAGAAAAGTAGTTTCCTAATATATAGCCGACTATAAAAGGAGAAAAAGCCAAAACACTAAATATAAATGCTCCTAAAAATCGACTCCAAAAATAATGCTGTTTTGTTATTGAAGAGCTATAAATTAAGCCCTCCATATGATGCTGTTTGTCTCTTATGGCAGCAGTTACCGTAAAAAACATAATAATAAAAACACTTCCTAAAGTAAAAAGACCTGTATGAAAATAAACTTGATAAACAGCATTAAAGTTTACTCCAGTAGGCGCATAACCTTGACTTCCTGTAAAATAACCTAATCCTAAAAATAATATTGAAAATATTGGAAAGGCTCGTTGTTTTAATTGATAATACGTTTCAAATTGTAATAATTTCTTAAACATAGACTAGACTTTTTTATGGTGAAACAACGTAGTGAAATAGTAATCCTCTAAGTTTGGAGTAATTCTTTCAAATCCATTTGATAAAGTAACTTCAGAGAAAACCCTTATTTGTGTTTCGCCTGATACTAATTTGGTTGAAATTATATCATATGTCTTTCTATAGTGTTCAATATCACTTTTAGCTATAATTTTTGTCCAAATATTGTTTTGAATACTCTCTACCAGCTCTTTTGGGTTTCCTTGAGATATAATTTGTCCTTCAGATAATATTGCCATTTTAGTGCATAGGTTTCTAACATCTTCTACTATGTGAGTAGATAAGATGACTATCACATTCTCTCCTATTTCACTTAAAAGATTTAAAAAACGATTGCTTTCTTCTGGATCTAAACCTGCCGTAGGCTCATCTACAATAATTATTTGAGGGTTTGCCAACAAAGCTTGCGCAATTCCAAAACGTTGCCGCATTCCTCCTGAAAATGTATGTACCGCTTTTTTTCTGTGTTGATAGAGGTTTACTTGCTGTAATAAAGAAGTTACTTGCTCTTTTCGCGCTGAGTTATTTGTAATACCTTTCAGAATAGCTAAATGATCTAACAATCTTTCGGCTGATATTTTAGGGTACACACCAAATTCTTGAGGTAAATACCCTAAGTATTTTCGTATTTCTTCTGGCTTATTAATAATATTACAGTCGTTAAACACAAGTTCTCCTGAAGAAGGCTCTTGTAAAGAAGCGATAGTACGCATTAAAGAAGATTTACCTGCTCCATTGGCACCTAACAAGCCAAACATTCCGTTCGAAATTTTTAAGTTAATTCCGTTTAATGCTTTAACTCCGTTAGGATATGTTTTTGTAAGATTTCTAATTGTTAATGTATTCATATGTGGTTAGGTATTTGTTTTCTACAAATCTCCAATACCTTACCTTTCTGATGAATTAAAAATGATATATCAGCTTATTTTTAACACACATAATATTTATTTAAGTACTAACTAAAACTCAACTAAAAAAGCTACTTATTCGTATAAAAAACAATAGTGTTTGTCAATATAATTGTGAAAACAGTTTTACATGAGTAATTTTGAAGTATGATTGATTTTTTAAAGAAATACAAAGCTTTTCTTATTGGCTTTTTAATTATAATTCCATTATTTATTTTATTGGATTACATAAATGTTCTAAATATCCCTAATGACCAGCCAGTTGAGGTTATTGTAATCATTATTTTTTGGGCGTTAGTTGTAGGATTACCCATACATAATTATCAATATTTAAAAAGGAAAAAGAAAGCCGTAATTGGTATTACTGTTCTTTTTATCCTATTTTTTATTACAATAGTTATTGATTCTTTTATGAAGCTCCCAGATAATCCAATCACATTCATTTTATTAATAATATTTTGGTGCGGATTAGCTTATTTTTTAGTGCCTAACTTCATTAAAAAATATTGGAAATTCATAGCCCTTCTATACACTCCATTACTCTTATACTTTTTTTATCTCAGATTGTTTTCTGGTGATTTAGAAGCTTATTTAAAGGTAAAACAAGAAACCCCTTTTTATATATTCTTTTTGCCTATTCCTATTTTCTTTTTTCTTTGGATTTTTGAACAATGGAAATGGGTACAAGAGTTAAAAAAAGAAAAATCTAAAACTGAATTATCACTATTAAAAACCCAAATAAACCCGCATTTTTTCTTCAACACATTAAATAACTTGTACGCACTTACAGTAAAAAATTCCCCTCAAGCACCAGAAGTTATTTTAAAATTATCTGACATGATGCGCTATACCATTTACGATGGAGAAAAAGAAACAGTAAAAATTTCAGAAGAAATAGAATACCTAAATAACTACATCGAACTACATAAAATCCGATATAAAAAGTCTGTAGAAATTACTTTTAATCACGACATCGATACCTCTTTAAACATTCCTCCCTTATTATATATTATTTTACTTGAAAATGCCTTTAAACACGGTATAGAAACACTTGCAGAAAATGCTTTTATTCATATAAATTTATATGAAGATGCTCATTTTATTTACTTTGACATAGAAAACAATTTTGATCCTAGTGAACTCAATAATTCTAAAGGTATTGGATTACAAAACCTAAAACGAAGATTATCTTTGCTATACAAACAACAACATGAACTAAGTATTAGTTCCACAAATAATATCTATAAAACACAGTTAAAAACACCAAAGCATGCTTAACTATATAATTATTGATGATGAGCCTTTAGCTCATGAAATTATAACAGAATTTTGTAGCATGCTCCCTCATGTTCAATTAGTAAAAAGCTGCTATAATGCTATGGAGGCTATGCAATTTTTAAATGAGCATACTGTTGATTTTATGTTTTTAGATATAAACATGCCCAAGTTAAAAGGCTTGGATTTTTTAAAGACGCTGTCTAATCCACCTAAAACCATTATTACCACTGCATACAAAGAATACGCTATTGAAGGATTTGAACTCAATGTTGTAGACTATCTTTTAAAACCTTTTAGTTTTGATCGTTTGGTAAAAGCTGTTAATAAAGTATCAGACACTTTACCTATCAAAACAATCAACAAAGAAAGTATACAGACAAGTCAAATCAATACTCGTATTTTTATCAAAGGAGATAAAAAACACCATCAAGTTGATTTAAATGATTTGTTATTTATAGAAGCTTACGGAAATTATACTAAACTATTTTTAATAGATGAAATGATTATAAGCCACGAAAAGATTTCTCATTATGAAACTATCTTAGATGAAAACAATTTCCTAAGAGTACATAAATCATTTATTGTTGCTGTAGATAAAATAAAGTTTATAGAAGGGAATCGTATTATAATTCATGAGCATAAGGTTCCTATTGGTCAAACCTATAAAAGCCTAGTTAGTAAACTTTACAACTAACATCTATTTTATTTTTCTTTTATCTCTTTTATTTTCATAGATTTATGCATCACCAAAATCATTTACATGCATATATCTTCAAAAGTTACACGTCTTTTTGATTTCCCATATCACCAACTAGAAAACTACCCACAACAAGATTGCTTAGTTTCTAAAGAGAATAATGAATGGAAAAGTATTTCTACTAAAAAATATATTGAAGATACTAACATCATAAGTAAAGCTTTATTGAATCTTGGAGTGAAACCAGGAGATAAAATTGCTGTAATTACTTCTGTAAATCAACCAAAATGGCATTTGTTAGATATTGGAGTTATGCAAATTGGTGCAGTAAATGTTCCTTTATACCCTACTTTTTCAGAAAAAGATTACGCTTATATCTTAAACCATTCCGATAGTGTGTATTGTTTTGTTTCTGATGATGAACTCTATCAAAAAGTAATCAAAATTCAAGAACAAACACAGCTCAAAAAAGTATTCACTTTTGAAGAATTAGATGTAGATTATGGGTGGAGTTCTTTCTTAAGTCTTGGTAACGAAACAGCTCTTCAAACAAAAGTAAACGAATTAAAAGAGTCTATAAATCCATCTGATTTAGCTACTATTATCTATACTTCAGGTACTACTGGAACTCCAAAAGGGGTTATGCTCTCACATAATAACATTGTTAGCAACGTTTTTGCTGTTGGAAAAAGACTTAATCTACAAGACAATCAAAAAAAAGTGATAAGTTACCTTCCTATTTGTCACATTTTTGAGCGTGCAGCCTCTTATTACTGTCAATATATGGGCTTTGAAATTCATTTTGCTGAGAGTATTGATAAAGTTGGAGATAATTTACGGGAAATTCAACCTCATTTTATGGCTGTAGTACCTCGTTTATTAGAAAAAGTTTTCGATAAAATTGTAGATAAAGGCAGTAACTTATCTGGTCTAAAAAAGCGATTGTTCTTTTGGGCATTACAATTAGGTGAACAATATCAACCCTATAAAGCAAACGGTTGGTGGTACGAATTCAAGCTTTCTATAGCACGAAAACTTATTTTTTCTAAATGGAAAGAAGCTTTAGGAGGAAATTTAGAGTTTATGCTAGCAGGTAGCGCACCTACTCAAGCTAGGCTTGTTAGAATCTTTACTGCGGCAGGAATCCCAGTTTTTGAAGGCTACGGACTTACCGAAACCTCTCCTGCAATTTCTGTTACCGATATGCGAAACAACGGGTTTAAAATAGGAACTGTTGGGAAGGTAATTGAAAATGTAACTGTAAAAATAGCTGAGGATGGGGAAATCTTAGTGAAAGGACCTAATGTAATGATCGGCTACTATAAAGATATAGAAAAAACTAACGAATCTGTTATAAATGGTTATTTCCATACAGGAGACATTGGAGAACTAGATAATGAAGGATTTTTAAAAATTACAGATCGAAAAAAAGAAATCTTCAAAACTTCAGGTGGTAAATACATCGCTCCTGCTATCTTAGAAAGTGAGTTGAAGAAGTCACGTTTTATAGAGCAAGTTATGGTAATTGGTGAAGGTGAAAAAATGCCGGCTGCATTAATTCAAATTGCTACTGAATTTGTTCAAGAATGGTCAAAAAGACACCACCATACAATTGCAGATATTACTACAGATGAGAAACTACTCAAACGAATTCAAAAAGAGATTGATATTTGCAATGAAAAATTTGGGAAGTGGGAACAAATAAAACGCTTTGAAATTACTCCTGATGAATGGTCTATCAATTCGGGTCATTTAACTCCGACATTAAAAATGAGACGAAAAATAATCTTAGAAAAATACAATAGTTTGTGTCAAAAAATATATAATCCTCAATAAATCAACCAGTAAACTACAACTTGTGCAATCGGGGTATTTTTCATACTTTGCAGAGCCCAAAAATTTGAACATATGTCGATTGAAATTACACGCCTTTTTGATTTTCCTTATTATCAACAAGAAAACTATAATTTAGATAACACATTTACCACAAAATACAACGGTAAATGGCAATCTATTTCAACCAATGAATATATTAAACAAGCCAATGCTATAAGTAGAGGTTTGTTACGATTAGGAGTACAACCTAATGATAAAATTGCTGTAATTTCAACAAATAATAGAACTGAATGGAATGTTTGTGATATTGGAATATTACAAACAGGAGCTCAAAACGTTCCTATCTATCCAACTATCTCTAAAGAAGACTACGAATATATTTTAAATCACTCAGAAGCTACTTATTGCTTCGTTTCTGATGAAACTATTCTAGAAAAACTAAACCAAATAAAAGCAAATACTCAACTTAAAGAAATATTTACTTTTGACGATATAACTGACGAAAAAAGCTGGAAAGAGGTTTTAAAATTAGGAGAAGACGAAAGTAATCAAAATGAAGTTGAAGAACGTAAAAATGTTATTACAACTAACGATTTAGCAACCCTAATTTATACTTCTGGTACTACTGGACGCCCAAAAGGCGTTATGCTTAGTCATAAGAACATTGTATCAAATGTTTTAAGTAGTGAGAAAAGAGTACCATTAGTATATGGACAAGGTCGTGCATTGAGTTTCTTACCTGTGTGCCATATTTTTGAACGTATGCTTCTATACCTATATCAATACTGTGGTATCTCGATTTATTTTGCTGAAGCTATTGATAAATTGAGTGAAAATGCTCAAGAGGTTAAACCGCATGTAATGACCGCGGTTCCTAGATTGTATGAAAAAATTTATGATAAAATTTATGCCAAAGGAGCCGACTTAACAGGAATTAAAAAGAAATTGTTCTTTTGGGCTATTGAGTTAGGTTTACAATACGAACCTTATGGAGCTAACGGATGGTGGTATGAAAAGAAACTAAATGTTGCTAGAAAACTTATTTTCTCTAAATGGCAAGCTGCTTTAGGTGGAGAATTAAAAATAATGGTTTCGGGTTCTGCCGCGTTACAACCACGTTTAACTAGAGTATTTACAGCTGCTGGAATGCCGGTAATGGAAGGTTATGGTCTTACCGAAACTTCACCTGTAATTGCTGTAAACGATATGCGTAATGGAGGTTTTAAATTAGGAACTGTAGGTCGATTAATTGATGGTGTTGAGGTTAAAATAGCCGATAATGGAGAAATTTTAGTAAAAGGACCAAATGTAATGCAAGGATATTATAAAGATCCTGAAAAAACTGCTGAAGCTTTACAAAACGGATACTTCCATACAGGTGATAAAGGTGAATTATGTGAAGATGGTTTCTTAAAAATAACTGGACGTACCAAAGAAATGTTTAAAACCTCAGGTGGTAAATACATTATTCCACCATTACTAGAAGGTCAATTAAAACAATCTCGCTTTATTGAGCAAGTAATGGTTATTGGTGAAGGTGAAAAAATGGCTGCTGCATTTATTCAACCAAATTTTGAATTTGTTCGTGAATGGGCAATTAGGCACAATATAACTGTTGGAGATAATAAAGACTTGGTAAATAACCCTAAAGTAATAGAGCGTATTCAAGAAGAAGTAGATTACGCCAATACTAAATTTGGTAAATGGGAAACTATTAAAAAGTTTGAGTTAACCGAAGAAGAATGGTCTATTGACGGAGGACAGCTTACTCCTACCATGAAAATGAAACGAAACATTATCAAAGAAATGTATAAAGACTTATACGATAAAATTTATAGAGATTAATCGTTTAAAGTGTTGTGAAAGCAACACTTTTTCTTTTTATTATGACCAAAATTATTTCTTTTTCTTCGGATGTTTCTACTATTGAATTACCTAAAAAATTCGATTATCCTTATAATTATTCACCTCATACTCTAGCACAAATAGCTGCTAAAGAACTACAAGAATATTTAACAAATCAAACTGATTTTTCGCACAACTTTGGAATTAAAAACCCTAAGGATACTAACTCACTAGGAAAAATGTTTGGAGTCTTAGTTGTGCAAGATCAAAATGGAACCTTAGGTTATTTAGCTGCATTTTCTGGTAAACTAGCTGAAAGCACACAACACAAACATTTTGTGCCCCCTGTATTTGATGTTTTAAATAAAAACGAATTCTATCTTACAACAGAAGAACGACTTAATGAGTTAACCCATAAAATAACAAGTCTAGAAAGTTCCTCTGGTTTTATTGATGCAAAAAAAGCATATCAAAAAACACAACAACTGCACAAAAAGCTTTTAGCTGATGAGCAATCAAAAATTAAACAACGAAGAAAACTTAGAAAAAAACTAGGGCAACAAAACAATCAGTTAAATATAAATGAAGAGTTTTACTTGCGTGAATATGAAGTGTATTTAAACGATAAAATAGCGGCATCAAAAAAAACGTATCAAGAAAAGCAACATCAAGCTCAGGAGTTAAAACAACAGCGCACAAACCTTTCAGCTTGGACACAACAAGAAATATTTAAAAAGTATGCGTTTCTTAACTATCAAGGAGAAACTAAAAACTTATTAGATATTTTTACAGACTCCACTCAAAACATTCCTGCTGGTGCTGGTGATTGTTGCGCTCCTAAATTACTTCAATATGCATACAATCATCAATTAAAACCTATTTGTATGGCTGAATTTTGGTGGGGAAAACCTTTAAAAACTTCCATAAGAAAACATCAATATTTTTATCCTGCGTGTACTGGTAAATGCAAGCCTATTCTAACGCATATGTTACGAGGAATGACTGTAGAAGAAAATCCGTTAGTTGCTCTATTAAAGGAAGAAAAAGAAATTACAATTATTCATGAGGATTCTGATTTGTTAGTCATCAACAAACCACATGAGTTATTATCGGTAGCTGGAAAAGAAATAAAAGACTCTGTGTTCAGTCGTATTCAAAAATTATATCCAAAAGCAACAGGTCCGTTAGTAGTACATCGGTTAGACATGTCAACTTCTGGAATTCTCTTAGTTGCTAAAAATGAAGAAACTTATAAAGCTTTACAAGCACAATTTGTTCATAAAACTATACAAAAACGCTATGTGGCTTTATTAGATGGTATTTTAAAAGAAGATAAAGGAAAAATTGAGTTACCCATTAGAGTAGATTTAAACGATCGCCCTAAACAACTTGTGTGTTACCAACACGGAAAAGAAGCATTGACTACTTGGGAAAAAGTTGAAGTTCTAAACAACAAAACAAAAGTATACTTTTATCCTATAACTGGACGCACGCATCAATTACGTGTGCATGCTGCACATAATTTGGGACTAAACACTCCTATTGTAGGTGATGATTTATACGGAAACAAAGCAGATAGATTGTATTTACATGCCGAAAAAATCACATTTGTACACCCTACTTCAAAAAAACAAGTCAGTTTTACCTCTCCAGTTCCTTTTTAGTTATTCTACGTATTTTGTCTTTTTTAGTGTGCTTAAAATGATAAATGAGGCCAAAAAGAAAATAGCTAAACACAACACACTCCATTGCATAGAACCTGTAATCCAATTTAGTGTTCCATATACAGCAGTTCCTAAAACAATGGCTATTTTTTCAGTAACATCATAAAAACTAAAATACGTAGCATGATCTTCTGTTTCTGGCAATAATTTTGAATACGTAGAACGTGTTAAGGTTTGAATAGCCCCTTGTACCAATCCCAGTAAACCACCTAGTCCATAAAAGTAAATAGCTACATTTTCTTGAGATTTATCTAACATGAAAGCACAAAAACAAACTAACATCCATACTACAATAGTTACTTTTAAAGCTGTTATATTCCCCCATTTTTCTGAAAACCTTGAAAATAAAATCGCTCCTAAAATTGCTACTATTTGTACTAATAAAATGGTAATTATTAAACTTGTAGACGACAAGCCTAATTCTGAAGAACCAAAAATAGCAGCCATTAAAATAATAGTTTGTACACTAATACTTAACAAAAAGAAAGAAATTAAAAAACGTTTTAACGTTGGATAGTTTAATACTTCTTTTATCACTATTTGTAACTCTTTGTACCCTTTCCATATATAATCTTTTTCAGGCTTTTTATTATACACATTACCAGGTAATCGTTTAAAGGTTATTTGAGCAAAGCCTAACCACCATAAACCTACCATGACAAAAGAAATTCTAGATGCCATTCCTGCACTAATTCCTAGAGTTTCTGGGAACATAATCATCGCCAAATTGATGAGTAATAAAATTACAGAACCTACATAACCATATACAAAACCTTTGGCACTGGCTCTATCTTGTTGTTCAGGATGGGCTACTTCGGGTAAATAAGCATTATAAAACACCAAACTTGCCCAAAAGCCAATACTTGCTAAAACAGTAAATAAAATACCTATCCATACAGTATCAATTCCATCAAAAAAGTACAAACTCATTACCGATAATGCTCCTAGGGTACAGAAAAACTTCATAAACTTTTTCTTACTTCCTGTATAATCTGCAATTCCCGATAATATTGGAGAAATAAAAGCCACTACTAAAAACGAAAAAGACAATGCATAACTATATAAACTATCTGGATGCTCCCAGTCCATTCCTAAAAAGCTTACAATTTTACCTTCTGTTACTCCGCTATAATACAACGGAAAAACAGCTGTGCTAATTACCAATGAATATACTGAGTTGGCCCAATCGTAAAATGCCCATCCGTTAATTAGCTTCTTATCTCCTATTTTATACATATAAATTCTAATAAAAAAAACCGCTCATATAACATGAACGGTTTGCAATATACTATAATTTATCAATCTTATTTACTCGTAGGCACGTTGTATTTTGCTGCTAACTTTTTAGCTTCTGGTAAAAAGTTTCTTAAAGTCTGAATACGAGTTTGATTAGATGGGTGTGTACTCATAAACTCTGGAGGAGCTCCTCCGCCTGAGCGTTCACTCATTCGTACCCATACTTCAGCAGCTTCTTCTCCTTCATATCCTGCCATAATCATAAAAACTAACCCTAACTTATCTGCTTCGGTTTCATGTTCTCTACTAAATGGTAACATTACTCCTACTTGAGTTCCTAAACCATACGCCATATTCCACATTTCAGCATTTTTGCTATTTTGAGTACCTAAGGCTAGAGCAACTCCTCCTAATTGTTGTAATTGACCTGTAGACATACGTTCTTGTCCGTGTTTTGCAAATGCATGAGCAACCTCGTGCCCCATCACAGCAGCAACCCCATCTTCATTAGCACAAATAGGCATAATTCCTGTATAAAACACCACTTTTCCACCAGGTAAACACCAAGCGTTAACTGTTTTATCTTCTACTAAATTAAATTCCCATTCATAAGCATTTGCTTCTGTAGTCATTCCATTAGCTCTCATAAAACGATCTACTGCTGCTGAAATATTTTTCCCTACTCGTTTTATTTGATTTGTTTGTTTTGTATTTGTAGATAATTTATTCTCTTCTAAAAACCCTTTGTATTGCGCAAAACTTGCAGGTAAGATTTGAGCATCGTTTACAAAATTTAATCTTTTTCTTCCCGTAATTGGCACAGTGCTACACGCTACTAAAAAAGCAGCTAAAAATGTTAGGGCTATAATTTTTTTCATTGTTTAATAGTTTAAAATTCTATGTTCTTGGTTGTATCTTTTATGACACGAAATTAACTTATTTGTCACAAACTTGATAATATATTATGTCTTTAAAGCTACAAATTCTATCTTTATCTTAAAAACTAATTCATGAATTTTACGCATTCAAAAACAGCTTTACCTAGTATTAAAATTCCTAAACCTGTCATACTTTTAGCTAAAATTTTACAATCTATATCTACTAATAAAGCTGCTAAATTTGGTATAAGGCTTTTTACTACTCCTGTTAACTTTCCTATTCCTAAGAGAGAAAAAATAATGTTAGAGAGTGCTCAAAAGAAAACAATAAATGTACCATCTATTTCAAAAGATATTCAAGTATTATCATATGGTTATTCAACTAAAAAAGTATTATGGGTACATGGTTGGGCAGGAAGAAGTACTCAATTATATATGATTGCTGACAAACTCTTGGAAAAAGGCTACATGGTTATTTCTTTTGACGGACCTGCGCATGGAAAGTCTACAGGAAAAACTACCGAAATGCCAGAGTTCTTAGAAACCATTACTGAACTCAACAAACAATTTGGACCTTTTGATGCTGCTATAGGGCACTCGTTTGGCGGTGTATGCTTGTATAACGCTCTTTCAGAAAATTTTGCTGTAAACAAATTGGTTACTGTTGGTGCTGCTGATAAAATATCAGATGTTATTTTAAACTTTACTAAAAACTTACAAGTAAAACCAGTTATAGCTCATAAAATGAAACGCTTATTTGATAAAAAATGGCAACGAGATATTGATATACACTCCTCTAGCGTAAAAGCTAAAGATGTAAAAATACCTACTTTAGTTGTTCATGATTCATTTGATGGCGATGTTGATGTAAGTTGTGCAATAGCAATACGTCAAAACTTACAGAATGGAAAACTTTTAATTACGGAAGGCTTAGGACACACCAGAATTCTTCGTAACTCAAAAGTTGCTTCCAAAATTGTTGATTTTATAAGTAAAGAACCATGAGAAAATTAGTTGTTTTATTCCTTTTAGCAATAACAGTTAGTACTACTGTAAATGCTCAAAACAAGAAAAAGTACGCGGTAAACAAAACCAACAGTGAGTGGAAAAAGTTATTAACTCCAAAACAGTACTATGTACTTAGAGAAGCGGGTACAGAACGTCCAAACTCAAGTCCTTTAAACTTTAACAAGAAAGAAGGAACCTATGTATGTGCAGCCTGTAAAACCCCACTATATAAATCTGAAAACAAATACGATTCAGGTAGTGGATGGCCTTCTTTTGATAGAGCCATTAAAGGAAATGTAGAACTAGATACAGATTATAAACTAGGATATGCTCGAACAGAATTAAAGTGTAATACTTGTGGCGGACATTTAGGACACTCTTTTAATGATGGTCCTAAAAAAACTACTGGTAAACGTCACTGCATTAATGGAGTTGCTTTAGAGTTCATCCCTAATAAATAAGTAAATTAAGGCTGGTTTTAACCAGTCTTTTTTATTAGCACCATCAAAGAATTTAATACCAAAGGCTTGCCTCAAAAATCATGAACTTTTTTCCTGTAAATGCCTCGTGAGCTTGCCCCGAGGTACTATACCAAAACATTACGCCATGCAAAACTCTTATTTAGAAAGTGTAAAAAAACAAATAACCTATTATAAAAATTTAGGCGATAAAACTTTTAATCAACTTACCCAAGAAGCGCTATTTTACCAATACAATCAAGAAAGCAACTCTATTGCGGTAATTGCAAAGCATATTGCGGGTAATATGTTATCTCGTTGGACTAACTTTTTTACTGAAGATGGAGAAAAATCGTGGAGAAATAGAGATGACGAGTTTATAAATACTTTTACAACCAAAGAAGAAATGATTGCCTATTGGGAAAAAGGTTGGGATTGTTTTTTAAACACTATTAACTCTTTAGAAGAAACTGATTTAGAAAAAATCATCTACATAAGAAACCAAGGGCATACAGTAACCGAAGCAATAAACCGTCAAATTTGCCATTATCCGTATCACATTGGGCAAATTGTATTTTTAGGCAAAATGCTACAAAACGAAAAATGGGTATCGCTATCCATTCCTAAAAATGCTTCTAAAAACTTCAATCAACAAAAATTTAGTCAAGAGAAAAGTCGCAAACATTTTACGGATGATTTATAGTATTTACTCCTCTTGTTACCAATACAAAAACTAAAAAAAGTGACTACTACTCTTACTAATTATTAAAAATCGGACACTTTTATACAATAATGCAGAAAAAATCTACTAACAAATTGCTAAAAACTAACAACTAATAACTAAATTTGTGCCTCTAAAAAATGAAGCCGATACATGTTTAATAATTTAAGCGAAAAGTTAGATAAGGCGTTACATACGCTGAAAGGACACGGAAAAATTACCGAAGTTAACGTTGCAGAAACTTTAAAAGAAGTTCGTAGAGCTTTATTAGATGCCGATGTTAACTTTAAAATAGCTAAGAATTTTACCAAAACAGTAAAAGAAAAAGCCTTAGGTCAAGACGTATTAACAACGTTAAACCCTGGGCAATTAATGGTAAAATTGGTTAAAGATGAATTAACCGAATTAATGGGTGGTGATACCGTTGGTATTAACTTAGGTGGTTCACCTACTGTAATTTTAATGTCTGGTTTACAAGGTTCGGGTAAAACAACCTTTTCTGGTAAGCTAGCTAACTATCTTAAAACTAAGAAAACTAAACAAGTTTTATTAGTAGGATGTGACGTATATCGTCCTGCCGCAATTAACCAGTTACGTGTTGTTGGAGAGCAAATAGGTGTTGAAGTATATGCTGAGGAAGGAAATCAAAATCCTGTAGAAATTTCTCAAAATGCTATTAAGCATGCAAAAGCAAACGGTAAAAACGTGGTAATTATTGATACCGCGGGTCGTTTAGCTGTTGATGAGGAAATGATGACTGAAATTTCTAACATCCACAAAGCTGTAAGCCCACAAGAAACCTTATTTGTGGTAGACTCTATGACAGGGCAAGATGCTGTAAATACTGCCAAAGCCTTTAACGATGTATTAAATTTTGACGGAGTTGTTTTAACTAAGTTAGATGGTGATACTCGTGGTGGAGCTGCTTTATCTATTAAATCGGTAGTAGACAAGCCTATTAAATTTATAGGTACGGGTGAAAAAATGGATGCAATTGATGTATTCCACCCTAGTCGTATGGCTGATCGTATTTTAGGAATGGGAGACGTTGTTTCGTTAGTAGAGCGTGCCCAAGAACAATACGATGAAGAAGAAGCTAGAAAATTACAAAAGAAGATTGCTAAAAATCAGTTTGGTTTTGATGATTTCTTAAATCAAATCAATCAAATTAAAAAGATGGGTAGCATGAAAGATTTAGTAGGTATGATTCCTGGTGCTGGTAAGGCCTTAAAAGATGTTGATATTGACGACGATGCTTTTAAAGGAATTGAAGCTATTATACACTCTATGACTCCTGAAGAAAGAAGTACTCCTTCTGTTATAAATGCGAGTCGTAAAAAACGAATTGCCAAAGGATCCGGAACTTCGGTACAAGAAGTTAACCAGTTGATGAAGCAATTCGACCAAATGAGCAAAATGATGAAGATGATGCAAGGTGGTGGCGGAAGAAAAATGATGCAAATGATGAAAGGCATGAGATAATGTTAAAAAGATAGGCTTCTGCCTGTCTTTTTTTATTTAGTTTACAGTACCAAAGTAAACAGTATTCAGTAAGCTGTATTTATGAGTTTTAAAACTATTAAGTTCTTTCTATGTCATGTCGAGTGATTTTTCTGACTAAAAGGAAGATAAATTGTATCGAGACATTTGGAACTAGTTCTCGATACATCTCCCTCCGGTCGATACTCGAACTGACATATAGTATTTGAACTTAATTTATGATTAAAAAATAATACTTCTACTGAAGTAACTTTTAAAATATTACTATTAAAAACAAAAGCAAAGAAGTTGGGAAACTAATCAATTATATGATTAAAAATCCTGATAAGTTTGGAATATAACAACACAACAATTACAACACAACAACTGTATACTGGAGACTGTATACTGAAAACTTAACAAGACTATGATTTTACTAGACGGTAAAAAGACATCAGCAGACATTAAAGAAGAAATTGCTTTAGAAGTAGCAGCATTAAAAGCAAACGATAAAAAAACACCGCATTTAGCAGCGATTATCGTAGGTAATGACGGAGCAAGTTTAACCTATGTAAATGCAAAAGTAAAGGCATGCGAACGTGTAGGTTTTGAATCTACTTTACTTCGTCTTCCTGAAGATACTACTGAAGAAGAACTATTAAACGAAATTGCTATTTTAAATATAGATAATGATATTGATGGTTTTATAGTACAATTACCCCTACCCGATCATATTGATGAACAAAAGGTATTAATGGCTATAAACCCTGATAAAGACGTAGACGGTTTCCACCCTATGAATGTTGGTAAGTTAGCCTTAAATTTACCTACGTATATTTCTGCCACTCCTTTCGGAATTTTAGAATTGTTAGACCGTTACAATATTGAAACCTCTGGTAAAGATGTAGTAGTTATAGGTCGCAGTCATATTGTAGGAAGCCCTATGAGTATTTTACTGTCTCAAAAAAGAAAAGTAGGAAATGCAACGGTTACTTTAACACATAGTAGAACAAAAAACTTAAAAGAGGTTACTAAAAGAGCAGATATTATTATAGCTGCTATTGGTATTCCTGAGTTTTTAAAAGGTGATATGGTAAAAGACGATGTAGTAATTATTGATGTAGGAATTACTCGTGTTGCTGACCCTTCTAAGAAAAGAGGATTTAGATTAGTAGGTGATGTTGCTTTTAACGAAGTAGCAGAAAAAGCATCGCACATTACACCTGTACCGGGTGGTGTAGGTCCTATGACGATTGCAATGTTATTAAAAAACACTTTATTAGCTTGCGAACGTAGACAAGAAAAAGCGTAATAAAACAACTTTATATATAATTGAAAAGACTGCCTGAAGGCGGTCTTTTTTTATAGAAAACAGTTTATACATTTCTCTTACTCTGCTATTAATTACCTTTTTATTATATTAGCTAGCACTAATTAAAAATTGCAATAAATTACGTTTATACTTCCTTTTTAGGATATATAAGAACACTAAAAGTTTTTATATAAACCAAACTTAAAAAAATACTATGAGTTCTACTATAGGAATAATACCTACTAAAAATACCGAAGTTATTTTTGGAGAGATAATAAACCTGTCTGAAAAATACATTAACTCCTCTCTAAATATAATTCAATTAAGAGAAAAAATTAAACTTCAAATACATATTCTAAACTATGATGAAGTTGAAAATAAAGAATCTTATCACGAAGTTGATTTAACAGATATATTTGAATGGAGAAAAAATCAGTTACTCATCTTTTCTATTAAAGGGGTTTCTGGTGTTATAAAAACTGATTATGATGTAATATTTGACCCTGAAACTTCTCCTGATGATCCTTGGTGGAAATTAAATACGTATAAGAATGAAACCAAGACTGTTCTTAATTTAGAAGATAAACTTGAAAAAGCAAAAAAAACAAACAAATCATGGTTTCTACATAGTTCAGATGAAAAGGACAAAGTTATAAATATCTGTGGTGCTATTATTAGTGCTTCTATTGCTGAATTAACCTTTGGCCTTATATCTTCTACTGACCAAACATGGGGATTTGGACAGTATTTTGTTGAAAAGGAAGAGTTTTTAAACTTCTACCTTCATCCAGAAAAAAATATTACTGCTCCTTTGAAGACAGAAAAAGTTATAAATAACTCAAGTTTTTGGCACAAACTAAAAAGACTATGGAGTTAGCTTAAACTTATATTTATAAATGAGTAATAAAATAAAATTTTACATATTAAGTTCAATTATAAACTTTCTGCTAATATTCTTTGCAGTCATTGTATCTGGTTTAATTACCGAAGAATATTTAGTTTCTGGTATGTTTGTTACTCAAAAAAATGGAGGTGCAGACTTTTTGTTCTTAAGAAGAATATATATGTTTTCAGCTTTTTTGTTTCCTTTTTTAATTTATATAATTAAGAATTACAAATACCACGGTCTTGTTATTTTTATAATTAGTTTAATAGTAATTTTTTCTAGACAATTAGTTTATTATTATCAACTACCTAACGAGTACTACTCTATACCAAGAAGTTTTAAAGAAACTATTTTACTTATACTTTCTACATCTGTAACTGTGCATTTTTCGCAAATGATAATTGGCAAAAAACTACTGCCAACATTATATAAAACTTACAAAGGCAGATTTTCCTAATCGGAAAATCACGCCTTTTTATTAGTTTATGAACGTAGACAAGAAAAGACGTAATAAAACAACCTCATATATAATTGAAAAACTACTTTAATTCCATTGCATACGTATAGACTCAATTTTCTGTATCTATTTTACTGCTTCAAAAAAACTTTGCTTTCTATCTAAAAAATATTTTAAAAAGACTTCGTTTGATTTATCAAACTTTTTAAATCCGTTATCATCAATACCTATATAGTTGCTCATTAATTTATTCTTACTATATAATTTATAAAGTGTTAATGTGTCTTTATTGTTAACTATATACAAAGTGTCTTTTTTTCTTAAATTCAAACTTCCTGCAAACTCTTTATTACTATTTGAGTAATAAAATAAAGAATCTTTAGAGACTTGATAATTTATAGGAGATAATATTCCACTTAGATTAGAATATCTATACATTTTATTTTTACTAAAATAAATTTCAGTATAATCAAAGAGTTCTTGAGAGTTCTTGTCTTCTAAAGAGTTTAAAGAATAAATAAACCAATCTCCATAAACCTGTTTGTTTTTTCCTTCAAGCTTTTCTTTTTTACCACAAAAAACAAATAGAGCTGATAATAAAATGAATATTATTTTTTTCATGTATAGTTAATTTTTATTTTTCTCTTACTTTTTTCTCAAAAAAACCTCCTCGTTGTACAGCTTGATAAACTCTAGAGAATAAATCTGTCCCAGTAATTCTCATCGTCATAGCATTTCCACCTCCTTTTAATTTAATACTATAAAAGTAAATTACTTCATTCTTAGCATTTTTTCCAGAATCCATTGAACTAACAATTGATATCTCATACAATTCTCCTGATTTTCCTTTTAAACCTTCATCAAAAGTCATAACCATTGAACCTCCTGCATCTCTGTAATACTTTTTAACGACATTAGTAGTCATCGACCCCATACCAAACCACTTTTCTGCCATGCCCTTTTTTCTTTTAGATTTAGTATAGTTCACTATGTCATCTAATATTAATTTACCTCTATCTGACTCTGTTGTTTTATCAATAAAATGATACCATGCAATATATGAACTTAACACTTCTTCTTTCGATTTAGAAAAGCTTATCTTCTCAGGTCTCATTATCTGTTGCTCACTACTATCTTTATCACTACTTGCTATTGCGTTATTTTTATTTTCTTTCGCCTTATAAGGAGTATCTTCTATAGGTCGTATAAAACTCTCTTGCCAAGGTTTTATATAACGAGTTCTACTTTTTCTACGCCAATCGGTACTATTATTAAAAAAACGATAATCTTGCATTGCAGGCGATATGGTTAACGTAACATACATACCATTTTGGTTATCAAAAACCTCATGGTAATTTATAAGTACACCGTCTTGAAAATTGTATTGGAATAGCTCTACTCCATCAAAATCATCTTCATAAAAAACTACTTTACCATCTCTTAATAGATAAAGATTAAAAGGGTGACGTATTTTTTTATTGTCTTTTCTATCCGCTATGATCCATTCAATAAAGGTATCATCGTACATTTCTGGTTTAAAAGTAACGGTAAAAGCACCTCCCATTAGGGCTGATGTAGGTTTGCCGTTCCAGTCAGTAAGTCGAATGTAATTTAAACTGGTAGAGATTAATTCTCGTTCCTCTCCACATACAAAGAGCTTCGCTTTTATGTTCATAGATATATTTTTGAAGGGTTAACAATTTTTTACCCTAAATATATAAAAAACATTAAAAAACAAATAGGTAGCATAATGATTTTTAAGTTATTTACTATAAAGTGCTGTATGCTAATAACTACCAATTAGTTTTGTACGAAACTTGTACGTATGTAAATAGTATTATGTACTTAATAAGTTACTAAGTAGTACTTGTCTTTTTGCTTCTTTACTTCTATTTTTGAGTACTTGAGTAGTTTTATCAGGAAAAATAAGGGTATTAACAAGTTAATTTTGTTGCCTTATAATTAGAAATTTATTTTATGACCTTTTCACTCGTAGTTTTTTTACTTCTTCAATGGTAAGACCTGTGTTTTTAGCAATTAATTCATTATCAAGACCACTTCTTTTAAAAGCTTTGGCAATTTCAATTGCTTTATTCTTTTCAGCAATTTCTGAAGCCTCTTTTTTAAGACGCTGTTCCAGTACATACTTAGGAACATATTTGGTACTTTTTGCTAACTCTTGTAAAAGACCAACATCAGCAAAACTCAAATAACTTTTATCAGAAATAATTAAATGATCTATTACATGTGTATTTACTATAATACCTACTTGTATTAACCTATCTGTTAGGTTTTTGTCATTTTCTGACGGAGTTAACTCACCACTTGGGTGATTATGACATAATATTATTTTTACAGCTCTTTTTTGCAATGCAAGACTAAAAACTTCCATGGGTTCTACCAAAGTAGCATTAATAGTACCTAAACTTATTAACTCAATAAAAAGAATACGGTTGTTGTTAGCTAAACCAATTACCCAAAAGTGTTCACGGTTTTGGTCTATCTTACTTTCACGAAGTAATATTTTTTGCATTATTCCGTAGATATCATCGGAATTTAAGATTTTTATCTTCTCTTGTTCTGTCAATTTTATGTCCATATCGTAAAAATAGGATTTTTTCAAAGATAGCTTATATAGTTTTTATAGAAAGTAGTTTTTTTAGCATACGTTGCTCTCTCATTTTTTATAGCTTAAAACAACATTTGTTACCTATTAAACCTGAATTATAAGGAGACCATGGCGAAGTAATCTGTTTATTTAAATTTCTATTTATAAAGTACTATTAAACTTGATATGTATAATGGAAATGTCTTTTCGCGCCTAATGCGAAAGACATTTAGTGCTTAGTAGAAGTGACATTTGGTGCCTAATGGAAAAGTCTTGATAATAAATAAGCCCAACAAGTTCGTTTCTTAACTTATCAGGCTTTAAATGGTTATTTTCTTATAGTAAGCCACAGTAACAATAAAAATAGCTTATAAGAATTCTTTTTTAACTATAAAGTATTTCTTTTAAGGGGTTAAAAATACTGGCTAACCTCTGTATTTGTATCTAACTCCTCAGCTTCCTTTCCTTGTTTAAATAAACGTGCGGTGTAAGTTCCTCTTAATATAATTGAATCTCCGTTAACCTCTAGCCAGCTACCTTCACGTAACCCTAGCACTGGTGTTTCATTAAATACATGATATTCTTTAATGCGTGTTTCACGCGTTTCACCCATGTGCGTAGAATCTGGATTTGGGTCTAAATAATGTGCGTTGATATTAAACGGAATAAACCCTAAGGTTTTAAAACTTGGTGGATACACAATAGGCATATCGTTCGTATTCATCATCGTTACTCCACAAATATTACTTCCTGCACTGGTACCTAAATACGGAGTTCCGTTTTCAACCGCTGTAGTTAAATCAGAAAGTATATCGTTTTTATATAGTTGATTTACCAATTCAAACGTATTACCTCCTCCTGTAAAAATAGCCTCCGCTTGCTGAACAGCTTCCTTTGGATTATCAAACTCATGGATACCCACAACTTTTTTATCAATAGTAGCAAAAGCCTTACGAGCTACAGAGGTATACTCCTCGTAGGTTTTTCCGCTTGCTCGTGCATACGGTATAAATAATATGGTAGAGGCTTCTTTAAAAAAGTTAGTTAAGGTTGGTAAAATATATGCTAGGTATCCACTACCATGAACGGTAGATGTGCTAGCTATAAGTAGTTTCTTCATTTGTTTACTATCTATTTAAGTTTAATTAGCATGAGTTTTAACTCCTCAAAATCAATCTTTAATTATGCTTTATATACTTCAAATTAACAAAAATTTACCATGTCCTTAAAACATTTTTAAGACAAGTAGGTAGTTTATTTGTGATATGAGAAAATTGTTACTTGTTCTTTTTACCATAACTACCTGTGCTATAACTGCTCAAAACACTCCTAAAATTATTACGGGTACTGTGTTTATAGATAGTATTGCTACCCAAGATGTACATATTATTAATAAAAAACTAACGCTTGGTGCTGTTTCTAATGAAAACGGGCGTTTTGAAATTTTAGCTTCTGAAAACAACGTTTTACTTATTTCTCATCTTAACTTAGAGTATAAAGAGGTTACCCTTACCAAAGAGCATATTAAAGCTAAAAACATTGTAATTTTTGTTGATAGTAAAACGCACATGTTAGATGAGGTTGTGCTTGAAAAGCAAAGAAGTATTTTAGAAATTGATTCCGACATTCTTAACAACGCCCCTGTTGTAAATGCTAAAACCTTAAAACTACCTTATGCCAATGTTATACAACCAAAAGATGAAAAAACAGTAAAGATAGAATCGGGCTTAGCTATTAGTGTAACGGGGCTTATAAATGCACTTAACGGAACAAACAAACGAAAAAAACAATTAAAAAAGATTACTGTTGAAGATAGAAATATTGAAAAAATTAGAAAACACTTTACAGATGGCTTTTTTATACGTCAACTAAAAATAAAGAAAGAAAACATCAATCAATTTTTACAAGCCTGTATTTCTAAAGGAATTATAAACCTGTATAATAAAGACAAGGTTTTAGAACTTACGGCTGTTTTAATTGAAAATAGTAAATCATCCCCTTACCTACTAGAAAATGAAAATATAAGAGTTACCAAAAAATAATTGCATGATTAAACAACTACCCATCACACTTTTACTACTAATTACTTTAGGAGCCACAGCTCAACAAAAACGAAAATTCGTTTACGGAACTTTAAATGATGAACTTGGTGCTATACCCAACGCTCATATTATCAACCTAAATACCCAACAAGGTACATTTAGTACCGACTTTGGTAAATTTAGAATTTTAGCAAAACCTAACGATACTTTACAAATATCTTTTGTAGGATACGAAACCCAAAAAATTAAGCTTACCCATATTCATTTTGGAATACAAGAAAATAAGATTACCCTAGTTAAAATTCCTTTTGAATTGGATGAAGTGGAAGTAAAAAAACACAACTTAATAGGTTCACTTGCCATAGATACTAAACAAACACCTAAAGATATTGGTATGGAAAAAGCTAAAAAGGCTATTGATTTTTCTATGATTAATTTTCAAGGCCCTATTATTATGCCTATTGATGAGATTGATAAAATGGGGGTTCCTAATATGAGAAAAGTAACTGACCCTACTGCTAAATTTGCTGGTGTTGGAGGCGCAATTAGTTTAGGGAAAGATAATTATTCTGAACAACTAAAAAGAACCCGAAAAACAATACAGTTTAAAGAGGATTTTCCTAAAATGCTCCTCTCAGCATTTGGAGAGTCTTTCTTTTTTAAAGAGCTTAACATACCTAAAGACAAGTATCTTCATTTTTTAGAATATTGCAATCCACTAGAAATAGAAAAATTATATAAAGAACAACAACTTTTAAAAGTCATTGCTATCTTACAACAAGAAAGTAAGAGCTATTTAAAAGCAATTAATAACTAAACACATGAAAAATATACTCCCTTCAATTATTTGTCTGTTTTTTATAATAAAAGCTACAGCACAAGAAAGTAGAAAATTCTTTTACGCTATAATACAAGATGAAGTAAGTGCTGTTCCTAACGCACATGTAATAAACCTTAACACTAAACAGGGAACTTTTACTAATAATAATGGTGAGTTTAGGATTTTAGCCAAAATAAATGATACTTTACAAATTTCGTTTGTGGGCTATGAAACTAAAAACTTTGTAGTAGATGTCAATCACTTCGGAATGCAAGAAAATTACATTCAATTAAAAAAAGTACCTATTGAACTGGATGAAGTAGCGATAGAAAAACATAATTTACTCGGGCATATTTCCTCAGACACAAAACATATAAAATCTGAAAAAGAAATTAATGCCGAAACATTAAACCTGCCCTTTGCCGGTTCTAGAATACTTACTCCTGCTGAAAGGAGGTTACACACTGCTACTTCAAGTTATGGAGGTATAGCAATTGACCCTTTACTAAATTGGATTTCTGGTAGAATAAAAAAACTAAAAAAGTTTAAAGCTATAGAAAACAGAGAAAAAAGAATAGAAAATATACGTAACAACTACCATATAGTTATTGAGCATGAAATAAAAATACTAAAAGAGGATATTGACAGGTTTATTTATTTTGCTGAATCTGCCGATGACTTCAATACTCTTTATTTAAATAATGAAGTAGCAATGATTACATTTTTACAAAAGAAATCAAACGAATTTAAAAAACTTAACCCTAAAAAATACAATTAAAACCTCTTCCCTATTTCGTTGTTATTGGTTACGCTTTCTTAAAATATTTCGTACCTTTAGGTGTATACTAATCTAACCTAATAAAGTACCATGAAGAAAGTTCTAATAGCCTTATTATTTTTATCACAATTCGTATTCTCTCAAGAAGAACGAAAAACACTTTTTGGAATTGTTTATGATGAAAATGGTGTGCTAGAAAATGCTCATATTGTTAACTTTTCAACAAACCAAGCCACGTTTTCTAACGAGAATGGAGAATACAGACTTTTTGCTAGACCTACAGATTCTATTAGATATAGTAGTATAGGTTATAAAACCATTTATGAAAAACTAACCAAAGCCGACTTTAATACCTACAGAAAAAGAACTACTCTTGAAAAACAAGATTATGAACTAGATGAAGTTTTACTAAGAAACAACGAATTATCAGGTGAACTTGCCAAAGACCTTAGAAAGGTAAAGCGTGATAAAAACTTAGAAATAGCAAGTAAAGCTACCGACTTTTCAAATGTTAATTACAGTAATTACCATTCAGACGATTATATAAGTAAACACGTAAAACCTAATGTGGTAAATATTGACCCTACAAAAGCTTTTGAAGGAATGGGTACTACCAACACGTTTCCTGTAAAAAACTCAGAAAAACTAATAAAACTTCGTAAAGAATTAGCTTTTAAAGAAAATATGCCTGCTAAATTACTTAATGAATTAGGAGAAGACTTCTTTTTTGTTGAACTTAAAATTCCGGTTGATAAATATTATCACTTTTTAGAATATTGTAATCCGTTAGGAATAGAAAAACTATATCAAAACCGTGAAGTGTTAAAAGTTATTAAAATATTTAGAAAAGAACATACAGGATACCTCAAACTTATTGGAAAAGATTAATTTGGCGCAATAATTGACCTTTATTAACCATGAAAAAACTTTTTGTTCTCTTATTAGTCCTTCCCTTACTATCATTCACTCTGCATAAATACTATGTTGCGTTAACTGAAATTGAATACAGAGAAGATACTCAAAGCGTACAAATGATTATGAATGTTTTTATGGATGATATTGAGCTCGCCATAAATAAAGATTACAATACCAACCTACAAATTGCCACTAAAAACGAATTAACATCTATTAATGAATACTATTACAAATACTTAAAAACTCATTTTAAAGTTATTATTAACAATGAAGAAAAAAACTACAAGTTTATAGGTAAGGAATACGATGGTAATATTGTTTACTTTTATTTAGAGATAGAAAATGTTTCATTGCCAAAATCAATAAAAATAGAAAACAATGTTTTAGTTGAGCATTTCCCTGATCAACAAAACCTTATTAAAGCAACTGTTAAAAAGGAGCGCAAAAGTTTGTTTTTATCAAGCAATAATGATAAAGGTTTGTTAAATTTTTAATAAAGCTTCTTTTTTAGTAATAAGATTTCATTAACTTTCCGCTTATTTATTCAAAAACTAACAAGCATATAATGAGAAAATATTCTACGCTATTATTTTCAGCGCTCTTTGTATCAGCTTCTTTATTTGCCCAAGAAGCACCTAAAAAAGAACGTCAACAAGGTCATACCGACCAAAACAAATTTCGACAATTAAAAGATGTATTAGCTACTCCTAACGATCAACGTACAGCATCAGGAGCACCTGGTCATGCATACACACAACAAAAAGTTGATTATGTAATGAACTTACGCTTAGATGAAGCTACAGATAGATTGTACGGAGATGAAGATATTACTTACCACAACAACTCTAAAGATCATTTAGAGTATTTATGGTTACAGTTAGATCAAAATATGCGAGCTCCAGATTCTAAATCTCCCTTGGCAGAATCTAATGCAGCAAGAAGTTTTCAAACTCCTGATAAATTTGTGAGTGACAATATGGATAAACCAAAAGCATTTGGTTTTAATATTGAAGCCGTAAAATATGCTGATGGTAGAGATTTATCTCATACTATTAATCGCACAATGATGCGTATTAACTTACCTAAACCATTAGCTCCTGGTGAGGTTTTTAAATTCAAAATTAAGTGGAACTACTTAATTAACAACTCTGTTGAAGACGGTGGTCGTTCTGGTTTTGAATCTTTTCCTGACGGAAATAAAAACTATACTATCGCTCAATTTTTTCCAAGATTATGTGTGTACAACAATGTTGAAGGATGGCAAAACATGCAATTTTGGGGGCGTAGTGAATGGGCTTTAGAATTTGGTGATTACGATGTAAAAATTACTGTTCCTGCCGATCATATTTTAGAGGCTACAGGTGAACTACAAAACGAAAAAGAGGTATTAAGTAGAGAACAACGTAAACGTCTTGAAAAAGCTAGAAAGTCTTTTAAAGACCCAGTGTTTATTGTTACTCAAAAAGAAGCTGAAGAAAACGAAAAGCAAGGAACTACTAAAACTAAAACTTGGCACTTTAAGGCAAATAAAGTACGTGATTTTGCTTTTGCTTCATCAAGAAAATATATTTGGGATGCTATGGCTGTAGATATTAATGGTAAAACCGTTATGGCATTATCTTTATATCCAAAAGAAGGAAACCCGCTATGGGAAGAGCACTCTACTCGTGTTGTTGCGAATACATTAGAAGAGTATTCTAAAATGACTTTTGACTATCCATATTCTAAAGCTGTATCAGTACACGCTAAGCGTCAAGGAATGGAGTATCCTATGATTTGTTTTAACTACGGACGCCCAAATCCTGATGGAACCTATTCTGATAGAGTTAAAAATGGAATGATTGGAGTAATTACTCATGAAGTTGGTCATAACTTCTTCCCTATGATTGTTAACTCTGACGAGCGTCAGTGGACTTGGATGGATGAAGGCTTAAATTCATTTGTTGAAATTTTAGCTGAGTTAGACTACGACCCAAACTTTAACACTGGTAACTTACCTAAAGATATTGTTCGTTACATGAGTTTAGATCAAGATAGGTTAAGCCCTATCATGTCTCAAGGTGATTATGTACATAATTTCGGGCCTAATGCCTATACAAAACCAGCTGCTGGTTTATACATGTTGCGTCAAACAATTATGGGACCTGAGTTATTTGACTATGCTTTTAGAACATACTCTAAAAGATGGATGTTTAAGCACCCTACCCCTGCCGATTTCTTTAGAACAATGGAGGATGCTTCTGGTATGGACTTAGACTGGTTTTGGAGAGGTTGGTTCTACACCACTGATTATACTGATATTGGAATTAAAGAGGTTAAGCCTTTATATTTAACCAATAAGCCAAATGAAGAAAGTAAGAAGTTACAACAGCAATATCCTTCTTATTTTGCGCAATTAGGTAAGTTAGTTTACTTAACTACTAAAAAAGAAGATGCTGATAAATCTGAAATAGAAGCGTATATTAATAGCTTACCTTCAGACAAGAAAGCTAATTTAAAAAATATACCTAATTATATTTATCAAGTTGAGTTTGAAAAACCAGGTGGTTTAGTAATGCCTATTATTGTGGAATTAACGTATGCAGATGGTTCTAAAAAACGCCAAACTTTCCCTGCTCAAATTTGGAAAAAAAATGAGCATAAAGTAAAAAGAGTATTTACATCTACTCAAGAAATTAAAAGTATTGTTGTAGATCCTGATTTAGAAACTGCCGATATTGATACTTCAAATAACAGTTGGCCTAAACAAACAACAAATAAGTTTGATGCTTTTAAAAAGAAAGCTAAAAACTAATATAGTTTTATTTAAACCTAACAAAAAAGCAGCCTATAGGCTGCTTTTTTGTTGCTGTTATTTTAACTATTTGCTAAATAACTTATTTACTTCTTCATATGTAAGTAACTTAGAAACTGTCATAATATCTGGATCTCTACTTACATACTGTTGAATTTGTAACATTACTACTCCATCAACTTTAGTATATTTTAACCAGATTACATCTCCATTTGCTTTAATTTTATAAGGATCTCTAGGGTTTTCTTCAAAGCCTTTTACAATTATTTGATGTAATTTTTCTACATCATTATCTAAGTTTTTAAATGAAAAATGAACATATTCATGAATAGGATCATTTATATTCTTATAGTAAAAGTTGTAAGCTTTATCTCCTATTTTCTCTAAATAAACGTACTCTATTTTTCCTACTATTTCTGTTTTAGTAGTTTCAATAAATTCAATCTGAGAATACGAGGCTACAGAAAATAAAAGACCTGCTAATAAAAAAAGTTTTTTCATGAAATTTAAGGGTTTAAGTTTTATATTACTTTTTAAAAATTTTTTAAATATAACTAAAACAACAACGCTTTTTACTTATAAAAAGTATTTTCTCTTTTTATTTACATATTATCTTATTATGTTCTTATAACATTTTTTTAGAAATAAACTAACTTACTGTAAATCAAAAATAGAATAGAAGAAATAGCTTTCTTGTTAAATTATTTTTATTTTGCAACTACTATTAATTTTCCTCTAACCCTTCAAAAAAATTATGTTAAAGCAAATTTTATTTCTCTTCTTAGTAATTTTTAATTGTATTCTTTCTTTTTCTCAAGAAATAGAGAAGTATAACGAAAGTGACTTGATAAAAATTAAAAAAAAGTTCTATTTAAATAAAGAAATTGGTGTTGATAGTTCTTTATACTACATGAACAAGCTTCTACTAAGTAATAATACTGCTTATAAAACTTTTGGATATGCTGCTATAGAATATTTAAAAGTAAGAGAAAAACAATCTATAAACACTTCTTTTAAAGATAGTATTAATAAATATCTTCCTAAAATAGTAAGAGTAAATAAAAATTTTCCTTTACTGTTTGATATTCATATTCTCTTAGGCAACTCTAATAAAAGAAGAAAGTTAATTAAACCAGCTTTACAAAATTATATTACAGCCGAAAATTACGCTTTGTTAGCCAAAGATATTGAGCGAATTATTAAAATAAAAGGGAACATCGCACTTATTTATCAAGACATGGGAGAGCTTGATAAAGCTCTTAATAAAGCAAAAGAAACTCTTGACCTTATAGAAGCTAATAAAGAATCCCTTTCAAACAAGTATTATAGTAGCAAATATAAAAGAATGTTTAATGTTGCTGCTATTTACGCTACTTTATATAAAAAAAATAGAGAAAAACAGCAGTATGCAGACTCTTCTTTACATTACTATAATTTGATACTAAAAACAAAAGAGTTTAATCTTAATAGCTATTATACCGGCAAAGTTTATTATGGAAAAGGGACTATTTATACTTTAAAAAAAGAATACTCTAAAGCTAGTTCTTTTCTTGAAAAAAGTTTAGCGTTATTCGAAAAAAGCAAGTCACAGTCTTATTTATACAAAGGATACTACAACAATGGTCTAAACTATTATAATTTAAATAAATTCGAAAAGGCTAAACATAACTTTTTAACTGCTCTTAAAATAAAAAAAGACACCATTTTAGATGATAATTATATAAAAATGAATGGATACCTTTCACAAATTTATACTTATCAAAATAAAGTAGACTCTGCAAATTATTATTTAAACACATATGTAAATAATCATTCAAAAGTTTCATTAAGAGATAAAAAACAGTTTAAAGAAGCAATTAAAGTTGATTTTGATAAAAAAATTAAAAAGTTAAAAGAGGATAGTAACAAAAAGAATTTTTATTATGAAATTATAGTTATAGGATTAATATCTACAGTAATAGTTATCTCTTTTTTAGTATTTAAAAACGCTAAAGAAAAAAAGAAAACAAAGAAAAAGTTAAGTGAACTATTAAATAAAATTTCAAAAAAAGAAGACCTAACTGAAAAGCCCTTTTCTTTACCTAATCCATTAAAAATAAAAGACGAACAACATCAACAAATTATTAGCGGCTTATTAAAAATAGAGGAAAAGAAATACTTTTTAAAAGAAGAGTATAATTTATATAATGCAGCTAAAAAAATAGGAACCAATACTACTTACCTATCAAAAATCATTAAAGATTATAAAAAAATGAGCTTTAATGATTATACGAATGAGTTACGTATTAATTACATTATTGGAATATTGAGTAATGATAAGAAAGTGAGGTCTTATACAACACAAGCTATTGGAGAAATTGCTGGATATAAAAATGCGAAGTCTTTTACTCGAATTTTTAAAAAATATATAGGTATAACTCCTTATCAATTTATAGAGAAAATTAATAAGGAGTTATAATACTTTCTTGTAATTATTTTAAACCTTAAAATTATTTTTACGATCGTAGCATTTATCTTTTTCTGCACTTGGTGGTAAAACAAAACAGTCTTCTTCTCCATCTGTATCTGGTCCGCCAAAATCTATTTTTTCATAATTCGCCTTAACTGGATCTCCTGCTAATATCTTTGTTTTTTCCTCTAATGTTAATTTATACTTTGCTAACATCTCAATAGATAAACATTTCATAAGTTTTAATTTTTAAGTTATATGTAAAGTTAATTTTTTAATCTATTGTTTTTGTTTTTATCAAACTCACCAAAAAACAAAACACACAAAACACTACAAAACAACAACTTAAATCAACAATAATAATGTCATTATTTTTAAATAGTACCTCCTGTTTTCATAAATAGTACCTGTTTTTACTTCTTTTGTAACTAACAATGTTTAATATTTGTTATAAATCAAGCTTGTTTTAATGCGTCCCCCGAAAAGCATTTAATAGAGTAGGGATAACTCAAATTAATTAATCATGTTAAAATCAATTTCTAAATTAGGAAACGTTCTGAATAAATCAGAACAAAGAACTATTAATGGTGGACAAATTGTTTGCCCTAGAGGAACTTATTTAAAATGTAATTGGATAAGATGTTGGTGTGAACCAGAATATGTTGAAGAATTACCTGTAGACTTTGACCACTAAAAATTATCAATAACCAAAACTAATTAATTATGAAAACAAAAGTTTTAAACCTAGGTACTATTATCAGTAAAACAGCACAAAAACAAATTTTAGGAGGTGAATCTCCTATGAGGTGCCCAGGAGATGGAGTATTAGTATGCAAAGGTGAAAAACCTCACACCAATTGTTGGTGTTATTATAAAGCATACGAAGTACTTAGACCTGAGTAACAAATTAATAATTATGAAAACAAAAATTTCAAATTTAGGTACTATTATTAATAAAGCAGCGCAAAAACAAATTTTAGGAGGTACACCTGCAAAATGTCCTGGAGATGGAGTATTGAAATGTAGAGGAAAAGAGCCTTATATTATGTGTTGGTGTGAATATGATAAGAAGAATTTTTTTGAACCTAACTATTAGTAATTAATTAAAAATATAATTATGAAAACAAAAATTTCAAACTTAGGTACTGTTATCAATAAAACAGCGCAAAAACAAATTTTAGGAGGTACACCTATAAAATGTCCTGGAGATGGAGTATTGAAATGTAGAGGAAAAGAGCCTTATATTATGTGTTGGTGTGAATATGATAAGAAGGATTTTCTTGAACCTAACTATTAGTAATTAATTAAAAATATAATTATGAAAACAAAAATTTCAAACTTAGGTACTGTTATCAATAAAACAGCGCAAAAACAAATTTTAGGAGGTACACCTATAAAATGCCCTGGAGATGGAGTATGGACATGTAGAGGAAAAGAGCCTTATATTATATGTTGGTGTGTATATGATAAACACTATGACCGTGAACCTAACTTTTAAGTAACAAAGCAATGTATATTCATGAAGTTTCTTAAGTAAAACTCTACTTAAAAAACAGCCAATAGAACTATATTGGCTGTTTGTTTAGTTTTTCTAATATTATAAAAGTTTCTTAGCTTTTTTTACTTTTTGCTTGGTAAGTGCTATATCAATTACCTCACTCATGTCGGTTACATAATGAAATGTTAACCCTTTTAAGTAGCTCTCTTTTATTTCTTCTATATCCTTTTTATTATCAGCACACAAAATAATTTCTTTAATATTTGCTCGTTTTGCTGCTAATATTTTTTCTTTAATTCCACCAACTGGAAGTACCTTTCCGCGTAGCGTGATCTCTCCAGTCATGGCTAATTTATTTTTCACCTTACGCTGTGTAAATACAGAAACTAAAGAAGTTAACATCGTAATACCTGCACTTGGACCATCTTTAGGGGTAGCTCCTTCAGGCACGTGAATGTGTACATCATATTTATCTAATACTTCAGGATTAATTCCAAATTCTTCAGCATTAGATTTTATATATTTCATTGCTATTGTTGAAGACTCTTTCATTACAGTACCTAAGTTACCTGTTATTGAAAGATTTCCTTTTCCTTTAGAAATAATAGATTCTATAAATAAAATATCTCCTCCAACACTTGTCCAAGCTAACCCAGTAACAACACCTGCAACATCGTTATTCTCGTACTTATCACGTTCTAAACGTGCAGGTCCTAAAATAGTTTCTATATCTTCATTTGTCAAAACAACATTGTACTCCTCTTCCATCGCAATAGACTTAGCGGCAAAGCGAACTACTTTTGCTACTTGTTTTTCTAAACCACGGACTCCAGACTCTCTAGTGTATCCTTCAACTATTTTCTCTATCTGCTTTTTACCTACTGTTAAATGTTCTTTTGATAATCCGTGCTCTTTTAATTGCTTTGGGAACAAGTATTTTTTAGCTATTTCTACCTTCTCTTCAATAGTATACCCTGTTACGTTAATAATTTCCATACGATCACGTAATGCCCATGGAATTTGATTAATGTTATTAGCTGTTGCTATAAATAATACTTTAGAAAGATCATATCCCACTTCTAAATAATTATCATAAAAAGCTGTGTTTTGTTCTGGGTCTAATACTTCTAACATTGCTGAAGAAGGATCTCCTTGATGACTTTGACTTAACTTATCTATTTCATCTAACACAAATACAGGATTTGAAGTTCCTGCCTTTTTAATATTTTGGATTAAACGACCAGGCATTGCTCCAATATAGGTTTTACGGTGTCCTCTAATTTCAGCTTCATCACGTAAACCTCCTAAAGACATACGTACGTACTTGCGTCCTAATGCTTCAGCTACCGATTTACCTAACGATGTTTTACCTACTCCTGGAGGTCCGTATAAACAAATAATTGGCGATTTCATATCACCACGTAATTTTAAAACCGCTAAATGCTCTAAAATACGCTCTTTAACTTTCTCTAACCCAAAATGATCTCTATCTAAAATTTTTTGAGCTCTTTTTAAATCAAATTTATCTTTTGAATACTCGCTCCAAGGTAACTCTAACATTAACTCTAAGTAGTTACGCTGTACACCATATTCTGCCATTTGAGGGTTCATACGTCTTAAACGCCCTAACTCTTTCTCAAAAGTTTCTCCAACCTCTTTATTCCATTTTTTAGACTTAGCCTTAGTACGCATTTCATCTAGCTCTTGCTCGTGAGAAACACCACCTAATTCATCTTGAATGGTTTTTAATTGTTGATTTAAATAGTATTCACGTTGTTGTTTATCTAAGTCAGAACGTGTTTTAGATTGAATATCGTTACGTAATTGTAACTTTTGAAGCTCTTTATCTAAATTCTTTAACGTTAATAATGCACGTTCTTTTAAATTGTCTTTCTCAAGTAATACCTGCTTTTGCGATACACTTAATTCCATGTTTGACGAAATAAAATTCACCAAAAATGAATTGGATTGAATATTTTTTATCGCAAAAGATGCTTCTGAAGGTAGCATAGGGTTTTCTTTAATTACCTCTAATGCTAAGTCTTTAATCGAATCGATAATTGCATCAAACTCTTTTTGATCATCAATTTCTCGCTCATCAACAGCTTCTTTTACTTTTGCTTTTAAATAAGGAACTTCTTGCGTAATTTCCTCTATTTCAAAACGCTTTTTACCTTGAATAATTACAGTTGTATTACCATCAGGCATTTTTAATACACGTAAAATTTGTGCCACTACACCTGTTTGATAAATATCATCAATTCCTGGATCTTCAACCTCACTATCTTTTTGTGCTACAACACCTACAACTTTATCTCCCTTGTTGGCATCTTTAATTAACTGAATAGATTTATCTCTACCTGCCGTAATTGGAATTACAACTCCAGGAAATAACACTGTATTACGCAATGGAAGAATTGGTAATTCTTCAGGAATACTTTCTTGATTTATTAACTCTTCATCTTCTGGTGTTAATAATGGAATTAACTCTGAATCCTCATTAAAAACATCTTGAAGCGACAAATTGTCTAAATGTAATATTTTTGATTTACTCATATCTTATTTATTCTGTCATAGTGGCACTTATCACTCTTTTATTGAAAAAAAACCACTTTTAAAAAACCTTAATCTACTGATAAACAAAAGAATAAACTAAAACTCTTATCTATCTCGTTATCTATATTTCAATTCTTATGCCAACGAAAGCTATAAATAATTTAATTTGTAACTTATTTGGTTCTAAATCGTCTTACTAACATCTTATTTCAACATAAAACTAACCAAAAATGAAATTTAATTTTTTAATTCTTTCACTTATCTTACTACTAATTAGCTGTACTTCAAAAACAAACTCTTCTGAGTTTATTGAAAAAGCAGCAGGACGCTATTATTTTAATGCTGATGAAATTATAGAAGTTACTTTTAATAATGACAATAAATTACTTATAAAATGGCGTAATCAAAACTTAGAACCTTTAAAAGTGAATGATTCTTCTTTTTACGTTAGAGAGTTAAATGAAAAACTAATTTTTAATACTTCTAAGAATATGATAGGGTTAGCTGAAAAGCGTGAGCATGAAGGTGAAAAGTATGTCTTTAAAAAACTAAAAAAAGGAGAAAAAACTCCCAGCGAACATTTAGCAGAAGGTAACTTTGAAGCTGCTTTAAAAGGTTACAAAGCTATAAAAGAAAAAGACAGTTTAAATCCTGTAATCAGAGAACGAAATATAAATAGGTTAGGATATCAATATCTTAGAAAAGATGAGTTTGAAAATGCCCTTAATGTTTTTAAAATTAATATTGAATTGTATCCTAACAGTTCAAATACTTATGATAGTACCGCTGATGCTTATACCAGAATGAAAGATACAGCGAACGCTATTGAATACTATAAAAAAGCTTTAACCATTAACCCTGAAAATAGAAGTTCTAAACGTGCTTTAGAAAAACTTACTTTAAAGAAAGAGGAATAAATAATCTTGAAAGTTTTTTAAAGTAAAATTAACATCGCTATACCTATAAAAACTACAATTTGCGCCCATTTTAAATATATTCCCACCTTTTTGTGCTGTTTAATGTAATTAGAAATTTTTCCTGCCAAAATAGCAATGGAAGAAAATATTAAAAAAGATGTTAAAATGAATAATCCTCCTAATACATAAAACTGGAGTACGTTTGACAAGCTGTCAGAAAACAAAAACTGCGGGAAGAATGCCAAAAAGAAGATTGTAACCTTCGGGTTTAATACATTCATCCAAAAACCTGTTTTGAATAACTGCATTGTTGATTTTTTCTGAACATTCTCAGTAGAAAAGGCAATTTTAGCATCACTTTTATATACTTGAAATGCTAAATACAGTAAATATCCTGCTCCAAATAACTTGATGATAAAAAACAAATTCTGATTCTGTTTGATGATTTCCGATACGCCAAAAGCCACCAAAGTTGTATGAATGATGCATCCTGTCATTAAACCAGTAACCGTAGCTAATCCATATTTTTTACCATTAACAATACTTTGTGTTAAGACAAAAATATTATCAGGACCTGGTGAAATAGCTAAAGTAGCCGTAGCAAATACAAAAGATATGAGGGTTTCTAGCATAAATTATTTTAAAGAAAGATATGTACTTATATTTTTAATAGAATTTACGAGCCTATCTCTACTATTATCTCCTTAACTCCATCTTCAGGAGGACCAAATCTCAACTTTGCTTTTGCTCCTTTCATAAAATGAGTTTCCTCTAATGTTTCTTTGATTCCTTTAAAAAGAGATTCAGCATTAGAACCGTACATATAAAGAAAACCATCACTAAAATCAGTTGCCATTTCATGTCCATCATATTCACCTAATTGGTTTTTATTTATAACTAACTCCAGTTTATTTTTTAATTTATATAATTCGTCCATTCCTTGAATTCCATAGTCAAAATGAATTATCACAGCATGCTCAATTTCTTGTACTCTATTTATATTTTCTTTTTTATTTGAACCAAATATTTTGTTTAGAAACCCCATTCAGCTTTATTTATTTCTATTAACTTTCAGCTAAAATAGCCTTATTGATTCTTTTTACCAAGCTTGGTCCTTCATAAATAAATCCTGTATAAATCTGCACTAAGTCTGCTCCTGCTTTTAGCTTTTCTAAAGCATCTTCTTCAGAATGGATACCTCCTACTCCTATAATTGGAAACGCTTTATTAGAATTATCCGTTAAGTATTGAATTACTTTGGTACTTCTATCTTTAACTGGTTGTCCGCTTACACCTCCATTACCTATTTCTTGTAAACGTTCTTTAGAAGCTTTTAAATTATCTCTATTTACCGATGTATTCGATGCTATTACTCCATCAATTTTAGTTTCAGCAACCAACTCAATAATTTCATCTAATTGTTGGTTATTTAAATCTGGAGCTATTTTTAATAAAATTGGTTTTTGCTGTGCTTCTACATTATTTAATTTCTGAACTTCAGTTATCAATTCCTTCAAATAATCAGCATCTTCTAATTTTGCATGGCTAGATACATTCGGGCAGCTTACATTCAATACAAAATAATCTACATACGGATGCAACCCTTTAAAACACGCTACATAGTCTTCCGTATAATTTTCAGGGGCTGTATTCGTGTTCTTACCAATGTTTCCTCCAATAATTATTTTTCCTTTGTTCTTTTTTAATTGCTCAATCGCTGCTTCTAAACCTTCATTATTAAAACCCATTCGGTTGATAATTCCTTTATCATCTTTTAAACGGAATAAACGTTTTTTCGGGTTTCCTTCTTGACCTTTTGGTGTAACCGTACCAATTTCAACAAAACCAAAACCAAAATTAGCCAACTCATTATACAGTACTGCATTTTTATCAAATCCTGCTGCTAACCCTACAGGATTTTTAAACGTTAATCCGAATAAATTACGTTCTAACTTTTTATCGTTTACTTGATACATTCCTCTAAAAATAGAAGACATTCCTGGTATTTTAGATAGAAACTTTACGAGTGAAAATGTAAAGTGGTGAATCTTTTCAGGATCAAAAAGGAAAAAAATTGGGCGAATCAGTAATTTATACATTAGTTTATTTTAAGTATTGTTCTTTATTAAATATAAAAAAAGCTCCAAAAATGGAGCTTCTGAATTATCGTAATACAGCATCTAAATTCTTTTCGAATGTTTGCTGTAGTTTCTGCATTATTTTGTCTATTTGCTTATCTGCTAATGTTTTGTTTTCATCTTGTAATACAAAGCTTACTGCATACGACTTTTTACCTTCTGGTAATTTGTCTCCTTCATACACATCAAACAAATCTACTTCTTTTAAAAGCTTTCTTTCTGATTGAAATGCTAAGTTATAAATTTCTTTGAATTCAACTTTATTATCCAATAACAAGGCTAAATCACGTTTTACAGCTGGAAACTTAGGTAAATCGGCTACTTTTATTTTTTTCTTGCCTACTAAATCTAAAATATTCTGCCAGTTAAAGTCTGCAAATAAAACCTCTTGTTTTATTGAAAACTCTTTTAAAATTGCTCTTTTAACAACTCCTAACTCTACTAACTTAGTTTTTCCTAAACTTAACGTAATTCCTTCAGAAAACACATCTGATTTTGTTGGAGTGGTTTTTAATTTATCAATTCCTAAACGGCTTAATAAAACTGTTACAATCCCTTTAACATAAAAGAAATCTGATGTCTGTGTAGCTACCTTCCAGCTATCTTGTGTTCTATTACCAGTAACAAATAATGTTAAATGCTTGTCTTCTTGGTATCCGCTTTCATATTTATGATACGTCTTACCAAACTCGTAAAACTTTAATGAATTATTCTTTCTGTTAATATTGTACGCTACAGATTCTAAACCACTAAATAGTAACGATTGACGCATTACTTTTAAGTCGTTACTTAACGGATTCAACATTTCAACGTTAAAATCAGCGTTTAAGTTCTCAGATAACTCAATATAGTCTGCCTTTGTTAACGAATTTGCCATGGTTTCATTAAACCCTAACGATGTTAACTGGTCAGCAATAATATTCTCTATTTTAACTTCTTTATCACTATCAAAAGAAATAGACGTATTTAATTTATGAGAAAATTCCACATTATTATATCCGTAAACACGTAAGATTTCCTCTATAATATCTGCTTCACGTTGTACATCTACACGATACGATGGTACTACCAATCCTAAACCAGCTTCAGTAACACTATTAATTTTAATATCTAATGAAGCTAAAATCTTTTTAATCGTTTCCTTAGGTATTTCTTGACCTATTAATTTATACGCATTTTCAAACGATAAAAACACTTCAAAATCTTCCACCTTTACAGGATAAAAATCTAAAATATCAGAAGACATTTTTCCTCCTGCATATTCTTCAATTAATAAAGCAGCACGTTTTAAAGCATATTTTGTTGTGTTGATGTCAATACCTCTTTCAAAACGGAAAGAAGCGTCTGTATTTAACCCGTGACGTTTTGCAGTTTTACGAACAGACACAGGGTTAAAATAAGCACTTTCTAAGAAAATAGAAGTTGTATGCTCTGTAACTCCTGATTGTGCTCCTCCAAATACACCTCCAATACATAATGGATTATCATCTGCATCACAAATCATAATATCCTCAGATGACAACTCTCTTTCTGCATCATCTAACGTAGTAAACTTAGTATCTTCTTCTAAAGTTTTCACTACTACTTTGCCTCCTCTAATTTTAGAGGCATCAAAAGCGTGTAGTGGTTGTCCTAACTCATGCAATACATAATTAGTAATATCTACAATATTATTTTTTGGAGTTAACCCAATTGCTTTTAATCTGTTTTGAATCCATTCTGGTGATTCTTTTACTTCAACATCAGTAATGGTTATACCACAATAGCGAGGTGCTAAATCTTTATCTTCAATTTCAATATCAATTTTATGAGTACGCTCATCAACATGAAAATCAGAAACAGAAGGAGATATTAACTCAATATTAGTTCCTTGCTGAATTAATCCAGCTCTTAAATCGCGTGCAACACCGTAATGACTCATGGCATCTGCTCGGTTTGGTGTTAACCCAATTTCAAAAACATAGTCTGTCTCAATGTTAAAGACCTCCGAACAAGGAGTACCTGGAGCTAAATTCTCGTCTAACACCATAATACCATCATGACTTTGTCCTAAACCTAATTCGTCTTCGGCACAAATCATTCCGTGACTCTCTTCTCCTCTTATCTTTCCTTTTTTAATTTTAAAGCCTTCTCCTTTTTCATCATACAACATGGTACCAACAGTAGCCACAGGAACTTTTTGTCCTGCCGCGACATTTGGTGCTCCACATACAATTTGTACAGGGGTACCATTTCCTAAATCAACAGTAGTAACCTTTAACTTATCTGCATTAGCGTGCTTTTCACAAGTTAAAACCTCTCCTACAACTACCCCTTTTAGGCTTCCTTTAATACTCTCTACAGTTTCTATTCCTTCAACTTCAAGACCTAAATCAGTTAATAACTCACCTGTTTTCTCTGCCTCCCAGTCTGTCTGTAAAAATTGTTGTAACCAATTGTATGATATCTTCATAATCAATCTCTAATTTTAGCGTGCAAATTTACGCAAAATAAAGGAAAAACTATAAACTAGTTACCTACAAAAGATATACTATTGATTATTAACCTTTTGATAACATCAAAAAATTATATTTTTTATTGATTTGCAGGAGGTTAACAAAAATTTAACTTTTTTCAATAAAATATTATGAAACACAAACTACTCTTCTTCTTTTTAATAGCTTCATTAGCTGTTTTTTCACAAATTCCTTCATATTATAACGATGTTAATTTGAATTTATCTGGTTCAGCATTAAAAAATGAGCTCGCTACTAAAATTATTAATACACATACAACAAACCTGTCATACACACCTGGTGTGTGGAATGCACTTAAACAAACTGATTTAGATCCTAACGACGCTAGTAAGGTTTTATTAATTTATGGGTATAGTGATACTGACGGTAATTATGTAACCGATAGAACTAGAAGTAAAGATGCTAATGGTGGTAGTGCTGGTACACAATGGAACAGAGAACATGTATACCCTAAATCATTAGGAAGTCCTAATTTAGGAACTTCTGGTCCTGGTGCAGATGCACATCATTTAAGACCTTCTGATATTTCTTTCAACTCTCAAAGAGGTAGTAAAAAATTTGTAAATGGTTCTGGTAATGCTGGTAGTGTTTCTGGAGGTTGGTATCCTGGAGACGAATGGAAAGGTGATGTTGCTCGTATGATGATGTATATGTATTTACGTTACGGTAACCAATGTTTACCTACGGGTGTTGGTACAGGAGCTACGATGGCTTCGGACTCTAACATGCTTGCTTTATTTATTCAATGGAATGTAGACGATCCAGTATCAGACTTTGAAAAGCAACGTAACCCTATTTTAGAAGGAATTCAAGGAAATCGTAATCCGTTTATTGACAATCCTGCATTTGCTACTAAAATTTGGGGTGGACCACAAGCTGAAGATTTATTTGGAGGCGGTAGTGGATCAGACACACAAGCTCCTACTGCTCCATCTAACTTAGCTGCTTCAAATATTACAGAAACTACAGTTGATTTAACTTGGTCTGCATCTACTGATAATGTTGGTGTATCAGGGTACGATGTGTACAATGGAGCTACGAAAATTGCTACCGTTACAACAACTTCGTATAGCATTACAGGTTTAACAGCAGCAACTAATTATACTTTTTCTGTAAAAGCTAAAGATGCTGCAGGTAATCAATCTACTTCTAGTAATTCTGTTTCTGTTACAACTAACACAAGTTCAGGTGGAGGAAATGGAACAGCTACGGATTTATTAATTTCTGAGTATGTAGAAGGTTCTTCAAATAATAAAGCTATTGAAATTGCTAATTTCACTGGAGCCAGTGTAAACTTATCAGGGTATTCATTAAAGAAAGCTGCCAATGGTGGTGGATGGACCAATACATTAACTTTAAGTGGTCAACTAACAAATGGTGATGTTTATGTTATAGCTAATAGCAGTGCTTCTAGTACGATATTAAATAAAGCTGACAGAACAGATACTGGTGTAATTTCTTTTAACGGAAACGATGCTGTTGGTTTATTCAAAGGAAGTACTCTTATCGATTTGATTGGAGATCCTAATAGCTCTTCAACTTTTGCACAAGACAAAACAATGCAAAGAAAATCTTCTGTTACATCTCCTAACAGTACATATACAGCTTCTGAATGGAATATATTAGCAAAAGATACATTTAGCGGCTTGGGAAACCACAATATTAATGGTGGAACTTCTACCCCAGACACAACTGCTCCATCTGTGCCAACTAATGTTGCTGCTTCAAATATTACACAAACTTCTGTTAATTTAAGCTGGACTGCTTCAACTGATAATATTGATGTTACAGGATATGACATATATCAAGGAAGTTCAAAAATAGCCACTGTTACTACTACAAGTTATTCTGTAAGTGGATTAACAGCCTCTACAAGCTATACTTTTTCTGTAAAAGCCAAAGATGCTGCAAACAATATTTCTTCTTCAAGTAATACGGTAAACGTAACAACTCTAGCAAACACAATTTCTTATTGTAGTACTAAAGGAAATAATGTAAATTATGAATGGATTGATAATGTTGTTATTGGTGGAATTTCAAACGCTACTAGTGCCAACGGTGGATATGCTGACTTTACTTCTTTAACTGGAAACTTACCTTACGGAAGTAATACTATTGTAGTAAGCGCTGGATTTGCTAGTTCTTCATACACAGAATACTGGAAAGTTTGGATTGATTTTAATAAAAATGGAACTTTTGAATCTTCTGAAGAAGTTGTTAGTGGTTCTTCATCTAGCTCTGGTAATTTATCCTATAATTTTTCTATCCCTACCTCTGCTTTAGCAGGTACCACAAGAATGCGTGTATCAATGAAATGGAATGCAGCTCCATCTGCTTGTGAGACTTTTTCTTATGGTGAAGTTGAAGATTATACTGTTAACATAGGTAGTAGCTCTAAAGGTTTAGGATACAACAACATCACTATCGATGGAAAGTTGGGCAATGAAGCTTCTATTTTTGATGCTAATGTTTCACCAAACCCTAGTATAGACTTCGTAAGAATTAAATTAGCTGATGACAGAAATGCTACTTTTAAAGTTACGACCTTAACAGGACAACAAGTTTTAACAGGAAAAGTTACTCATAATAATCTTGATGTTTCAAACCTACATAACGGCATATATATTCTTGAAGTAAACGATGGTCAAAAATCATTTACAAAAAAAATCATCAAGAAATAGTTTATAAGTTATAGAATACTAAAAAGAGCTTCCTAAATTGGAAGCTCTTTATTCTTTTATTCGACTTAAAAGGCTAAACTTCAATCGTAGTTTTTGTTTCCTTTGAAGAAAAAACATAAGTATATAACCACATAAGAGTAAATGTTGGCACAACATCTAACCCAGGCATCGCTTCTTCAATAAAAGCAATAGCTCCTGCGACTTTACCTTTATTTCCTTTATACATTTTTGTCATTATGTACGCTGACGCTGGTGCCCAAACAATATCAGACAACTCTCCAAGCCCAGGTATTAAATAAGATACATACCCAATAGCGTCAAACAACAAACTTAATGCTAGTTTTTGGTACTTTTTTTCTTTATTCATTTAGTATTAAATTAATTCCACACCTAACAAATCAAAATTCAAGCCAAATTTTATAATTTTTATCTTGTAAATTGATAAGTTTGTTCTAAAATACTAAAAACGAATGACTTTTTCTGATTTTATCAATCAAATAGAAAGATTGCAGCAAAAGCAACTAGGTGGTTTAACTTCTCAATTTAAGTTAGCTCCAAAATTAAGAACACGGTTTTCAGAAGAATTAATACTAAGCAAAAATCCAAGAAAAGCAGCTGTTTTAGCGTTATTTTACCCTGACAATGATAACCAAACACGCTTTTTACTTACTGAAAGAGCGAGTTATAATGGAGCGCATTCATCTCAAATTAGCTTTCCTGGTGGGAAATTTGACAAAGAGGATAGTAGCCTACAAACAACTGCTTTACGGGAAACTTTTGAAGAAGTTGGTATACACTATAAATCTATTGAAATAATACGACAAACTTCAGACGCATATATTCCTCCTAGTAACTTTTTAGTAGCTCCATTTATAGGTGTTTCAGAAAAAACACCTCATTTCACTCCAAACGAAGAAGTTGCAGAAATTATTGAAGTTTTATTAGCTGACTTATTAGACGATTCAAACTTGACTTCAGTAGAAATGGAAACCTCATACATGAAAAATATTGAGGTACCATGCTTTAAATTAAACGATTACATTGTATGGGGTGCAACTGCCATGATGCTTTCAGAAATTAAAGATTTATTTAAATAGTTTTTTTTATGGTTTTCTTTTGTAATTTAGCATTTACACTAATAAAACCAGATTATAAAAATGCCTTTATTTAAAAGGAATCCTTTTGGACATATATTGTTCATTAAAAGATTTTTAATACAAGTTCTCGGAGTTATTTCTCACGGACGTTACCGTAAGTTTAATGACCTGCAAATAGAGGGAATGGATGTTTTAAGAAGTCTCCCCGACCAAAAAGTACTATTTATCTCCAATCACCAAACCTATTTTGCCGATGTAGCAGCCATGTTTCACGTATTTAATGCCGCTTTAAAAGGTAGAGATGACAATATTAGAAACGTAGGGTATTTATGGAAACCTAAACTAAATATTTATTATGTTGCTGCAGGTGAAACCATGCGTTCTGGTTTGCTTCCTAAAATTTTTGCTTATGTAGGTTCTGTCTCTGTTGAAAGAACTTGGAGAAGCGCAGGAAAAGATGTAAACAGACAAGTAAAAATGTCTGACATTTCTAATATAGGTAAAGCATTAGATGATGGCTGGGTAATTACCTTTCCACAAGGTACAACTACCCCTTTTAAGCCTATTCGTCGTGGTACAGCCCATATCATTAAAACCTACAAGCCTATTGTAGTTCCTATAGTAATTGACGGATTTAGACGTTCTTTTGACAAAAAAGGATTGATGATAAAAAAACGTAACGTGCTACAATCTATGGTTATTAAAGAACCTTTAGAAATTGATTACGAAAATGAAGATGTGGCTAGCATTGTTGAAAAAATTGAGTATGCAATAGAGCAACACCCATCTTTTTTAAAGGTGTTAACACCAAAACAACTTCAGGAACAAGAAGAGTTTATTGAAAAGAGACGTTTTTGGGGAGCTGATAAACCTAAAGAAAAAGAAAAGAAAGATTAATAACATTAAAATTAACGTTTAAGTTATGGCTGATAAATCTATTTTAAATGAAAAGTCTATTGACTTTTTAGAAAAATACTTGAATAATGCTGCTCCTACAGGATACGAGTGGGAAGGGCAAAAAATATGGATGGACTATTTAAAACCTTATGTTGACGAGTTTATTACTGACACTTATGGTTCTGCTGTAGGAATTATAAACCCTGATGCTAAATATAAAGTAGTTATTGAAGGACATGCTGATGAAATTTCTTGGTATGTAAACTATATTTCTGATGACGGATTAATTTATGTAATCCGTAACGGAGGTAGCGACCACCAAATTGCTCCTAGTAAAATTGTAAACATTCACACTAAAAACGGAATTGTAAAAGGTGTTTTCGGATGGCCAGCAATTCATACACGTAATAAAGCGAAAGAAGAAGCTCCAAAACCAGACAATATTTTTATTGATTGTGGTTGCAGCACTAAAGAAGAAGTTGAAAAATTAGGTGTGCATGTTGGTTGTGTTATTACCTACCCAGATGAGTTTCACATTCTAAACGAGAACAAGTTTGTATGTCGTGCTTTAGATAACCGTATGGGAGGTTTTATGATTGCTGAAGTAGCACGTTTACTACACGAAAACAAGAAAAAATTACCTTTCGGTTTATATATTACAAACTCTGTTCAAGAAGAAATTGGTTTGCGTGGTGCGGAAATGATTACCGAAACCATTAAGCCTAACGTAGCTATTGTTACTGATGTAACACATGACACTACCACACCAATGATTGATAAGAAAAAAGAAGGTCATTTAGAGTTAGGTAAAGGTCCTGTAGTAGCTTATGCTCCTGCGGTACAACAAAAATTACGAGATTTAATTATTGATACTGCCGAAGCTAACAAAATTCCTTTCCAACGCTCTGCCCTATCAAGAGCTACAGGAACTGACACTGATGCATTTGCATACAGCAATGGTGGAGTTGCTTCTGCTTTAATCTCTTTACCATTACGTTACATGCACACTACCGTTGAAATGGTACACCGTGAAGATGTTGAAAATGTAATTAAAATGATTTACGAAAGTTTATTAAAAATTGAAGACGGAGAAGATTTCTCTTACTTTAAATAATATAAATAATCAAACGTCATTACTTATTTGTAATGACGTTTTTTTTACCAGCTTTTTATGGATGAACTTATAGATATTGTCGATGAAAATGGAAACTATACAGGAAAAACTTGTTTAAAATCTGAGGCTCATAAACATGGCTACTTTCACCCTACTATCCATGTTTGGTTGTACACTTCTAATAAACAAATACTACTTCAAAAAAGAGCACTAACTAAAAAAGTTTTTCCTGGTTTATGGGATATTTCAGTTGCTGGTCACATAGCTGCCGGTGAAAACATTAAAATTGCTGCTGTTAGAGAGGTTAAAGAAGAAATAGGTTTTGATATTCTTCCTGAAAACTTACATAAAATAGGTACTCGAAAACACATGGTAAATCACCCGAATGGAATTATCGATAATGAGTTTCATCATGTATTTATTGCTGAATTAACAGTTTCTGTCCAAGAATTAAAACTTCAAGAAGAGGAAGTAGCAGACTTAAAGCTATTTAGCTTAGAAACAATACTGCATACAAAAAACTACGAAAACTTATTACTTCCTCAATATCAAGACTATTATTCTTTTGTTCATAAACATATTTTAAATATTTTAACTTAATTTTTTAGCTTTAATAATTTAGTTTTAATTTTAAAATCAATTAGTTATATTTAGAATGAAAACTATCAAACTATGCTATCAAAACAAGAAAAGTCTGCGTTAAGGAGTAGGTTGTTTCGTCACTTAGACGGAATTGTTACTTGTCCAGCAGCTTACACTTTACATGAAAAAGGAATTACTAACTACTTATTAAAGAAGAAATCTGTTAGTTTAAATGAAATTACTTCCGAATTTAACGCTAATGACGGTTATTTAAATGTGGCTTTAAGAACATTGTGTTCTCAAGGCTGGTTAACACAACATGTAGATAATACACATAACACTGTTCAGTTCGAAATCAATGAAGCTTCAGCTATAGCTTTTTCTTATTTTCACTTATATAAAGAAGCTTTTTTATTGTTGAAATTTTCAGAAAATTATAGCGCTCGAAAATTTGAAATTGAACCTTATGAGAAGCTTGAAAAGCTTTATAAAAACTTTACAAACAACTTCGGAATTAAAACTCCATCAACTTCTGAAGAAAAAGAAGCTCTAGCTCAGATCCTTACACATATCGAAGGTATTATTGTTGGTCCAACAACAGTTTTATTAGGTATGAGCGGTATGTTTCATAAATACTTTATGCAAACAAAATTCAGTGCTGATGAGTTTCATAAAGACGCTGATAATTTTAGTCGGCTACTTGATTTATTAACCAATCTAGGTTGGTTTTTCAAGACTAAAGACTCTTATGAGTTTACTGATGAAGGCTTGTTTTTTGCTCGAAGAGCAAGTGCTTACGGAGTTACAGTTTCCTACATCCCTACTCTTAGAAAATTAGACAAACTTATATTTGGAGACCCAGACATTTTTAGAACTTCAGAAATTGGAAATGACGAAATTCATGTAGATAGAGAAATGAATGTTTGGGGAAGTGGTGGCGCGCATTCTACCTACTTTAAAGTAATCGATGAGATTATTATTAACCTATTTAATAAACCTATCAACGAACAACCTAAAGGTATTTTAGATGTTGGCTGTGGTAATGGTGCATTTTTAAAACATTTATTTAATGTAATTGAACATCAGACTAAAAGAGGTACTATGTTAGAGGATTATCCTCTATTACTTATTGGTGTCGATTATAACGAAGCTGCATTAAAAATCACTCGAAAAAACCTAGTACAAGCAGATATTTGGGCTAAAGTGATTTGGGGAGATATTGGAAATCCGAAAGCGTTATCAGAAGATTTACAAGATAAATACGGAATTAACCTTTCTGATTTATTAAACGTTCGTACCTTTTTAGATCACAACAGAATTTGGCAAGAGCCTGCTCCTAATGATAATTCAACTATTACCAATTCAACTGGAGCTTATGCTTACAGAGGAAAACGTTTGAATAACAACTTGGTAGTAGAATCTTTAAAACAGCATTTTACCAAGTGGAAACCGTTTATTAGTAAATTTGGCTTATTGCTAATTGAATTACACACATCAAAACCTGAATTGGTTGCTAAAAACTTAGGAAAAACAGCGGCTACTGCCTACGATGCTACACATGGTTATTCTGATCAATACATTATTGAGCTTGATGAATACATGAATACTATGGAAGCTATTGGGTTGACTTATGATAAAAACACGTTTAGAAAATTTCCAAACTCGGAATTAGCAACGGTTTCTATAAATCTTTTTAAATAGAAAAGCGGGGTTTAAACCTCGCTTTTCTATAATTTATATGACTCTTTTCAATATTCTATTTCTCCACGGTATTTTCTTTTACCGATAATAAGTTTGCAAATAACTTATAAGCACCTGAAACTCCTGCTGGAAGCTCTCTAAAGAAGCTTAACCCTGTATAGATATAGTTTCCTTTACCATATTTAGCAACTAACAAACTTCCATCTTTTGCTGACTCTCCTTTATCATGCATAGATAATATCGAAGTGTATTCTTTACTCCATTTGTTAGGAAAATATAAGCCTCGTTCTTGTACCCAACCATCAAAATCAGCTTCAGTAATTTTGTTTGGGTAATTTAAAATAGAATGTTCTTTAGCTAACAAGGTTACTTTAGAATGTTCGTCTGTTACTCTATCACGTGATAATTGTAATTCATACGGCGCTTGTACATCTACCCCTCTATTCGTGTTGTATTGCACTATTAAATTTCCACCATTTTTTACATATTCTAACAAGTATTTTTGCTTAAACTGCAATTCTTTTATAGTGTTATATGCCCTAATACCAACAACAATTGCGTCAAATTGCTCTAAATTTCCATTAATCTCATTTACATTCAATTCTGTTACCTCGTAGCCAATTTGTTGTAAACTTTCTGGAATAGCATCTCCTGAACCTTGTATATACCCTATTCTTGTACCGTTCTTTTTTATATCCATACGTACAACTTTTGCTTGTGATGGTAATAATACTGACTGTTTAGGAATATGACTATAATTAATTTCTATCAATTCTTTATCATAACTTTTACCTTCAACTTTTGCTATAGCTTTTAAAACTCCTTCTGATTCATTTTGTGTTGGAGTAACCATAAAGTCAATCAACTGAATATCTCCCTTTTGGTCTATAGAAAATTTTGCTTCGTTTGGAGTAACTTTCCACCCTTTTGGTGCTTTTAGAGTAACTATTCCATTTGTATTTTTCGCTCCAGAACGAACTTCTACAGTTACTTTTTGAGATTTTTCTGAAGAAAAAACAAGTACCTTATTCAATAGCTTTGTTGTTACTTTCGGTAACACCTCAAAAGGTTCATAAATTTCTCCTTTATCTCTTTTAGCGTATCTATGTACCACTGGAATTGTAAATGCAATTGGTTGGTCTTCAATTATAATATTGTATTGAATTTGAATTGGCCTTAAAGACTCTGGATTACCTATTAATTTTTGATCGTTTACTTTGTACATTCCCAAATCCCACTGAGTAGCTAACCAATATGGCGAAGAGTAAGAAACATCTTTAGCGATATTGATTTTACTTTTAAAGTTTTGTTTTCTATTGGGTGCTAAATCCAATTCTTTTTTGATGTTTTTCCCTTCAGGAAGAATGGTAATTGACGACAACTCCATAGAAATAAAGCTTCTATTTAGTGCTTCAAAATTTACATTAATTGTACTACTTGGAATTGAACTAGAACTTTCTGCCGATGCTTCTAAATATAAACCTGCACAAGCTTTGATAATTTCATTCAATTCTTTTGTCTTAATAGTTCTCCAATGAGTATTTTTTAATTGCCTAACTTTTTTGTATGCCTTTAACAAGTCTGGCAGGTGCTTTGATGGATTTACAAAATCAAAATTTTGTTCAACATCATATAAAATATCTCCTATTTCTCCTCCACCATCTACTCTATTCCATGTTGTATTTATTCCTGAAAAAATATCTTTTTTGTCTTTAGGAAATTCTCCTTTTAAAAACTCTACATATTCTGTTTGACTTCCTCTAGTGGTTAACCTTCCAAACCCTTGGCATAAATGTTGACTGCTTGCTATTGCTGCTACTTCATTATTAGACAATCCTTTTAAAGGGTAGTACGTTCCCATATCAAAGCTTAACATATTACTTTTGTCTGCTTTTTCAAAAGCTTCTTCACTTCCGTAAAACCACCAAGAAGTATTAAAAAACAACCTATTAGGCCTCCATGTATCTGTATACTTTAATTGCTCAGGGTATTTTGATTTATCATTAGCTAAATCAAAAGCTTCAACACTTAACATCGCTGATGAAGTATGGTGACCATGCGTTGTTCCTGGTGTTCTATGATTAAAACGATTGATAATCACATCGGGTTTGAAAGTACGAATTGCCCAAACTACATCGGCTAAAACTTTATCTTTATCCCAAATTTTTAACGTTTCATCAGGGTGTTTTGAATATCCAAAATCATTAGCTCTAGAAAAACGTTGTTCTCCTCCATCTACATTTCTTGCAGCTAACAGCTCTTGAGTACGAATAACTCCCAAAAGTTCACGCATTTCAGGACCTATTAAATTTTGCCCTCCATCTCCACGGGTTAACGACAAATATCCTGTTCTTGCCCTTTCATGATTAGATAAATATGCGATCAAACGAGTATTTTCATCATCAGGATGCGCAGCGATGTATAATGCAGAGCCTAAAAAGTTTAATTTTTGAACTTTCTCGTAAATCTGATTTGAAGTAAGTTTTTGTGGTTTTTGTGCGCTTATTGTTAGTGAAATCAATAAAAAAGATAGTAATAAAAGTACTTTTTTGTGCATTTTTAATAGTTTGAATACTACACAAATGTAACTTTTTTAACTAAAGTATAAAGCACATTAACAAAATGCTAACATATTGGAAAGTAACATCTATATGTTAAGCAATAAAAAAACTCAAACTTCACTTGAAGTTTGAGTTTTTTTTGCCTTTTAAAAATATGTTTTATTGTATATAGTAATATTTTCTGTCATATCTATTTCCGATAACTTCAAATTCTATGGATTCACCCTTATACCCAAAATTCATATCTACTAAGTAAAAATTTTTATCAAAAATAAACTTATACTTATTAACCCCTACTCTTTCCCATTGAAATTCTTCTAACTCTTCTATACATTCGCCTGTTGAACTATTAGAACTAAACCAGTCTCTTTTAACCTTGTTATTACTGAAAAATTCAATAGTACTTAATTTTTCGCAACTTGTAAGAGTCATCGGAATATCTGTCTCCTCTAACTTATCAAATACTTCTGCTTCTCTTAAAAATCTTTTTCCTAAAATAGGATCCTCAATAACAACTTCATTACTTTTAGTTTTGCTTCCTCCACCTTTAACAACTAGATATATAGTAACAGGAAAACTCACAGTATTATCTAAGTATAAACTTCCATTATAGTTATTTCCTCCTTCATATCCCGTAGTTATTGTCTCTGAGTCTTTTAATTGCCCATTCATGTATAACTCAAAAGTTAATTTCCCTCCTTCTTCAAACTCATCTGACCGAATACTTAACGAGCTTCCTACATTACTCCAGTTTATTTCTATAAACGGATTACTAGACGCTAAATCATCACTATTACTGCATGAAGAAAATGACAATAGTAGTACTAAGGAAAAAATTAATGCAATTTTTGTTTTTGTAAAATACATTTTCATAGTTTTAAATTTTAATTTGACGCGAATATAGTTTTTTAATCTAAAAAATACTCATCTTTAAAACCTATTAAATACAATTTTTCTTGTGCACGGGTAACAGCCGTATATAACCAACGTAAATATTCAACCGAAGCTCCATCTGGCAAGTATGGTTGTTCTATAAAAACTGTTTTCCATTGACCTCCTTGAGATTTATGACAGGTCATTGCGTAAGAGAACTTTACCTGAAGCGCATTGAAATACTTATTTTTCTTAACACCCATAAATTGCTTGTACTTTGATTTTTCATGTGCAAAATCTTCTTTTACAGCTTCATATAATCGGTTAGATTCTTCATACGTTAATGACGGACTTTCACTTGTAAGAGTATCTAACAACAACACTGTTTCAAAAGGTTTCATATCAGGATAATCAATCATGCGAACTTCAACTTCTGCAAACTTAAAGCCGTATAATTCTTTAATTGAATTGATACGCATAACTTCACAAATATCTCCATTTGCTATAAATCCTGCCGAAGAAGAGTCTTTTAACCAGTAGTAATTATTTTTCACTACCATCACGTAATCTCCTGTAGAAATTTCATTTTCTTGTCCGCGAATTTTAGTTCTAATCTGTTGATTGTATTGATTAGCTCTCTTATTTGAACGTACAATAATAGCAGTATCTTCCACTCCTATATCTCCATCATAAGCCATTGTTATAGCATCTTGAATATCATAACCATCTTGTAGACGAATAATGTCGGGATAATTTAAATCAAATTGAAAATGTATTGAATCATTCTGAATTAACAAACGTAAATCGGTTGCATTAGCCAAAATCCCTGAGCCTTCTTCTTGTCTAACCACTTCGTCTAACTCAATTTCTGTAACTTCTTTATTAAACTCAAACGAAAGTTTGTCAGCTTCTAAAGCTGGACTCATAGTTAACTTTACAGGTGGTAACTGTGCCGTATCTCCAATAAAAATAATTTTACAATTTTTTCCTGAGTATACATATGAGATTAAATCATCCAATAAAGAACCATTTTCAAATAATTTCGCGTTCTGCTTTTCATCAGAAATCATAGAAGCTTCATCTACAATGAAAAGAGTATCAGTATGCTTATTAGGTTGCATTACAAAATTTACAGCTCCACTACTTTGCTTTTTAGGAAAGTATATTTTTTTATGAATCGTAAATGCCTGTCGGTTAGAATATCCTGAAATTACTTTCGCTGCACGACCTGTTGGCGCTAGTAAAACTGCTTTTTGTCCTATTTTCCATAAATTATGTACAACAGTACTTATTATTGTTGTTTTACCTGTTCCTGCATACCCTTTTAATAAAAATAAAGCACGATTATCATCTGAAAAAATAAAATCTGTTAAGACATCTAGTAACTCATTTTGTTTTTCTGTAGGCGAATACGGGAATTTTTGTAGTATTTCTTTATAAAATTTCGGAGCAGTTTGTATCATATATCAAATAATATTCAAAGATAAGTCTATTTCTAAATAATTATTTTCATCATTGAAAAAAAATTGTAGATTTGCGAATATCATACATTAAAAATTAAAAAAATGAATTTATTATTAATGATTTTAGCAGCTGTTGTAGTTGCAGTTCTTTTAGCATTACTTGTTGTTAAGTTTGTTCCTCTAAAAATGAGATGGTTAGTCTCTATATTATTATTAGGAGCAACTGTCTTTTTAGTATATAAAATTTATAATGGTGTTATGGAACCTATTAATTTTAACAAAGACAAGAGAGTACGTTATGCTAAGGTTATTAAGAATTTAAAGTTGATTCGAGACGCTGAAGTAAAATATAAAGAAGTTTACGGAACATATACTAATAATAAAGATACTTTGCTTGCCTTTATTAAAAATGGTCAATTAGCTATTACAGAAACTAAAAACGTTGAAAAAACTGTTGAGTTAGGTGGTGGTATTACTAAAGATATATCTGTTAAAGTTATTGATACTGTAGGGTACGAGCCTGTTTTAAAATACTTTGAAGGTAAAGAGTATGCTACTATGTTTGATGTTCCTGGTACAGAAGAAAAATTTGAATTAGCTACAGGTAGAGTTGAAAAAGTTGCTGGCTTAGAAGTTCCAGTTTTTGAGGCGAAGGTTTCTAAGAAACCTATCTTAAAAGGAATGAATCCTTCTTTAATAAAGCAAGAATTAGAAGCCATTGAGACAGATCAAATTAAAGGTGAGTTTGTTTCTGTTGGTTCTTTAACTGAAGTAACTGTAGGTGGTAACTGGCCTCCTTATTACGATAAAGGTGACGCAATTGCAAAAAAAGAGTAAAAAAATTAGCGCTAATGCGCAGTATAAAAGTTTATCCATCCAATTTAGTTTGGATGGATTTTCTTTTTGTATATCAAACTCAGAAACAAAAGAAACTCTTCTTTTTACCAAGTATACATTTTCTGACTCTATTGCTTCTCCAGAACTATTACTAGATAAAATCATCCGTGTTTTTGATACTGACAAAGATTTACAACAAGACTTTACAGCTGTTTTTGCCATTCATCAAAACAATTTAGCTACGTTGGTTCCTAACAAGCTCTTTGATAGAAATAATTTAGTTCCATATTTAAATTATAACGTAAAAACGTTAAAAACAGATTTTATAACCTACGATTTACATACTGTAATAGCTGCTAATACAGTTTATATACCTTATGTAAATATCAACAACTACCTTTTTCAAAATTTTGGGGAATTTGAATACAAACATCATTCAACGGTTTTAATAGATAAACTACTAAACTATTCTGAGAATGATTCTGAAGATCAATTCTTTGTATATGTTTCTTCTTCTTATTTAGATATCGTTGTTTGTAAAGAAGGCAAACTGTTATTTTATAATTCATTTTTATACAATACAAAAGAAGATTTTATATATTACATTCTTTTCACTGCTGAACAATTACAAATGGATCCAAATTCTTTCCAATTGACATTTATCGGTGATATTGAGAAAGAATCAGATATATATTCTATTACTTATTCATACATTCGAAATATTCACTTTATTAATCCAATTAATAGTTTTTTTGCCGATAGTAAAGACTTTTCGAATCACTCTAATTTTATACTCATAGCCTAATGCGAATTATTTCTGGAAAATATAAAAGTAAAAGAATTACAGCTCCTAAAAACCTGCCTGTAAGACCCACAACAGATATGGCAAAAGAGTCTTTATTTAATATTTTAAATAACTTCTATTATTTTGAAAACATTTCTGTACTAGATTTATTTGCTGGAACAGGAAACATAAGTTACGAATTTGCTTCTCGAGGTACTGAAACCATTAATGCTGTTGACGCTCATTATGCTTGTATAAAATTCATTAATCAGACAGCTAAGGATTTAAACATGTCTATTAACAGCTATAAAAGTGATGTATATAAGTTTTTAGAAAAAACGCCCCTTAAAGTAGATGTAATTTTTGCTGACCCTCCATATGACTTTGAAGAAAAACAATTTTTAAAAATAGCTGACATAGTTTTTGATCGCAACTTGTTAAATAATGATGGGCTTTTGATAATTGAACACTCAAAACATACAGATTTATCTCAACATCCCTATTATAACTATGAAAAACGTTATGGTGGTAACGTTTTTAGCTTCTTTGAAATAGTTAATGATAACCAAGAGTAATACTTATAACTAATTTATCTATTAAAACAACCTAATCAACTATAGAAAACTGAATTCCAACGAAATAAGCTATTTATTTTAAAAGCAAGTTATAATTTTATAATATAAATTTAAAACTATGTATTATGGAATTTAAAATTAAAAGCTCTAAAAATTATTTAAAGATATCAGGTGACTTAACTCTTACCAACGTTCAGCTTTTTGAAGTAATGATTTATTCTTTTATAAAAAAATATAAAGACATTAGCATAGATATTAGTAATGTTACTAATATTGATACTCTAGGGGTTAACTCAATTGTAGAAGCTTATCAGTTTTCTTTAAAAAATAAAAAGAATTTGCTTTTTTGTGGCAAAGGCTCAAAAGATATTATGGATGAATTATATTACAGAAATGTGGCATAAAAAAACAGCCATAATTTTATATGATATTATGGCTGTTTTTTTTAATTAATAATTTAAGAATACATTTTCTCTCTTAATTCTTTTACTTTAGAGTCCTCTAAATATTCATCGAAAGTAGCATACTTATCAATAATCCCTTTAGGTGTAATCTCTATTATTCTATTAGCTACTGTTTGTGCAAACTCATGGTCATGTGTAGTAAACAATACAGTTCCCTTGAAGTTTATTAATGAATTATTCAACGCTTGAATAGACTCTAAATCTAGGTGATTTGTTGGTTCATCTAGCATTAAAATATTAGCTCTTGTCATCATCATACGAGATAGCATACAACGTACTTTCTCTCCTCCAGATAATACATTACTTTTCTTTAAAGCCTCTTCTCCTGAGAAAATCATTTTTCCTAAGAAACCTCTTAAAAATACTTCCTCTCTCTCCTCTTCAGTTTGTGCGTATTGACGTAGCCAATCTACTAAATTTAACTCTCCATTTTGAAAATAAGCAGAATTATCTGCTGGCAAATATGATTGTGTTGTGGTTACTCCCCAACTATACTTACCTGAATCTGCTTCTTCATTACCTGAAATTACTTGATAAAAAGCTGTAGTTGCTTTAGAGTTTTTAGAAATAACGGCAACTTTATCTCCTCTATTCAAATTAATATCAACATTTGAAAACAATAAATCTCCTTCTGCATCCTTTTTTGATAAACCTTCAATATTTAAAATCTGGTCTCCCGCTTCTCTATCTCTTTCAAAAATAATTGCAGGATAACGACGTGAAGAAGGTTTAATTTCATCAACATTTAGTTTCTCAATCATTTTCTTACGTGAAGTTGCTTGTTTAGATTTAGCCACGTTTGCAGAAAAACGACGAATAAACTCTTCTAATTCTTTCTTTTTATCTTCTGCCTTTTTATTTTGTTGAGCTCTTTGTTTAGCTGCTAATTGAGAAGACTCATACCAGAAAGTATAATTTCCTGAATAATGATTAATTTTTCCAAAGTCTATATCAGAAATATGCGTACAAACAGCATCTAAAAAGTGACGGTCATGAGATACTACAATTACTGTGTTATCATAATTTGCTAAGAAATTTTCTAACCAAGAAATAGTTTCAAAATCCAAATCGTTTGTAGGCTCGTCCATGATTAATACATCAGGATTCCCAAATAAAGCTTGTGCCAATAATACACGTACTTTTTTCTTAGAGTCTAATTCTGATAATAATGTGTAATGATCTTCTTCTTTAATACCCAAATTTGACAGTAAACTTGCAGCAGAAGCATCGGCATTCCAACCGTCCATTTCTTCAAAACGAACTTGCAACTCACCAATTTTTTCTGCATTTTCGTCAGAATAATCAGCATATAATGCATCTATTTCTGATTTTATTTTGTGCAGTTCTTTGTTTCCCATTAACACAGCTTCTAAGGCAGTATACTCATCAAAAGCATAATGATCTTGTGTTAATACAGACATTCTCTTTCCTGGTTCTAAATGAACTTGCCCTGAAGTTGGTTCTTGTTTTCCTGATAAAATCTTTAAAAATGTAGATTTTCCCGCTCCATTTGCTCCGATAATTCCGTAGCAATTTCCTTGAGTAAACTTTGTGTTTACTTCATCAAACAAAACACGTTTTCCAAACTGAACTGATAAATTAGAAACTGATAACATGTATATTTTTTTAAATTCCGTGCAAAAATATAAAAACTAAAGACTATAAAAGAATTTGCATTAAAGTTTTTAACATCTTACTTTTGGCTCGTTTTAATTCGTTTTTAACAACGAATTAACAGCCTAATATTAAAGAGTTATCTATTTTTGAACTTTAATATTTAGGATAATTTGAATTATGATTAAGTATTTTATACCTCTTATATTAATTGTGTTTATTGGATGTAATAAGTCTGATAAGGATAAGCCTACCTATTTTGGAGGTAAAATTATCAATCCTAAATGTGATTTTGTTGTATTATCAGACAATTACGATTTTAACGACACTATACCTCTTAGCAAAAACAATACGTTCCTAGGTAGCTATAAGAAATTTAAAGAAGGTTTATACATCTTTCATCATGGTAATGAGCTTCAATATGTATACATGCAACCTTCTGATAGTTTGTTAATTAGACTGAATACATGGGACTTTGATGAATCATTAGTTTTTAGCGGTATAAATGCTGAACGTAATAATCTCTTGTTAGAGTCCTTTTTACAATATGAGCAAGATTTTAAAAATACCTTCGCATATCTTTCTTTACCTAAAAATGAATTTTTGGCTAAGATAGATTCAATGAAATCAGATAAAAAGATTATTCTTGAAAACTATAAAACTAACAGTAATGATGTTTCTGGTTTTTTAGATGTTTTTGATATATCTTTAAACTTCCCTTTATATACTAGATTAGAACAATATGCTATTAAAAATTTAAATAATAACATTCAAAATTTTAGTAGTTCTTATTACAGTTACCGCGAAAAGGCTCCTAATAAAGACTCTTTGATGTTTTATGGACCTTACTACAGATTCGTGATGGAAAAAATTAATAATGATGCTTATCAGAAAAGTAACGGAGTGAAAACTGATAAATTCACACAAAATCTTTTGCATGCCATTAACGAAAATGTAACTCTCGAGACGGTTAAAAATAAAATGTTGTACAATGCTGTTATTCGTAATTTTTACGAAGAGCCTAGTAGCGAAGTTAAAAGTGAAGCATTTTTTACTTTTTTTAAGTTAAACACCAACAACGAGCATAAAAAAAATGTTCAGCGTTTGATTAATGATTTAAAAGTTCTAAATAAAGGAGAGAAATTACCTCCTTTCAAACTAATTGCAGCAGACGGAGAGTTAAAAGAGTTTTCTAACATTTCTAAAAATAAAAACACTGTTGTTTTATTAAAAAACTACGAGTATGCATCAGATGATTGGGTTTCTTCTCGTTTCAATTATTTAGTTAAAAAAAATCCTGATATTAATTTTGTTCTTGTTAATTTGTGCGACTCTTCTAAAAGATTTACAAAAAACGTAGATGTAAAATATCAATACACCATACCTAGCGAAAGTGCCGTATGTGATTTTACCACCAGTAAATTTCCTCGTATGATTTTAGTTGATAAAAACGGAATTATTCAAAATGGTTATACTAGCTTATCTGCTAAAGATATAAATCTAGAAATAAGCAACTTACAAAAAACAAAATAGTTAGCCTCTATTCATTTTATTTAGTGTACTTTTGCACCGTCCAAAAAAAATCGTGCTAAAACGATTTAATTAATATTAATTATAGAATTCGCGGAGGGGCATCTGTGGGTTCTCTAAAAACACAGTATGTCAACATTTTTAGATTTAGGTTTACAAGAACCTATCAATAAGGCATTAACCGATTTAGGTTATGAAAAGCCAACAGTAATTCAAGAAAAAGCAATTCCACAAATAATTTCTTCTACAGAAGATTTAAAAGCATTTGCACAAACAGGTACAGGTAAAACTGCTGCCTTTAGTTTGCCTATTATTGAACTTGCTGATCAAACAAGCACACACACACAAGCAATCATCTTATCTCCTACTCGTGAACTAGCAGTACAAATAGGAAAAAACATTGAAGACTTTTCAAAGTATTTACCTAACTTAAAAGTAGCTACTGTTTATGGTGGAGCTAATATTGAAGAGCAAATAAGAAAACTTAAAAAAGGTGTTCAAATAGTTGTAGGTACTCCTGGTAGAACTGTAGACTTAATTAAAAGAAGAGCTTTAAAGCTTGGTAATGTACAATGGTTAGTACTTGACGAAGCTGATGAAATGCTTAACATGGGCTTTAAAGATGAACTAGACCAAGTTTTAGAAGCTACACCAAACACCAAACAAACATTATTGTTTTCTGCAACTTTTCCTAGAGAAGTAGAAGATATTGCAAAAAACTACATGACTAACCCTGTAGAAGTTACATCAGGACAAAAAAACCAAGGTTCTGATAACGTTAGTCATGAGTATTATTTAGTAAACGAAAAAACTCGTTACCCTGCTTTAAAAAGAGTAGCTGATTTAAACCCTGATATTTACGGAATTGTTTTCTGTAGAACACGTAGAGAAACACAAGAAGTAGCTAATAATCTTATTAGAGATGGTTATAATGCTGATTCTTTACATGGTGATTTATCACAAGCTCAACGTGACTCTGTAATGGAGAAGTTTCGTAAAAAGAACATTCAAATATTAGTAGCTACTGATGTTGCTGCTCGTGGATTGGATGTTAACAACTTAACACACGTTATTAATCATAAATTACCAGATCAAATTGAAAACTACAATCACCGTAGTGGTAGAACTGGTAGAGCCGGTAACAAGGGAGTTTCTATTGCTTTAGTAAGCAAAAAAGAACAAGGTAGGTTACGTCCTATTGAACGTATTATAAAAAAACAATTTGTTCACACTCCTATTCCATCTGGCAAGGAAATATGTCAAAACCAATTATTTCATTTAATTGATAAAGTTCATAATACTGAGGTAAACACAGAACAAATTGAAGGTTTTTTACCAAGTATTTACGAAAAATTAGAAGATTTAAGTCGTGAAGAGTTAATTCAAAAGTTTGTTTCTTTAGAGTTTAACACCTTCTTATCTTACTACGAAAATGCTCCTGATTTAAACAACTTATCTTCAAGAGAAAATTCAAGAGGACGCTCTTCTAGTGAAAACATGACCCGTTTCTTCATCAATTTAGGAAGAAAAGATCGTTTAAACCCAGCCAAGTTAATTGGTTTAATCAACGATCAGAACATAGGTGATAAAATTGAAATTGGAGCTATAGATATATTAGATACTTTTTCTTTCTTTGAAATCGATAAAAACTTCGAAAAAGAAACTTTAGATGCCTTTGCAGCAAATGATCCAGATTTTAATGGGCGATCAGTGAATATCGAAATTACTAAAAACGATCGTAGTGGTGGTGGAAGAAAATCACGTAGAAGTGGTGGCGGATTCAATGGTAAAAAACGTAGAAGTGATAAGCCTACTGATAGCAGAAAAAGTTTTGGTAGAAGACGTAACGAAAACAACTCCTCAAGAAGAAATGATAACAAACCTGCTGCAGGTTTTGGTAGAAAACGTAGAAGAGATTAACACGAAAACTTATTATAAATAAAAAAAGCAGCTCAAATGAGTTGCTTTTTTTATTATAAAATTCAAAATAAAGTTTATTGATTCCCTAAAATAATTGGCATTCCACTTTTACCAGAACCAATAATAACAACTTTGCTGTTAGTAGAATTAGCTAACCTGTTTGTAGCTTCAATACCTTTATCTTGTAAAATTTTATCTGTTAACGATGCACTTAAAATTCTATTGGCGTCAGCTTTACCTTTTGCTTCAATAATTTGCTTTTCTGCTTCTTTTTGAGCTGTTACTAATCTAAACTCATATTCTAAAGACTCTTGCTCTTGTTTTAATTTTCGTTCAATTGCTTCTTTAATAGTTGATGGCAAGGTTACATCTCTAACTAAGATTTCATTTAACTGAACATACTGTTTTTCTAATATTTTTTTTGTCTCTATAAATATTTCGTCTTGAATAGCATCTCTTTTACTAGAATATAATTGCTCTGGTGTATAACGACCTACTACACTACGCGCTGCAGAACGAATAGCTGGTTGAATTACACGTTGTAAATAATTTTCACCTAGTGTTTGATGTAAGTTTCCTAAATCTTTATAAACTGGTTGGTACCAAGCGGATGCATCTATTTGAATTTCTAATCCGTTAGATGACAATACTTTCATTTTTTCAAAAAGCTCTTGCTGTCTTACCTCATATACATGTACTTTATTCCAAGGAGCAACTACATGAAAACCTTCTCCTAATGGTGGCTCATCTGTTACAACTCCTCCTCCAAACGTTTTATACAACACTCCTGCTTCTCCTGAATTGATTGTTACCGTAGATTTTGCTACAAAAATTATTAAAACTATGGCTATAGGAATTAACAATCCAAATTTCGGAAACTTTAACTCTACTTGATTTCTTGTCATTTTTTATATGTTTTACTCAAATGTACAATTAAATTTATGAACCACAGTTTTCATAATCGCATTCTTGTGATGTAAATTCAAGTTCAAGAGTAATATGTTCAAAATGAAAATCATCATGCAAAACCTGTTTAATTTCTTGCTTCATTTTATACCATTTTTCCCAAGAGATCTCTTTGTCTTTAAGTACTAAATGAGCTGTAAATACATTATACTCTCCATCCATAGTCCATAAATGACAGTCATGAATACCCTCTACATCTTTCATAGAAACTATTCTTTGTTGAATTTCTTCTACAGAAATATTCTCGGGAGTTCCTTGTAATATGATTCTAAGACTCTCCTTAATATTTTTATACACATTATACAGTACAAAACCAGCAATAGCAATAGATAAAACAGGATCTAATACTGGTATATTCCAAAACTGCATTACAATACTTGCAATCAATACTACTCCCCAGCCTAACACATCTTCTAATAAATGTAATGAAACTACTCGTTCATTAATTGAAGTTCCTTTTTTTAACTTCAATACAGCAGCACCATTTACTATAATTCCTAAAACGGCTAACCACATCATGCCTTTGGCATCTGCGCTTTCTGGATTGATAACTCTAGGAATTGCTTCTTTAATAATAAATACTGAGCCTATTACTAATACTATCGAATTAATAATAGCACCTAAAAGAGAAAATCGTTTATACCCGTAAGAATACTTCTTGTTTGCCTTTTTTGTCGATTTTTTTTGAAAATACCAAGATAGCCCTAAACTTAAGCTATCGCCTAAATCATGCAGTGCATCTGACATAATAGCCAAACTATTGGTATAGAAGCCTCCAATAAATTCAATAATTGTAAAAGCGAGGTTGAGAAAAAAAGCTACAGCTATATTCCCTGTAGAGTTTCCATGTGAATGATGGTGATGGTTGTGTCCCATGTTTTTATAAATTGACTTTAAATGTATAAAAAAGATGCATTACAACTAAACAAGCGATTATGGATTAAATAATCGCTTGTTGTTTTGTTAATGGGCATGACCTTCCATTCCGCCTGCCATTTGTAATAGTTTTCCTTTTAAAAAGTGTGCTCCTTTAGTTACAATAGTTACGTTGTAATTATCTTCTTGAATTGTTTTTATTGCTACAAATCCATTATCCGCCCCCCCTACAGTTACCTCAACAGGTACGAATTCATCTGCTGACTTTTTAATAAAAACAAAATACTCTCCTTCATTTTCTATGACTGCTTCTTCAGGAACTGCATACGCTTCCTCTCCTCCTAACAAAATCTGAGCATTGATAAACATTCCTGCTTTTAATCGATTTTGCTCGTCTTCAAAATGTCCATGTACATTTACTGTTTTTGTTTGTTCATCTACTTTTTGACTTACTAATTTTATATATCCTTCATAAGTAAGATCTATTCCGGAAGGCTGAAATTCGAACTCATCTCCCTTCTTTATTTTAGTTATGTCTGTTCCAAAAACATTTAACTCCGCATGCATATGATCATTATCTATTATTTCCATCATTTCTGAATTAGCTGCTAAAAACATTCCTTTGTTTAAATTATTCTCTACAACGTAACCAGAAATCGGAGCCTTTACATACACATATTGTTGAATCCCGTTAGCTGCAACTGTAGTAGGTGATAATCCTGCCATTTTTAATTGTGCTACATAGCTATTCGCTAAACTTTTTGCAGATCGATAACTTCCTTCTGCTATTTGAAATGATTTTTTTGAGGTAATATCATTTTCTAACAACATTTTCTTTCTTTCATAATCTGCCTTAGTTACTTTTAATTTATTCACCGCTTCAAGGTAAGCATATTGTAACTCTATAAAGTTAGGATGCTGTAATACCGCTACTGTTTGTCCTTTTTTCACCTTATCACCAGGCAACAAATCTGTTTTATAAACAAACGCTTCTAAAGGCGCATATATCGTGGCTTTACTTTGTGGTGGCACCTCTATTGTTCCGGTTACTGCTACTTTCTCTCTAATCTTTCTCTTTTCGATTGTAGCTGTCTCTATTTTAGCTGTTACAATTTGTTGTTGGGTTAAATGAATTCCATTTTCATTATGATCTTCATCGTTCGTTACATTTTGTGTTGTTTTTTCTGCTGTTGCATGATCGTGATCAGAATGATCTTCTTTTGTTGAGTTACAACTAACAACAATAATGATAGTTACTAATATTATTACTAATTTTTTCATGTCTATATTTTTATTCTTTTATATAAAACTCGTAGGCTATTACAGTTTGGTTAAAATTATTAACCAGTGATAAATAGTTTTGCATTACCTGAAAATAAGCGGTAAAACTCTGATTATATTGGTAGGCGTCAATCTCTCCTACCTTATAAGCTAATGCTAGTTTTTTTATAAACTTTTGTGCTTGTGTAACTGTTGAATGAATACTTACCAACTCTTCATTTAAATAAACAAGCTGTTCTTGTAAGCTTTTATAATTATTCTGAATTACCATAGCTTTGTTATTATTCTCATAAGCTATTTCTTCTTGTATAATTTTTTGCTCTTTAATTTTTGCTTTATTAGACCAAAAAGAAAGCGGAATACTTATCCCTACATTAAAACCTGTATAACTGTTCTCATTTCCTGTTTTTCTATTAATTACACCAGCTGTTAAAGCAGGAAAATATGTTGATTTGGCTACCGATACATTTTTAGCTGCTACCTTGTTTTGTTGCGCTAAACTTTTAATAAAGTCATTTGATAACGAGTCTTTTTGAATTAAAAACTCCTTTTTTTCTGGTAACTTTTTAAATGGTTGTATTACATAATCTATTTGTAATAACTGTTTTAGTTCATTTTCTACTTGAATGAAGTCTTTGTATACTTTATTCTTTTGTGACTGTACTCCTAACGATTGTAAAGAGGTTAAATCGTTTTCTAATCCTCCTATTTCTCCAGAGGCATGCAACTTACCAGCTATTTCTTTTATTTGATTGGTACTAAGCTGTTGCTCTTCCATTAACGATAACAATCCATATAAGTAATTCCATTGTTGATATAAACTTCTAGCCTTTCTTACTGTTTCTTTCTTTGTTATGTTATTATTAATCGTTGCTAAATTATTTTTCTCTTTAGCCAACTTCTTTTTTTGAATATGCGTTAAAATAGAACCGAAATTCTGATTCACAGACCATTCTTTTTCCGCTATACCATTGGCCACACCAACATCTTGATATTGAACTGTTGTCGGATTCAATTCAATCGCTCTACTTATACCTGCTTTCGATTTTTCAATAGATAAAGCTGACTTTTTCATCAATACCGATTTTTGCAACGCTAATTCAATAACTTGCTGTTCTGTTAACTTTTGAGGCACTTCTTGTGCTTGAACTCCAAAAACTCCAATTGCAAATACTACTACAGTTACTATACTCTTTTTCGCTTTTAAGTTTACTTTCTTTTCAAAAAGCATATACAACACAGGTAAAATAAGTAAAGTTAGTAAAGTTGCAGACACCAATCCTCCAATTACGACGGTAGCTAAAGGCTTTTGTACCTCTGCTCCTGCTGAGGATGATAATGCCATAGGTAAAAACCCTAATGAAGCTACAGCTGCGGTCATAATTACAGGACGCAAACGCACCGAAGTTCCTCTTTTTACAATTTCTGTAAGGTCTGATACTCCAATGGTCTTTAAACGATTAAACTCAGCAATTAAAACGATTCCATTTAACACCGCTACACCAAATAAGGCTATAAAACCTACTCCTGCTGAAATTGAAAAAGGCATTCCACGTAACCATAAAGCGAAAATTCCACCAATAGCAGACATCGGTATCGCTGTAAATATCAATACACTTTGTTTAATAGATTTAAACGTAAAATACAATAACAAAAAGATGAGTAATAAAGCTACAGGTACTGCAACGCCTAATCTGGCACGAGCTTCTTCTAAGTTTTTAAAAGTTCCTCCATAGGTAATATAGTATCCTGGGTCGAATGCTATCTTATCTGAGACTTTACCTTTTAGTTCTTTAACTATACTAGCTACATCGCGTCCTCTTACATTAAAACCAACTGTTATTCTACGTTTAGCATCATCTCTTTGAATTTGATTTGGTCCCGTTTTAAAGTCCACAGATGCTACAGCTGTTAACGGAATTTGTGCCCCTGTTGCAGTTGTAATGTATAGCTTACGAATATCTTCAATACTAGCTCTTCTATTTTTTGCTAAACGCACTACCAAGTCGTAACGTTTTTCACCTTCATATACTGATCCTGCACTTTGACCTGCAAAAGCTGCATTAACAGTGGTGTTTACGTCTTCAATGTTGAGTCCATAATAGGCTAACTGACTTCTGTTATACTCAATTACAATTTGCTGTAATCCCGTCATTTTTTCAACATACACATCTTCTGCTCCTGCTACATCTGGAATAATTCTACTTAACTGATTGGCATATTTTACCAATCTGTCTAAATCTTCTCCATAAATCTTAAGTACTACATCTTGCCTAGCACCTGTCATCAACTCATTAAATCGCATTTGAATAGGTTGTTGAAAGCCGAAAGAAACACCTAACATGTTTTCATCTAACAATTGCTGCATTTTTTCTGTCAGTTCATTCTTTGTGCTAGCTTTTGCCCAATCATCTTTCTCTTTTAAAATAATAATGATGTCTGAAGCTTCTATGGGCATTGGGTCTGTAGGAATTTCAGAAGAACCTATTCTACTAACTATTTGCTCTATTTCGTCTGGAAACTCCTTTATTAACAGCGCTGATGCTTGGTTGGAAACATCAATAGTATACGACAGCGAACTTCCTGTTGATACAGTAGTTTGTACTGCCAAATCTCCTTCATCCAAAGAAGGAATAAACTCTGACCCCATTTTAGAAAAAGTGACTAAACTGAGTATAAAAATGGCGACTGAACCTATCACTACTTTTACTTTATGAGTTAGCACAAAGTTGAGTATTGGAGTATATACATTTTGTAATGCTGTGATGATTTTATCTGAAATATTCTTCTTGTTATTGATTGTTTTCTTTAAAAACAACGAACTCATCATAGGTACATAAGTAAGCGATAGTAAAAAGGCTCCTAAAATTGCAAAACTTACGGTTAATGCCATTGGTTTAAACATTTTTCCTTCAATACCTACCAAGGCAAGAATTGGTAAGTACACAATAAGGATAATGATTTCTCCAAAAGCCGCACTTGTTCTTATTTTTGAAGCCGACTCATACACTTCATCATCCATTTGGTCTTGGGTTAATTGCGTTCCTGATTTTTTTAACCCTAAGTGATGTAGTGTTGCTTCTACAATAATTACAGAACCGTCTACAATAATACCAAAATCGATAGCTCCTAAACTCATTAAGTTTCCTGAAACTCCAAAAACATTCATTAAACTAATAGCAAACAGCATTGCTAACGGAATAACCGATGCTACGATTAACCCCGCTCGTAAGTTTCCTAATAGCAACACCAAAATAAAAATGACAATTAAAGCTCCTTCAATAAGGTTGGTTGATACCGTTTTTATAGCTTTGTCTACTAATTTAGTTCTATCTAAAAAAGGTTTTATGGCAACTCCTTCTGGCAAACTTTTTTCTATTTGTGCTATTCTTTCTTTTACATTCTCAATCACCTTTGAAGAATTAGCACCTTTTAACATCATAACAATAGCACCAACCACTTCTCCATCGGTATTTCTTGTCATTGCTCCATATCGTACCGCATGCCCTAGTTGAACTTTCCCTATATCTTTCATCAAGATAGGGGTTCCATTTACATTGTTTTTTATGACGATATTCTGAATGTCTTCTGGGGTTTTTATCAACCCTTCACTTCGAATAAAGTACGCTTTCGGGTTTTTATCAATATATGCTCCTCCTGTATTTTGATTGTTCTTAGATAATGCCTCAAAAACCTCGTTTATACTAACATTTAACGATTGCAAGCGTTCTGGTTCAATAGCTACTTCATATTGCTTTAAAAAGCCTCCAAAGCTACTTACATCAGCTACTCCTTCAATTCCTAAGAGTTGGCGACGAACAATCCAATCTTGAATAGAGCGTAACTCCATTGCATCGTATTGTTTTTCATATCCTTCTTTGGTATATAACGTATATTGATAAATTTCACCCAATCCTGTGGTCACTGGTGCCATTTCTGGTGTTCCTACTCCATCAGGAATTTGATTTTTGGCTTCTATCAACCGTTCACTAATTTGTTGACGCGCCCAATAAATATCGGTACTTTCTTTAAAAACGATTGTAACGACACTTAATCCAAATCGAGAGAAAGAACGAATTTCTTCGATATCTGGAATGTTTGACATGGTAATTTCTATAGGAAACGTCACTAGACGTTCTATATCTTGAGCTGATTGTGAGGGTGCTGATGTTATTATTTGCACCTGATTATTGGTAATATCTGGTACTGCATCAATAGGTAATTGTTTTAGAGAATAGATTCCCCAGCCTATTAATGCGACAACCAATGCTCCAATAATCAATTTATTTTTAATTGAAAATTTTATAATGTTATCTAACATTTTGTATTGATTTAATTCTATTGTAACATAATTTCTACCGGTTATTATTAAATAATCGGTACAACAGTTTGTAGTTCTTGCTTACACAAGAGCTACCGCTGTTTTTAATAATAAAATAGAATTAAGACTTTGGTGGCTGAAAAATAGCCGACAAGTATGAATTGTAGTATGTGTTTTGATAGAAGTTAATCCTGCTTCTTATTTCAAAAAAAGGAATAATATCAAAACTATAATCAATCGGGATAAAGTCTGCTGTAACAGTAATTACATTACAATGATGGTGATGTTCTTTGTTTTTTTCTTCTTCAGTATCATTTTCATGATGCTCATCTTGATGCAAGGTATTAAAACTTTCAACATGAACCTCAGTTTCGCTTTCAAAAACAATAGCATCTACATGTGCTTCTAAAGGAGGCACAATTAACAGTAAAGTTAATAATATGATGATGCTTTTTTTCACTAATCTAATTTAGAGTTACAAAATTATAAAAATTTATGAATCTTCGTTATCTAATCTATCTTTAACGTATTCAATTTTTGTTTTACCATGCGCAAAAGGGCTTCCTTCTTCATCTAAACTTACCATAACAATTTTATCAATTGCGATAATTGTTTTTCGAGTTATTTTGTTACGAACCTCACAGCTTAAGGTAATAGATGTTGTTCCAAACTTTACTACATCAATTCCTATTTCAACAATGTCTCCTTGCTTTGCTGAACTAACAAAATTTATTTCAGACATAAACTTGGTTACTGTTTTAGGAATTTCTAACTGAATAATAGCGTATAACGCTACTTCCTCATCAATCCATTGTAATAATCGTCCTCCAAAAAGTGTTCCGTTAGGATTTAAATCTTCTGGTTTTACCCATTTACGTGTGTGAAATCTCATCGTATTTATTGTTCTATATTTTTAGCTTCAAAAGCTATTAAATCGTTATTTACAAAGGTAAACGTTATTTGTATAGGATTGCAACATACCTCACAATCTTCTACATACGTTTCAGATGTACTGGCGTCCAGTAACATGGAAATTTCTTCCCAACAATGCGGACATTGAAAAAAGTGCTCATACATCATATTTTACCATAGTATTTTCTAACAAACCACTCTATTGACAATAAAACTATAATCAATAATAACAACCATTTCCAATCAACTAAACTTTGTTTTTTGGTAATAGACTTTTGAGTGGTATAAAAAGATGCATCTTCTTGTATCTTTTTTAATAATTCGTCAACTTTATCTACATAAGCAATTGCTCCGTTTGTTTTTAACGCTAGCTGTTCTAATTTTTTAAAATTAGCATTGGTAAACTGCTCTTCTATCTGATAATCTTCAATTTTAAACCTACCTGAGCTACTTATATTTTGATTCTTTACAGTTACGGTATATGAATATTCTCCCGAGGCTAATCCTTCAACAGCAACTTGATATGAGTTATTAAATAGCGAAAACGGAATACTTTTTTTAGCCTTTGTTTCTAAATTAGTTACTGTCAACTCTAAAGATGCTCTGCTATCAAATTGATAGTTTTTATCAACATAAAATGCACTTATGGTTATCGGTTCATTGGCTGCATACAAACGTTGCGCTTTTACATCTAAACGTTTTCTCTTTTTGGTGGATGCTAAATACTGAACCAAATTTCCTACAAACGTGTCAAAACTTTCAAAGTTTTTCTCTTTTAAATAACTGGCAGCTCTCCATTTCCAAATACCTTCACCAAATAGTACTGCATACTTTTTATCATTTTCTTCAAAGGTTGACAATAATGGTTGTGTAGTTTCTACGCCTGCATACTTCTGATACAACAAGCTTTGAGACTCTTTTTTAAGCTGTACTTCTCCAAACTTATCTTTTAGTGGTGGAAATCGATCAAAACCGATATCCTCTTGATAAAAAGTTAAAAAGTCTGGATTGTAAATAGCGGTATATTCTTCTTTTTGATTGATAGCTCTTTTTTGAACTCCCAAACCTTGACTATTCAAAAAGTTCCAATCTGTTTTAGTTCCTGATACCAGTAAAAAATTAGAGGGTATTTTTTCTAAAGTGGTTTTAAAATAACTGTTAGGCTGATACAAAACAAAAAACTGATAGGCATCTAAATCTATATTTCTATTTTGTATCAAAGCAATGTCTACTTTGCGTTGTTTATTGCTCTCAATCGCTTTTTTTAGCGCTCCTAAATCTGGGTGTAAAAAAGAACTTAATAGTAAAACCTTGGTTTGTTCATCTAAAACTTCAACTGAAAAGCTTTTATAATTGTTCTTTGTGTTTTTTTCATTCGCTATACTACTTATCGATGCTGTATAATAGTGTACTCCTTTGGTATTAGACACTAAGTTAGCAGTAACAGTTTGCACAGGATTTTCTGGTGAAAAACGTACTCTTTTTGAAAAAACTCTGCTCCCGTTTTTTACGATTGAAAAAGTAGTATTCACTGTTTCTTTTCCTTCATAATACAACAACGCCTCTACAGGAAACTTGTTCTTTACATAGCTATACTTATTCACATTTAACTGCGAAATTTGAATGTCTTGATACTTAATGGTATCCCCTATAACTACAGGAAATATTTTATGCTTCGCTGATGAAAACTCGTAATCATTTCCTTGGGTTTGATTTCCATCTGTTATTAAAATGGTAGCTGCATTTTTATCTTTATTCAATTCATTAACAGCATCAATTGCTTTTGAAATATTGGTTTGTGTTTCAGCAAACGATAAACTATCCAACACCTTAATATCATTCCCGAACGAAAAGTACTGTACTTCAAATTTATCTTGAAGTTCTTCGTTGCTTTCTACTTTTGATATTAATTCTTGAACCTTTTTTTCTTCTTTAAAAAACTGAGTAGATAGTGAATTATCTACCAATACAGATAATACAGGTTTTATGTTCTCTGTTTCAAGAGTTGTTATCTTCGGATTAATAAGTAGTAACCCAATTAAAAAAAGACTTAGTGCTTTTAAGCTAAAAAGTAAGATATGTACTTTCGGAGTCCTTTTTACCTTATAGAAATATTGAAAAAAAGCAATGGCTACGCTTATTAATACGGCTAATACAATGTAAATTATAGTTATTGACTCCACTCAGCTTATTTTAGTATGTGAAGATAAAAATATCTAACAAATAAAAACACCTTTTCTTCTTTTTCATTTATGACTTGAATCATAAAAAACTAATTATCAGTTATATAATTTTATCAAAACTATTATATTATGGTAACTACTGAAAACTTAACCACTGAAAAAACACTTCAAAAAACAAATAGCATGGGAATTACGGCTTACATCAATAAAAAAATTGCTGAAGGAGAGCGAAATAGCATTGGTGTATCTATTATATTAATTACTGTAGGCTCTATGATTGCCTCCATTACAGCTGCTTTAGCCGTAAATGGTGACGTTAATTTATTCGCCCTAATTTTTGCTTGTGTAACAGCTATGGGAGCTAATGCTGCCGCCATAAGTCAACGCCCTTTTAAAATAATTGCATGGGCATTTATTATTAATATACTCGGTAATATTTCATTGATTTTTTACCTACTTATGTCGTAGTTGTAGGTTTCGGCTTAGCTTCAAACATTCTAAAAAAGAGCATAGAAGCTATGTTTCGCGCTCTTTCTTTAGCTTCATGAGCTTTTGTTCCATCAAAAAGTTCATCAACCGTTTCAAACCACAATTGCAGCCAGCGTCCAAAATGTTCCTGATAAATAGAATACTCAAAATCTCTATCTACATCTTTGTGTGCTTTCATTGGATTTCCTTTAAACTTTCTAACAAAAAACAAATTCGTTTCCCAAAAGTCGGTGAGTTTTTGTAAATGAGGTTCCCAAGTTTCTTCTGGTATTGTTTTCAAAAATATAGGACCTATAAAATCATCCTTTCTAATTTTATCATTATAAAAGGTTGATACCAACTTATACACATCTTCCCTATTTTCTATGTCTCTTTTATCCATTTACAAATCGTTGTTGAAATACGCTACAAAAGTATATCTTTATGTAATTGCAATTTATGACTTAAATCATAATGATTCCAGAAGAACTCTTATTAAAATATACCGCTGAAACCAAAAGTTTTCAAAAAGACGAAATCATTTTCTCTGAAAAACAAACCGCACACTACTACTACCAAATAGTAAGCGGAGTGGTTAAAATGAATAATTTTAATGATGACGGTAAAGAATTTATTCAAGGGGTATTTTATAAAAACCAAAGTTTTGGTGAACCGCCTTTATTTATTGATGTAAAATATCCTGCTAATGCAGTGGCAATTTCTGATAGTACGGTTCTAGCTTTATCTAAAAGCAACTTGTTTAAATTACTGCAAGACAATCCAGAAATTCACCTAAAAATCACCCAGAGTTTAGCCAAACGTTTGTACTACAAAGCTATTATTGCTTCCGAAATATCGAGTCAAGAACCTGCTCATAGAGTACTCCGCTTTATAGATTATTTAAAAGACGATGTATATAAAGTTGAAGGAAAATATTCTTTTAAAGTAGCCTATACACGTCAGCAAATAGCAGATATTTTAGGTTTACGCGTAGAAACGGTTATTCGAGTCATAAAATCTTTAGAAAAAAAGGGAGACCTAAAAATTAGCAAACGAAAGGTATATCGTTAAAGCTTTCTTTAAAGAAACCATTCAATTAAGTGTGTTACAAATCATAAAAATTAATTGATTTATGGAATTCCGTAAGAATTTGTACACGCCTTGTAGTAAGTTCGTTGGAATTGTATAATTAATTAACAAATAACAATAACTCGTTAATAACTTTATTTTAGGTAACCTATTGGTTATACTATATTTGATAGCGTATAAAAATTGCTAAAAATTCCGCTTATCCTACCGTTAAGAGAATATAACAGTAATTTTATTACGTATATAAACAAGTTAGCCACAAGCTGAAAAAACATAAATATGAAATTAATCAAAGCACGAATTCAAAACTACCGCAGTATAAAAGACACAGGCGAATTTGATATTGAGGAGTTGAAAACCATTATGGTTGGTCCAAATGAGGCTGGCAAAACAGTTATTCTGCAAGCTCTACAAAAGTTAAATCGTCCAGATGGAGTTGATGGCTTTGATGATATTAGAGATTATCCTCGTTCACTCTATAATGATATAACGACTGGAAAGGTAAAACCAGAGGAAATTGAAGTAGTTAGAGGGTATTTTAAAATGGATGAAGAAGACAAAAAAGTTCTTCCTAAAGAATTCCACGATTGCATATATGTGCTTTATAGAAAATTGAACAATGATGGACTATACTATTTAAAAAATGCACCCAACAAAAAGAAATATTCAGATGTTAAAAATGATTTAGCTAGGTTATCTGCCCATATAGACAAAGAATTTTTAAAGGATGCAGATAATGCCGAAAAAACTACACCAAGTGAAAAGCTAAAGCTCATTACGAATGAATTTGGAGACAATTTAATTCTTGACAAAGAAAGCATTGATAAAATCAATAAATGGCTAGAAGATAACTACCCATTAATTGATGAGGATAATGAAAAAGAAGAAGCTAGATATTCTAAATTAACTGAAGAAATTAAATTTAACATTGAATTTGAAAGAATAGAAAAACTTATAAATAGCAGAAAACCTGTTTTTGTTCTATTTAATAATTTCTTCAAAGTTAAACCTCTTATACATTTAGAACATTTGTCCGATAGAGTCGAAAAAAAGCTTTTGGATGATGATAAATACTATGATTATGGAAATTTATGTCTTTTAAAACTATTAGGTTTTTCCCCAAGGGAACTTTCTGATATTGGTAAAACGGCAAGTCCAAGCAAAGACGATTCAGATGCTTTAAAAAAATACCGAGACACACTAGACAAGCGTTCATATCAATTAGATGCTGCTAGTATAAGACTTACAAAAGAAATTAAGTCAATTTGGAATCCAAATCCAAATAGACCAGAAGCTGAAAAAATCAACATATCTGCTGATGGTCAATATCTAAAAGTTTCGGTTGAGGATGATATAGGTGTAAAAATAGAATTAGACCAACGTTCTGAAGGGTTTCAGTGGTTAGTTTCATTTTATGTAGTGTTTTTTGCAGAGGCAATGGATAAACATAAAAATGCAATTCTACTTCTTGACGAACCAGGAATGAGTTTACACGGTTTGAAACAACGGGATTTTAGAATGACTCTTTCTAAACTTTCCGAACAAAATCAGACTATATATACAACCCATTCACCATTTTTAGTTGGACCAGATGAATTAGATTTAGTAAGGGTAGTAGAACTTAAAGACCGTGAAGAAGGAACTAAAGTACACACTACCATTTCTTCAAGCGACCCTGCGGGTTTATTACCATTACAAGAAGCTTTAGGCTATGACTTGGCACAAAGCTTATTTACTCAAACGAAGAATTTAATCCTTGAGGGACTAACAGACTATTGGTACGTTGAAGCAACCTCTTCATTGTTGCGAGAGGATAAAGTAGCAAATCTTGACAACAAAATTGCTCTTGTTTTTGCAAATTCAGCAGGTAAAGTTGTTTATTATGCAACAATCTTACACGCACATAATTTAAAAATCGCAGCATTACTTGATTCTGATGCCGCTGGAGACCAAGCAGCCCAGCAAGAAACTTTAGTGCATACTTTAGGCAATAAAAATATCTTAAGAACAAAAGATTTTTGTTCAGGTGTTGCTAAACCTGAAATTGAAGATTTGTTAAGAGAAACTTTAATTGAAATAGTAAAAAAGGAATACTCAAAAGACTGCAAGGTTTTATCAGATTCACAACCAACTAGACCAATTATAGATATTTTCAACCAAGAAGTTCCAAATTTTTCAAAATATAAATTGGCTAAAGCGTTTTTAAGGTGGTGTAAAGACAATGATTCAACAAAACTGACAACCGTTGAAATTGAAAATTGGAAGAAATTAATTGAACAAATTAATAAGGCTCTAAAATAAAGCCAGTGGCTAACAATGTATATAAAAAATAGGCGAAACAGTGATAAATTTAAAGGTTTTGGCTCGTATCAAAGTTCGTGCTTAACCGAAAGGTTAGTGCCCCGAAATCGCCTACTTTTCATATACTAACCGTTAACTACAGTTCGTTTATAAAATTCTCTACGCACTTTATTGTATTTATATACCCGTGAGGAAAGCTCACTAATATTGCGGCACGGGTCGCTAATATTACGGCACGCTCCGTTAACATCACGGCATGGGTCGCTGATACTACGGCACGCTCCGTTAACATCACGGCACGGGTCGCTGATACTACGGCACGCTCCGTTAACATCACGGCACGGGTCGCTGATACTACGGCATGCTCCGTTAACACCACGGCATGGGTCGCTGATATCATGGCATGCTCCGTTAACATCACGGCACGCTCCGTTAACATCACGGCATGGGTCGCTGATACTACGGCACGCTCCGTTAACACCACGGCACGGGTCGCTGATATCACGGCATCCTCCGTTGACACCGCGGCACAGGTCGCTGATACTACGGCACGCTCCGTTAACACCACGGCATGGGTCGCTAATACTACGGCACACTCCGTTAACATCACGGCATGGGTCGCTGATATCACGGCATGCTCCGTTAACATCACGGCATGGGTCGCTGATGGTTTCGTTGCGTTGAGAAAAGCTCAGCGTGACGCGCTGATAGTTTCGTTGCATTGAGGAAAACTCAGCGAAGCTCACTTATGGTGACTATCCAATAAGGTGTGTCATAAATAATAAAATTGATAGATTTATAAAACTCCGTAATATTTTATATACATATTGTAGTAAGTTTATTGGAGTTACATAATTAATTAACAAATACCGATTACTCATTAATAACTTTACTTTAAATAAAGTATTAGTTTTAATACATTTGAAAACGTATAAAAAAAGGCGGATGCAAAAACTGAAAAGTTAAGTATTAAACCATGTTATTCATATCAGAGTTCGTTATGCTTCATATGAACAAAAAACAAAGAAATGGCAGTTCCAAAAAATAAAGAAGAATTGATTTTTGAAATTGAGAATAACTATTCCAAACTGAAAAAGGACTTAGAAAGTATTCCAACGGAACTGACCAAAGAAAAAGAACTCGAAGGACATGCAAAAGAAACTAAAATGAGTGTGTCAGATTTGGTTGCTTATCTTGTTGGTTGGTCTGAACTCGTCCTGAAATGGAATCACCGAAAAGATAAAGGACAAATTGTGGAATTTCCAGAAACAGGATTTAAGTGGAATGAATTAGGGAAACTTGCTCAAAAATTTTATTCTGATTACGAAAATTTTGATTACAAAACAATTCTAACCGAATTGGACAGAAATGTAGGAAAAATATTAGAGTTAATTAAAACGAATGACAACGCAGATTTGTATGAAAAACCTTGGTACGAAAAGTGGACTAAAGGAAAAATGATACAATTAAACACTTCATCACCATACAAAAACGCAAGAAGCAGAGTTCGAAAGTGGAAAAAACAGAATGAAGAAAAAATACGAACGTACAACAAAGAATTAAGGTAAAAACTAATGCGTTTACTAAAAATACTTTTTAAAGAACACTCTAAACGAAGCACTTACTTATCATTTACTCATAAATACAAATTAACAACTTAAAAAAAGAAGTAAAACACATATCAGCCCTAAAAACATACCATACATTGTAGTTTTTACCGTAAGTTTGTCTAACAAATTTAAGTATTCAACATGACAACTTTATTCATAAACATTAAAGAATTAATACAAATAAGAGAAACAAGTACTAAAAAAGTAGCTGGAGCTTCGATGAACATTTTACCTACCATAAAAAATGCTTTTTTATTGGTTGAAAATGGTATTATTACCGACTATGGTAGTATGAAAAAAGCTCCTATTTCTGCTGATAAAACGGTGGATTGTACTGGTAAAATGATGTTGCCTACTTGGTGCGATTCTCATACACACATTGTATATGCAGGCAATCGTGAACAAGAGTTTGTAGATAGAATTAATGGTTTGAGTTATGAAGAAATTGCCAATCGTGGTGGTGGTATTGTAAATTCGGCTAAGAAATTACAAGAAACTTCAGAAGAAGAGCTATACCAACAATCAGCAAAACGCTTAGAAGAAGTAATTGCTTTAGGTACTGGTGCTGTTGAAATAAAATCTGGTTATGGTTTAACCGTAGATGCTGAGTTAAAAATGCTACGTGTTATAAAAAAGCTACGAGAGAATTATAACGTTCCTGTAAAAGCTACTTTTTTAGGGGCACACGCCTTCCCTACTGAATACAAAAACAACAGAGAAGGATATATCAATGTAATTATTGAAGAAATGTTACCTAAAGTTGCTGAGGAAAATCTAGCGGATTTTGTAGATGCTTTCTGTGAAACGGGATACTTCTCAGTAGAAGATACCGACAGAATTTTAACCGCTGCGCAACAATACGGATTAACACCCAAAGTACACGTAAACCAGTTTACAACTATTGGCGGGGTTCAAGTGAGCATAAAACACAATGCCTTGTCAGTAGATCATTTAGAAGTAATGAACACAGAAGACATTGAAGCCTTGAAAGGAACCCAAACCATGCCTGTTGCCTTACCTTCTTGTTCGTACTTTTTAAGTATTCCATACACCCCTGCTCGTGATATTATAAATGCAGGATTGCCGTTAGCCTTAGCTACCGATTACAACCCAGGGTCTACACCATCAGGAAATATGAATTTTGTGGTAGCAACAGCTTGTATTAAAATGAAAATGACACCAGAAGAGGCTATTAATGCAGCAACTATTAACGGAGCGTATGCGATGAATTTATCAAACGAGGTTGGAAGTATTACCAAGGGAAAAAAGGCGAATTTAATCCTAACAAAAGAAATTCCTTCGTATGGATTTTTACCGTATTCCTTCGGAAGTAACTTAATCGACGCTGTATTTATCAACGGAAAAGAGGTTTAGTAAGCTAAACTATGTGTAAACTGTCATTCCGAATAGTAATAAGAAGCCGTTTAGATTTCTCCTTTCGTTACACTTTAGTTCGAAATGACGTTTTCTAAAAAAACAATACAATATGCTAACAATATTCAACGAAAAAGACATACAAGAGTTTGTTGCCCCACGTGAAGGCGAAACAAAATTAGGTGAGTGCGTTGCGGTTATCGACTCTAAAAAAGAACTACAATCAGAACTTAAAAATTCCTCTGCTTCTTTTGTTATTTTAGGAGTTCCAGAAGATATTGGTGTTCGTATGAATGGCGGAAATGGTGGTGCACACACTGCTTTTATTCCTGCTTTAAAGTCGTTTTTAAACACCCAGCAAAATCAATTTATTAATGGAAACGACATCCTAGTGTTAGGATATTTAGATTGTTTGGACGATGTATATAGTTTTGATGTTTCTGACAGAGAAAAAGGTGATTTATTAGTAAAAGCAATAGATAAAGAGCTTTCTAAGCTTATTAAAATAATTGTTGAGAGTGGTAAAACTCCTATTATCATTGGTGGTGGACACAACAATGCTTACGGAAATATTAAAGGGCTTTCTGAAGGGAAAAATCAACCTGTAAATGTGATTAATTTAGATGCGCATACCGATTTACGTCGTTTGGAAGAGCGTCATAGTGGTAACGGATTTTCGTACGCCTTACAAGAAGGCTTTATTCAAAATTACTTTATGTTCGGGTTGCATGAAAACTACACGCCTCAATATGTGTTTGAAATGATTCATGATAGTTTAAACTTAGAGTATAATACGTTTGAAGAGTTAGAAGTGTATCACACTACTTCTTTTAAAGGCGAATTACAACGTGCTGAAAGTTTTATAGAAAATGCTCCTTTCGGAATTGAAATTGATTTGGATTGTGTGCAGCATTTTCCAAGTAGTGCTATGACACCTAGCGGATTTACTCCACAACAAGCTCGTAGATTTACACATTATTTTGGAACGCTACAAAATGCTTCTTATTTACATATTTGTGAGGGAGCCCCAGCAGTTGTTAAAGATAAAATAGCTAACGGGCAAGTAGGAAAATACATTAGCTACTTAATTTCTGATTTTATTAAGGCTAAGAGTAATTAATTATACTACAGTTAATTTTTTTAGTAAAAAATAGAACCACACCGTTTAACTTTAGGTGTGGTATTTCTTGTTTAAAGAAGTTCTGAGGTAAAAAACAAGTAAGTTTTATACTCTTTATAAACCAATACATTTATTTATACTTGGTAATGTAAGGTTACTTCCTTTTTGTATGAACTTGTTTTAGTAATTTAAATAGGCTTTTAAGTTTTCAAAAGAAACAAATTATAATAGAGTTCGTTATAAAGTTTTTAACTACACTCCTCTTTATTCTTCCAATTTTGAATTTTCTGAATAAGTTCGCCATTTTTCTAAACAAGCGGTAATATCTTCTGGTACTTCAGAGTTAAATTGTAAAAACTCTCCTGTTGTTGGATGTGTAAAACCTAAAGTTTTTGCATGCAAAGCTTGTCTTGGCAACACTTTAAAGCAATTATCTACAAATTGTTTGTATTTAGTAAACGTAGTTCCCTTTAAAATAGCATTCCCACCATAACGTTCATCGTTAAAAAGTGTATGTCCAATGTGTTTAAAGTGAGCTCTAATTTGATGCGTTCTACCCGTTTCTAACTTACATTGTACCAAGGTTACATACGTAAGTCTTTCAAGTACTTTATAATGAGTAACAGCATGCTTACCATGCTCACCATCAGGGAAGACATCCATTTGTAAGCGATTTTTAAAACTACGTCCTATATTTCCTTCAATAGTTCCTTCATCCTCTTCTATATTCCCCCAAACTAAAGCGTAATATAAACGTTCTGTAGTACGGTCAAAAAACTGCTTAGACAAATGTGCCATTGCGTATTCTGTTTTTGCAACTACCAATAATCCGCTTGTATCTTTATCAATACGATGTACTAAACCTGGTCGCTCGTTAGAGTTGGTGGGTAAGTTTTCTATGTGATGAATTAGTCCGTTCACTAATGTTCCAGAGTAATTTCCATGACCTGGGTGAACTACCATTCCTGCTGGCTTGTTTACCACTATCACTTCATCATCTTCATACACTATATCAATAGGAATATCTTCTGCTACTAATAAGTTTTCGTGAGGAGGATATGTTAACACCACTCTAACTACATCTTTTGGTTTTACCTTATAGTTAGACTTTACTGCTACATCATTTACTAAAACATTTCCTGCTTTAGCTGCTTGCTGTATTTTATTTCGAGTTGCATTTTCAATAAAGTTCATTAAAAACTTATCTACTCGCAATGGTACTTGACCATCTGTTGCTACAAACCTATGGTGCTCGTATAAATCATCATTTTCTATCTCTGGAGTGTTATCTTCCTGCATCAATCAATTTATAAAAATTAGTATCCGTTACCATCCCCTAAAATCAAGTCGATGGTTGTTTGTTTTGGTAATTTAGTTCCCGGTTCAATTTTTTGTCCGTTATACTTTAATCCACGAACCACATCTTTTCCTATATCGTGAACCCAAGTAACCTTAGTTCCTACTTTAAACCCTATTGAACGTAGGTGTGTTGTTGCCTGACGTCTGGTACGTCCATTTAAATTAGGCACTTCTACATCTCTATACTTTGACGGATTTAAGGTTAAATATATTTTACGCTTTTCTTTTACAAAATCACCTGCTTCCGGATCTTGCTCAATAATTGACTTCTTAGGATAATCTGGATTATAACTTGCACTGTCAATTACCACAAAATCTAAATTTAATTCACTTAATTTTTGCTCAACATCAACTAACGACATTTTATGTAGGTCAGGTACTTGTATTTTTTGATTATGGTTTGTTGTAACTCCTAACCACCATTGTAGAACAAATACAAAAACTAGTATTGAAACAACTGCTATAATTATATTTTTTAAAAAAGATTTACTTTTAATAAATTCAAATAAACCTCCAGATTTTCCTGTTAAATTACTCATATCATTTTTTTGTAAGATCGCACAAATTTACAGTAAAAATATTACTATTTTAAATTCAACAAGTCTTAAACGAGTTTTTTTGGTAAGTTTGTATAATCCAACGATTGGATTTTAGATAAACAATGATAAAAACAGTAATTGAAATACATTTGAAGTGAAAAAAAACATCGCTATTATTATGGGAGGCTATTCCTCTGAAGTAGGAATTTCTCTAAAAAGTGGTAATGTAGTTTACAAACATATTAATACAGAAAAATATAACGCGTACAAAGTTCATATTTTAGAAAATAAATGGGTGTATGTTGATGATAACGAAGAAGAATATCCAATAAATAAAGAAGATTTTTCAATTGAAATTAAAGGTCAAAAAATTACATTTGATTGTGTTTTTAACGCTATTCATGGTACACCAGGAGAAAACGGTATTATCTTAGCTTACTTTGATCTTATTGGTTTAAAACACACCTCTGCCCCATTCTACCAAATGGCTTTAACCTTTAATAAGCGTGATACCTTAAGTGTAGTGAAACAATACGGAATAGCAACAGCTGTTTCTATATATCTAAACAAAGGTGATGAGATTGATTGTGATGCTTTTATTAAAAAAGTAGGACTTCCTTGCTTTGTAAAACCAAACGGAGCAGGTTCTAGTTTTGGCATATCTAAAGTGTATACTAAAGAAGAGTTAATTCCTGCTATAGAAAAAGCATACGAAGAAGATACTGAAATATTAATTGAAAGCTTTTTAGATGGAACTGAGGTTTCTGTTGGAGTAATTCAATACAAAGGAGAAACAAAAGTACTTCCAATAACAGAAATTGTTTCTGAAAATGATTTCTTCGATTATAAAGCTAAATATGAAGGTCAATCTCAAGAAATCACTCCTGCACGTTTAACTGATTCTCAAAGAAAGAGAGTTAAAGAAGTAGCCAAACGTGTATATGAAATTTTAAATATGCGTGGTTTTTCTCGCTCTGAATATATTTTAGTTAACGATGAACCACATTTTATAGAAATGAATACTGTTCCTGGATTAACAGAAGCAAGTATTTTACCACAGCAAGCCAATCATGCGGGTATTTCTTTAACTGAATTATTTGGAAACGCTATTGAAATGGCTTTAAATGACAAGATATAATGAAAAGAGCAATTTTTCCTGGATCTTTCGATCCAATTACTTTAGGACACTTAGATATTATTGAACGTGGTGTTACCCTTTTTGATGAATTAATTATTGCAATTGGGGTGAATGCCGATAAAAAATATATGTTTTCTCTAGAGGAGCGTCAACGTTTTATTGAAGAAACTTTTAAGCATGAGCCAAAAATAAAAGTACTTACTTATAGTGGACTTACTGTAAACTTTTGTAAAGAACAAGACGCTCAATTTATTTTAAGAGGTTTACGTAATCCTGCCGATTTTGAGTTTGAAAAAGCCATCGCACATACTAATAGAAAACTTTCTGAAATTGAAACTGTGTTTTTACTAACCTCTTCAGGTAAAAGCTATATTTCTTCATCTATTGTAAGAGATGTTATCAGAAACGATGGAGACTACACAGGCTTGGTTCCAGATGCAGTTAGAATTTAAACTTTTTAAAACTATTCTTTTGAAAAAACTATTTGTATTACTCCTAATATTAGTTACCGCTTGTAAACAAAAACCTACAAAAAAAAACATCGAATTCACCACCCTGTTTGAAACATCAAACGGAACGGAGACTCCTACTTATAAAGAGGTTATTTCTTTTTATGAAGAGTTGGCTAACACTTACCCTGAAATTTCATTGTTTGAAATAGGCACTACAGATATTGGAAAACCTTTACATTTAGTTGCTTTTAATACTGATGGAAAAACCAATATTGAAGAACTTAAAAATTCTTCAAAAAATAGAATTTTAATCAATAACGGTATTCATCCAGGGGAATCTGACGGAATAGATGCTTCGATGCTATTATTACGAGACATCGTTCAAAATGATTCTTTAAAAAACAAGTACAAAAAATCTTTAATTTGTGTTATTCCCATATACAATATTGGTGGCTCCCTAAACAGAAACTCACACACAAGAGCCAATCAAAATGGTCCAAAAGAATACGGTTTTAGAGGAAATGCTCGTAACTACGACTTAAATCGTGATTTTATTAAACAAGATACTAAAAATGCCGCTACATTTGCTGAGATTTTTCACACTGTAAATCCAGATGTTTTTATAGATAATCATGTAAGTAATGGAGCAGATTATCAGTACGCAATTACACATCTATTTACACAACACAATAAATTGGGAGGAAATTTAGGTGAGTTTATTGAAACAAAAATGCGTCCTGAAATAGAACATTCTTTGGCTGAGAAAGGAATTATTATTACTCCTTATGTAAATGTTTGGGGAACAACTCCAGAAAGTGGTTGGTCACAGTTTTTCGATTCACCTAGATATTCTACTGGGTACACTACCCTCTTCAATACCTTAGGATTAATGGTTGAAACTCATATGTTGAAACCGTATAAAATTAGAGTAGAACAAACCTATGAATTGTTGTTTTCTGCTTTAGATTTTTCTAAAGAAAACAGTAACAAAATAAAAGATTTACGAAAAAATGCTGTTGAAGAAATAATAAACAAAAAAACATATCCTATTCTATTTACAGTTGATAAGAACAATCCTACTGCTCTTCATTTTAAAGGATACGAAGGAACTTTTATAGACAGTAAAGTTACCAATGGAAAACGTTTGTTTTATGATAGAACAAAACCTTACAATAAAAAAGTTTCTTATTATAACTACTTTGTTCCTACCAAAGAAATCGCCATACCCAAGGCCTATATATTAGAACAAGGTTGGCATGACGTTGTAGAACGATTAGAAAATAATAAAATTGAATTTACTCGTTTTGAAAAAGATACCTTATTAACTGTAGAAGTTCAGCACATCAAAGAATTTGAAACTCGAAAAACGGCATACGAAGGTCATTATTTACACTACAATACTGAAGTTACCCAAACAAGAGGTCTGCAAGTTAAATTTAATAATGGAGATATTTATATTCCTACAAACCAAACAGGAATACGTTATATAATAGAGACCTTGGAAGCTGAAGCTATTGATTCTTTCTTCAACTGGAATTTCTTTGATACTATTTTGCAACAAAAAGAGGGATACTCTTCTTACGTTTTTGAAGATATTGCTGAAGAGTTTTTAAATAACAATCCCTCATTAAAACAAGAGTTTCTTCAAAAAGTAAAAACAGAAGAAGATTTTGCAAAAAATGCGCAAACACAATTATATTGGGTTTATAAAAAAACACCTCATTATGAAAAAGCTCATAAGAAATTACCAATTTATAAGTTATATTGATAATTTTTTAACCTCTTAGTTACATTTTCATACATTTGTCACCGATTAGGAACTTGATTTAAATGAATAAAGACCCATTAAAATCTGTTTGTGAGCAAAAAAATTTTGAAGAAGTTTTTAACCAACATTCGCAAACATTGAGAAATTATATATATTACAAATGCGGCGATCTCCAGCAAGCTGAAGATATCGTACAAGAAGCGTATATAAAACTATGGAATAATTGTGCTAAAGTTGTTTTCGAAAAAGCTAAATCTTATCTATATACAGTAGCCAACAATCATTTTTTAAACGATGTTGCTCACAAAAAAGTTGTTTTGGAACATCAAAAGAAAAATGTTTCTTCTGGTAAAACTAATGAAACTCCTCATTTTATTTTAGAAGAAGAAGAATTTCATACTAAGCTTAAAAAAGCAATAGCCAACTTGCCTGAAAAACAACGAGAAGTTTTTTTGCTTAGTAGAATAGATAAGAAAAAGTATGTTGAAATTGCAGATATTGTTGGAGTTTCTGTAAAAGCTGTAGAAAAAAGAATGAGTAAAGCATTACTTACTTTAAAAGAACAGATAGGTAAAGTATAACAAAAGTAATATTTGTATTAATTAGGTAGGGTAATTAATCTTTTACTTGTTTTTAATACAAATAGCACGAATAGATTAGAAAATGAATATAAATTATAAAGAAGAAACCTTTTTAGCAAGATGGATAGCCAATGAGCTAACAGCGGAAGAATTAAAAGAGTTTCAAAAAACAGATGTTTATCATCAATTTAAAGCTATTGATGATGCTTCTCTAAATTTAAAAACACCTTTTTATGATAAGGAAGAGGCTTTTAATAAACTCAAAACAGACTTCAAACAATCTAAAGCTAATAAAAAAGTAGTGCAATTAGTTCCTAAATGGATGTATGGGGCGGTTGCTTCTGTTATATTATTAATTAGCTTCTTGTACTTTAATAATAATACTGTTGATTTTTCTACAAAATACGGAGAGCAATTAACTATTACATTACCTGATAATTCTATAGTATATTTATCACCTAAGTCTGAAATTAGCTATGATAAACAAAACTGGAATAATAAAAGAGAGCTTTTTTTGACAGGAAAAGCTTATTTTGAAGTCGAAAAAGGAAAGTCTTTTACTGTAAAATCTAATGAAGGTAATGTAACTGTACTAGGAACAAAGTTTACAGTAAATACATCAAAAAATTATTTTGAAATTGAATGTTACGAAGGTAAAGTTAAAGTTACGTCAAAAAGTAAAGAAGAAATTATACTAACTAAAGGGAAAGCTTATAGAAATTATAATAACTCTGGTGAAAATTGGGAATTTGTAGGCTCTGTTCCCTCTTGGATAGAAGGAGAAAGCTCTTTTAATAATACTCCTTTACATCAAGTTATAAAAGCTTTAGAAAATCAATTTAAGTTAAAGTTCGATACTTCTAACGTTGACACTTCTAAACGTTTTACAGGTACTTTTACACATAAAAATGTTGATGTAGCGTTACAAACTGTTTTTGCTCCTATGAAAATTTCTTATAAATTAGCAGAAAATAGTTCAGTTATATTGACGTATTAATAAATGAAGATAAAATTAAGTATACTTTTTTTATGCTTAACTATGTCTATTTTTTCTCAGGAAAAGGTAGACATTTCTTTTATTGATGCTCCTTTATTAAACGTTTTAAAAGAAACAGAAGCTCTTTTTAAAGTAAAATTTTCTTTTAGTACAGAAGTCATTAATGATAAAAATATTTCTTTTAAAAAAAAGAAATGTGAACTTGTTTATCTTATCAATGAAATTCAACGTCAAACATCATTAATTTTTAATAAAATTAATGAGCGGTATTATTATATAACAATAAATTCAACATTTAAATCAAATGAGTATAATCTTTTAAAAGAAGTTCTTGTAACTAATTATATTACTTCTGGTATTAATAAAAAAAGAGATGGAACTATATCTATTATTCCAAAACAATTAGGTGTTTTACCTGGTTTAACTGAACCAGATATACTAGAAAGTTTAAAAATTATTCCTGGTGTTCAAAGTCCTAATGAAACAGCTGCAGGAATATATATAAGGGGCGGAACTCCCAATCAAAACTTGGTTTTATGGGACGGTATAAAAATGTACTATTCTGGTCATTTCTTTGGAATGATTTCAGCATTTAACCCTTATACCACTAAAGAGATTAACCTTTCTAAAAGCGGTACAGGAGCTAGGTATGGTAATAGAGTATCTGGTGTAATAGATATTAAAACTACAAATAAAATACCGCACAAAATAACTGGAAGTTTCGGATTGAACATGACGCATGCTGATGCACTTCTTACTATTCCTTTTTCAAAAAAAACTGCTTTTTCTATTTCTGCAAGAAGGTCTTTTTCTGATGTTTTAAAAACTTTCACCTTTGATAAATTGTCTATGCGTGTTTTTCAAACATTTGATGATAATCAAGAAAGTCAAATAATAGATAAAAACATTAAATTTAGTAGAGATAATAAATTTAATTTTTCAGATTATACCACAAAATTTATATACACCCCTAGTAAAGACGAATCTTTAAACATTAGTTTCTTATACACAAATAATCAAATGCTTAACAATTTTGTAATTCCTAGGTATAAAGACAAATATAATGATGAGTTAGACATCCATAATACCGGTGTAAGTGTAAATTGGAATAAACAATCTTCGGAAAAAAAGACTCATAATATAAAAAGTTATTTTTCTAACTTTAAATTAAAATATAAAGGAAACTATAACTATATAGATGATTATTTAATTTTATTATCAACTAAAAATAATTCTTTAACTGATTTTGGGCTTTCCTACAATATGAATTATTCTTTTAACGATAAAACAGATTTATTTTGGGGTTATGATTTTACATCTACGAAAGCTGCTTACGAATTAAAATATCTCATAGACTTAGAAGGAAATAGGAACTCTTCGATACAAAAAGATAAAGTTACAAACAATACACATTCAATTTTTACGGAATATATATATGATAACAATAACTGGAATATAAATTCTGGCATACGATTGAATTACTTTTCAAAAATCGATAAATTTGTTTTTGAACCTAGATTATATTTGGAGAAAAAACTTACATCAAGCTTAAGTTTTAAAGCTTCTTTTGAACAAAAACACCAAACATTGAGTCAAATTATAGAGTTTCAAACTTCCAGATTAGGTTTTGATTTAGAAAATCAGATATGGGCTCAAGTAAATGATGATAATATTCCTCTACAAAAAAGCTTACAAGTTTCTTCGGGAATACTTTTTAATAAAAATAATTGGAAAATTGATATTGAACCTTACTATAAAAAAGTTAGTGGTATGACTTCTCAAACAAGTGGTTATAACGACCAAACCAATGACTTTTCTAATGGTAAAGGTAAAATACATGGTATTGATATACTTATAAATAAAAAATTTAATAATTATAGAACTTGGGTTAATTATTCATACACAAAAAATAAATTTAAATTTTTAGACTTAGAAAATAAGTTTTTTCCTGCAAATCATGATATAACTAATTATCTTTCTTGGTCTCATGCTTACAAATTAAACAGCTATGAGTTCTCTCTTGGGTGGATATTTAGAACAGGAAATCCCTATACTGCCGTTAAAAGATTTTATACAGATGATGAAGGAATTCCTCGTATTATTATAGATTCAGACAATATAAATGGGCTTCGACTTCCTAATTATAGTAGATTGGATGCATCTATGACGTATTCTTTTAATTTTTCTAAAAACTGGAAAGGTAAATTGGGCTTCTCTTTACTTAATCTTTTTAATAACAAAAATATTTTAAGTAGAACTTATAATGCTATTCCAATTAGAAATTCTGATAATGAAATTGAATATAAGTTAAAAGAGGTTAACAAAATATCTCTAGGAATTACACCTAACTTTGTTTTTAGAGTTAATTTTTAATAAAAAAAGACTTTACATTTTGTAAAGTCCTTCCTTTTGGTTTAATAATTTCTGTATTGTTTTGTTTCTTCAAAAACGTGTTCTAGAATTTGTTTTTCTCTCTCATCAAACTCAATACCTCGTCTTTTCATTACCACATCTGCAACTTCAAAGACTTTATTTGTTTTATATTCAGTAAACCCTGATGCTCCTCCCCAACTAAATGAAGGAACAAAATTTCTTGGAAATCCACTTCCAAAAATATTCGCAGAAACACCAACAACTGTTCCTGTATTAAACATTGTGTTAATTCCACATTTTGAATGATCTCCCATCATCAAACCACAGAATTGTAATCCAGTTTTAGCGAAACGTCCTGTTTCATAATTCCACAACTTAACTTCTGCATAATTATTTTTAAGGTTAGAATTATTACTATCAGCTCCAATATTACACCATTCGCCTAATACTGAATTTCCTAAAAACCCATCGTGTCCTTTATTTGAATACCCAAATAATACTGAGTTGTTCACCTCTCCTCCTACTTTACAATAAGGTCCTAAAGTAGTAGCTCCATAAATTTTAGCTCCCAATTTTAATACTGAATTTTCACACATAGCTAAAGCACCTCGTACAACTACACCTTCCATTATTTCAGCTTTTTTACCAATATAAATTGGTCCAGTTGAAGCGTTTAACGTTGCAAAAGTTAGTTTAGCTCCTTTCTCAACAAAAATATCGTTTCTATTAACACAATTAACAGTTTCTGGAATTGGTTCCGATTTTCTACCTTCAGTTATTAAATCAAAGTCAGCTCTAATTGCTTTGTCATTTAACGAAAAAATATCCCAAGTATTTTTTATTTGAATTATATCATCTTCAAACTCTATATGTTCATAAGAAGAAAAATCTACTTCTTCCTGAGTATCTGTCGTATAAAAAGCAATAACATCTTCACCTTTAAAAATAGCTTGATTGTTTTGTAGGTTTTTAACCATTTCAACCAAAGGTTTAGTTGGCAAGAAAGAGGCATTTAATAATACATTTTCTTCCATTTCAACCATAGGATATTTTTCCTCTAAATACTCCTCTGTTACGGTAGTTGTTGTTAAGCCTAAATATTTTTCCCACTTTTCTCTAATAGTTAAAATACCTACTCTAATATCAGCTACTGGTCGTGTATATGTAAATGGTAGTAGAGCTGTACGTACATCACCATCAAATAAAATATAGTTCATATTAATCATTTTTTGAAGCAACACAAACTTACCACTTTCAATTCATTTTACAAGTCAAAATATAAACCTTACTTTTGTTATTATATATTCTTCAATATCTTACTATGAAAAAAATTTTAGGATTAATTTTAATTGGTATTGCTCTTATAGCAGCACTATACTATGCTTTTATTTATTTTGTTCCTTATAGTGAAGGGGTTCGCTCTGGTGAACTTATTAAAATTAGCTACAAAGGTGTGGTAGTAAAAACATGGGAGGGTGAAATTAGCCAAGGTATTTCTGGAGCGCAAATTTTTGCCTTTTCTGTAGAGGACAATCAAAAGGAAGTCATAAAAAAACTTCAAGAATATCAAGGTCGTTATGTAAAAGTTACTTACAAAGAACGTTTTGGAACTTTCTTTTGGTTAGGTGATACAAAGTATTTTATAACCCATGTTGAAGAAGAACAATCTCCTCATTTTAGAGGAATAAGAAAAGATAATGAACAATAATATTTATAGAAATATAGAAGATACTCGCATTACTATTTCTGAGTTAATGCTTCCTTCTCATGCCAATTTTAGTGGCAAAATTCACGGTGGATATATTTTAAAACTAATGGATCAAATAGCTTTTGCATGTGCATCCAAACATTCAGGTACCTATTGCGTAACAGCATCTGTAGATACCGTTAACTTTATAAACCCTATTGAAGTAGGCGAATTAGTTACCATGAAAGCGTCTATTAACTATGTAGGTAAAACTTCGATGGTAGTTGGTATACGCGTAGAAGCACAAAATATACAAACTGGAAAGACCAAACATTGTAATTCTTCTTATTTTACAATGGTAGCAAAAAAAGACAATGGTGATAATGCTGAAGTACCAGGAATTATTATTAATGATGACAATGAAATGCGTCGATTTTTAGAAGCTATACACAGAATTAAAATGAAAAAAAATAGACAAGAAAAATTTGATAATAATAATTTTACTGCTCAAAACTACATTGAAGAATTAAAAAATTATAATGTTAAGATTGATTTAAAATAAAATTTAAACACAAAAAGAAAGCTTATAAGTCAAACTCTTTTTCTATTTGATTAAGCCAATTCGCTAATCTATCTGGTGTTTTTTCAGGTTCATTATCTTCGTCGAGAGCTAAACCATAAAAATAGTCTTTATCTTCTTCTATTTGAGCTTTTGACTCTTCAAAATCATACTCCTTGCACGACCATTTTCCAATAAGTTCGCCTCCATTTTTAACCACATTTTTAGCTAAAATTCCTACACCATCAACAAAATATTCACCATAACCATATTGATCTCCTAATCCAAAAATAGCCACTTTCTTTCCTGTAAAATCAATAGTTTGAAACTCATTTTCATAATAGGTCTCCCAATCGCTTTGTAAATCGCCATCGTACCAAGTTGATAAACCTAAAATAAATTTATCAAACCGATTATAATCTTCCTTCTTCATGTTAGAAACTTCAATAACTTCTATTTCAGATGCCTGCCAATCATCAACTATTGAACTTACAATTTCTTCAGTCATTCCTGTATCAGAACCATAAATTAATCCTATTCTGTTCATTTTATTTAGATTTGTTTTAAATAACAAATATACAGTAAGAAATTATACTTAGAAAGTAAATAAGTTTAATATTGTCCTATATAAAATATAAAAATCCGAAGCATATTTACTTCGGATTTTCTATATTATTATTCTAAAATGCTTTTATTTACTTAAATACATTTTACGTCTTGCATATAAATCGTAAAAGGCATCATCTCTAAGTGAATCTATAAATAAAATACTTTCTCCTGTTGATTTCATCTCAGGTCCTAAGTTCTTATTTACATTTGGGAACTTGTTAAAAGAGAATACTGGTTGTTTAATTGCAAAACCTTCTAACTGAGGATTGAATTCAAAATCAGTTACTTTCTTCTCTCCTAACATTACCTTTGTAGCATAGTTTACATAAGGTTCTTTATAAGCTTTTGCTATAAATGGAACTGTACGAGAAGCACGTGGATTTGCTTCAATAATATATACTTTATCATCTTTAATCGCAAACTGAATGTTAATCAACCCAACAGTATCAAGTGCTAAAGCAATTGTTTTAGTGTACTCTCTAATTTGCTCTAATACTAATTCTCCTAAGTTGAACGCTGGTAAAGTTGCATTTGAATCTCCTGAGTGAATTCCACAAGGCTCAATATGTTCCATAATTCCAATGATGTATACATTTTCACCATCACAAATCGCATCTGCTTCTGCTTCAATTGCTCCTTCTAAGTAATGATCTAATAATAATTTGTTATTAGGAATTTTACGTAATAAATCTACTACATGCTCTAATAACTCTTCTTTATTAATCACTATCTTCATTCCTTGCCCTCCAAGTACATATGATGGACGTACTAAAATTGGAAAGTCTAACTCGTCAGCTAAAGCTAAAGCTTCATCTGCATTTTCTGCAACTCCAAATTCTGGATAAGGAATGTTATTTTCTTTTAATAAAGTTGAAAAACTTCCTCTATCTTCAGCTAAATCTAATGCTTTATAGCTTGTTCCTAAAATTGGAATCCCGTAACGCTCTAGTTTCTCTGCTAACTTTAAAGCTGTTTGTCCACCTAATTGAACAATAACTCCTTCTGGCTTTTCATGCTTGATTATATCGTAGATATGTTCCCAAAAAACTGGCTCAAAGTATAATTTATCTGCCGTATCAAAATCAGTAGAAACAGTTTCAGGATTACAGTTAATCATTATGGTTTCGTAACCACATTCTTTTGCAGCATAAACCCCATGAACACAACAGTAATCAAACTCGATTCCCTGACCTATTCTGTTTGGTCCAGAACCTAATACTATTACTTTTTTCTTATCGGACACCACACTTTCATTTGACACAGAAACTTCACCTTCAGCAGTTTCAATTTCACTTTCAAATGTTGAATAATAGTAAGGAGTTTGTGCTTTAAACTCTGCAGCACAAGTATCTACCAACTTGTATACACGCTTTATTTTTAATTCTTCACGCTTTTTATACACTTCACTTTCTAAACATCCTAACATGTGAGCGATTTGACGATCTCCATATCCTTTTTGTTTGGCTTCTAGTAAAAGCTCTCTGTCAAGGGTATCAATAGTATAGGTAGAAATTTCTTTTTCTAACATATACAACTCTTCATATTGACGTAAATACCACATATCAATCTTAGTGATTTCATGGATTTTACTCAGCGGCATTCCTATTTGAATAGCGTCATAGATAGCAAATACACGATCCCAAGAAGCATATTTTAACTTGTCTTTAATTTGGTTATAATCTGTATAACTTTTACCATCAGCTCCAATTCCGTTACGTTTAATTTCTAACGATTGCGTTGCTTTGTGCAATGCTTCTTGGAACGAACGTCCGATCCCCATTACTTCACCAACCGCTTTCATTTGTAAACCTAAAGTTCTATCAGAACCTTCAAACTTATCAAAGTTCCAACGAGGTATTTTTACAATTACATAGTCTAATGTTGGTTCAAATAAAGCTGAAGTAGACTTCGTTATTTGATTATCTAACTCATCTAAAGTATAACCAGTTGCTAATTTAGCAGCAATCTTTGCAATTGGGTATCCAGTTGCTTTTGATGCTAATGCTGATGAACGAGATACACGTGGATTAATCTCAATCGCAATAATATCTTCTTTCTCGTCTGGTGAAACCGCAAACTGAACGTTACATCCTCCTGCAAACTCACCAATAGAACGCATCATTTTAATTGCCATGTCACGCATTTTTTGGAACGTCTTATCCGATAATGTCATGGCTGGAGCTACTGTAATAGAGTCTCCTGTGTGGATTCCCATTGGATCCATGTTTTCAATAGAACAGATAATTACAACATTATCATTATCATCACGTAATAATTCTAACTCGTATTCTTTCCATCCCATCATTGCTTTATCAATCATTACTTCGTGAATCGGAGAAATTTCTAATCCTCTAGATAATGATTCTTCAAACTCTTTCTCATCATATACGATAGATGCTCCCGCTCCTCCTAAAGTAAACGACGCTCTAATACATAATGGAAATCCAAATTCTTGTGCTATTTCTTTTCCTTTTAAGAATGATGTTGCAGTAGCTTGAGGAGCCATAGGCACCCCTATTTCTTCCATTAATAAGCGAAACTTATCTCTATCCTCTGTAATATTAATAGCGTCAATATCTACTCCTATAATTTCAACATCAAAATCTTCCCAAATTCCTTTTTCATCAGCTTCAATACAAAGGTTTAGTGCTGTTTGCCCTCCCATTGTTGGTAGAACAGCATCAATTTGTGGGTGTTCTTTTAAAATTTGAACAATAGACTTTGTGTTAAGTGGCAACAAGTATACATGGTCAGCCATCGAAGGATCTGTCATAATTGTTGCAGGGTTAGAATTAATTAAGATAGTTTCAATTCCATCTTCTCTCAAAGATCTTAACGCTTGAGATCCTGAATAATCAAATTCACATGCTTGACCAATAACAATTGGTCCTGATCCAATAATTAAAATCGATTTAAGGTCTTGTCTTTTAGGCATTTTAGTCTGTGTTGTGTTGTGATGTAAAAATAAAAATTGTTTGGTTATAAAAAAAGGCGATACTTAATAGTAACGCCTTTAAAATATTAACAATAGTTAATCATTATTTCTTTGGTCTAGATTCAGATGAAACAGACAACTTTTTTCTTCCTTTTGCTCTTCTTCTAGCTAATACTTTACGTCCATTAGCAGAAGCCATTCTTTCGCGGAAACCGTGTTTGTTTCTTCTTTTTCTTTTCGATGGTTGGTACGTTCTTTTACTCATTACAGTATATCTTAAATATCTTCTTTAAAAATGTTTTGCTTTTGTGAAATTCCGTCTGCTAAAAGCGTGGGCAAATATACAACAGTTTTTCAGTCTGACAAACCCTTATTTTATTTTTTTTCAAAAAAAGTTTGTTTGACAAACATACATAATTTTTCTGCACGTTTTTTATCTTTTTTATTTGTTCTAATTGCCAGACTTCTTACTTTTGCGCAAACCTAACAGTACCATGAACAACACAAAATACGTTTTTGTAACCGGAGGCGTAACTTCATCACTAGGGAAAGGAATTATTGCCGCTTCTCTAGCCAAATTATTACAAGAAAGAGGATACTCTGTAACCATTCAGAAGTTAGATCCATATATTAATATAGATCCAGGAACATTAAACCCATACGAACATGGAGAATGTTATGTAACTGATGATGGAGCTGAAACCGACTTAGATTTAGGACACTACGAACGTTACTTAAACATTCCTACTTCACAAGCTAACAATGTAACTACAGGTAGAATATATCAATCTGTAATAGACAAAGAGCGTAAGGGAGAGTTTTTAGGAAAAACCGTTCAGGTTATTCCTCATATTACTGATGAAATTAAAAGCAGAGTTCAAATTTTAGGAAATACTGGCGATTATGATATTGTTATAACTGAAATTGGAGGAACGGTTGGTGATATTGAATCTTTACCATATATAGAAGCTGTTCGTCAATTACAATGGGATTTAGGAGAAGATAATGCAATTGTTATACACCTAACCCTAGTACCTTACTTAGCAGCCGCTGGTGAATTAAAAACAAAACCTACACAACATTCTGTAAAAACATTAATGCAAAGTGGTGTGAGTCCTGACATATTAGTATGCCGTTCGGAACACGAAATTTCTGATGATATTAAACGCAAATTAGCATTATTTTGTAATGTTAAAAAACAAAATGTAATACAGTCATTAGATGCTGAAACTATCTACGATGTTCCTAACCTTATGTTTAAAGAAGGGTTAGATTATGTTGTTTTAGATAAATTAAACCTATCTACACGTAAACAGCCTAACTTAAAAACTTGGAATAAGTTTTTAGAGCGTCATAAAAACCCTACCTCTAGTATTGAAATTGGTTTGGTTGGAAAATATGTTGAATTACACGATTCGTATAAATCAATTACAGAAGCGTTTATTCATGCAGGAGCTGCAACTACTAATAAAACAAAGGTTAACGTTCGTTGGATTCATTCTGAAGAGTTAACACCTGAAAACGCTGCTAAACAACTAGAAGGTTTAAACGGTGTACTAGTTGCTCCTGGATTTGGTGATAGAGGAATTGAAGGTAAAATAGCAGCAGTACAATATGTACGTGAAAACAATATACCTTTCTTAGGGATTTGTTTAGGTATGCAAATGGCTGTTATTGAGTTTGCTCGTAACGTGTTAAATTTAAAAGACGCTAACTCCACTGAAATGAATCCTGATGTAGCACACCCAGTAATTAATTTAATGGAAGAGCAAAAAGATGTTACTGAAAAAGGTGGTACTATGCGTTTAGGAGCTTGGGACTGTCAATTAACACAAGATTCTAAGGTTTTTCAAGCTTACAAAGAAGAATTAATAAGTGAGCGCCATCGTCATAGATACGAATACAATAACGACTACAAAGAACGATTAGAAAATGCTGGTATGAAAACAGCAGGTGTTAACCCTAAAACAGGGTTAGTAGAAATTGTTGAGATTGACTCTCACCCTTGGTTTGTTGGAGTTCAATATCACCCAGAATACAAGAGTACGGTGTTGAATCCGCATCCATTGTTTGTTAGCTTTATTAAAGCGGCTTTAAAACAATCAAAGAAATAAATTTTAAAATCCTGTAATTAAGTTTACAGGATTTTTTATTGTTTATAAAAATTGGAATACTGTTTGAACTACCATTACTAACAAAATTATTCACCGTAAAACCTCAAAAAAACTATAGGGTTTTACTACCTTTGTCGGGTTTTTCAGCTTTTAAGAAAAACTTTAAATGACAAGTTGACATTTTAACATATATCAATGGAACAAAAAAAATTTGATTTAAATTCCTTTATAGGAATGCTTTTATTAGGAGGAATTATGCTTTGGTGGATGAATACTCAAAAGCCAGAAGAAACTCCTGAAGCTACTACCCAGACAGAGCAAACTGCTAATGCTACTAACACTGAAAACAATTTAACCGATAATGTAATTGTAAACGACTCGTTACAGCAAATTGCTTTACGAAATAAGTTTGGTGCTTTTGCATACGGAGCTTCAAAAAGCCAAGAAGGAAACACAACATTAGAAAATGACGTTGTTAAGTTAACTATTGATAACAAAGGGGGGCAAATCATAGAAGCTTTAGTTAAAAACTACAAAACATACGATTCTTTACCTCTATACTTGGTTAAAGATAATAATGCTTCTTTCAATATCAACTTCGGAACTACTGATAACCGAATTTTAAATACTAAAGATTTATTATTTACTCCTACTCTAACCAAAAATGGAGATACGCAAGTACTTTCTATGAAGTTAAAGGTTTCTGAATCTAAGTTTTTAGAATACCGCTACGAAATGAAAAAAGGTGATTACCGTGTAGGTTTTGCCGTTCGTTCACAAGGGTTGAGTAATACAATTAATAGTTCTCAAGAAATAAATTTAGATTGGAGTTTAAAAGGTTTTAGACACGAAAAGAGTTTGAAAACCGAAAACATGTACTCTTACTACTATTATAAAGCTGATGATGAAGTAGATTACTTACAAATGAATGATGATGATGTTGTGAGTGATATTGATTGGGTTGCTTATAAACAACACTTCTTCTCTTCTATTTTAACATCTGATACACCGTTTAGTAATGCTACATTGAAATCTGTTGATTTTGCAGGTGAAGATAAAGATAGTGTATACACAAAAACTTACGGATTAAAAACTCCATTAGCTTTAACAAATGGAGAATTAAATTATAATATGCAATGGTTTTACGGACCTACAGATTATAATTTATTAAAATCTTACAAAGGAACAAGTTTAGACGAAATTGCTGATTTAGGTTGGGGAATTTTTGGTTTCTTAAACCGTACCATATTCTATCCTGTATTTAATATGTTAAAAGGATTTATTGGGAACTACGGATTAATTATCATTTTAATGACAATTGTAGTACGTATAATCATGTCTCCAGTATTATACAAGTCATACCTATCAAGTGCTAAAATGAAAGTGATTCGTCCAGAAATGGAAGAAATCAATAAAAAGTATCCTGGGAAAGAAAACGCTATGAAGCGTCAGCAAGAAATTATGGCTGTACAGCGAAAAGCAGGAGTGAGCATGATGTCTGGTTGTATACCCGCATTAATGCAAATGCCTGTGTTCTTTGCTTTATTCAAATTTTTCCCTACCAATATTGATTTTAGACAAGAAGGTTTCTTATGGGCTAATGACTTATCTTCATATGATACTATTTTTAAATTACCATTTAAAATTCCTTTCTATGGAGACCACGTAAGTTTATTTCCAATTTTAGCTTCTGTAGCTATTTTCTTCTACATGAAAATGAACCAAAGCCAGCAAGCTAATATGCAAGCTCCTACTCAAGAAGGAATGCCTGACATGAGTAAGATGATGAAATGGATGATTTACTTCTCTCCTATTATGATGTTATTCTTCTTTAATAACTATGCTAGTGGATTAAGTTTGTACTATTTTATCTCAAACTTATTAACTATCATTATTATGTTTGTTATTAAGAACTATGTTATTGATGAAGCTAAGATTCATGCTAAAATTGAAGAAAACAAAAAGAAACCTGTTAAAAAGAGTAAATTCCGTGAGCGTTTAGATGCTGCCATGAAACAAGCTCAAGAACAACAAGCTGCACAGCAACGCGCTAAAAATAAAAAATAGAGACACTTAACCTTATAAAAAAAATCCCAAAACATATTGTTTTGGGATTTTTTATGTACATAACAAAAAATATTATTACTAATTTGGCTTTTATAAATATTACAAATACTAAAGAATACAAATGCTTAAAACCATTCAGATAGCAGCTTTATTACAAGGAATGTTTTTACTTTTTATTTTATTTCAAAGAAAAAAAGAATACAACAAAGTTAATTTTTGGTTGTTATTTAGTTTTGTTGTTTCGGCACTTCTATTTACAATTGGTGATGATAATTATAATTTGTTTACTGAAAACTCTAATTGGTTTTTCTTTCATGAGCCTCTTATTATTACAACTTTCTTCTTATTTGTCCATTATCATAAATCAGACAAAAAGAAAGTTGACAAAAAAGTTTTTTTATTTTTCACCCCATATTTATTAAACATTCTTATTCATTTTTCTGAAGAATTTTCTGCTCTTTCTAACAACTTAATCTTCATAATTCTTGAAGAGGTTATAGAATTTATTTTTATAGGGATCCTTATTTATACTATATATGACATTATAAAAAATAATAAAGAAAAATGGCTCCTTTTTTTTATTATCCCATTTAGTTTTATCTTTATAATAAGTGAATTTAACTTTCTACTTACCAAATCTCATGACGCTCCTTACTTCTTAGATAGTTATGGTACAATACTCATTATTATATTTTTGTTTTATTTTGTACTATACAAGTTAATTATTACTCCGAAATCAATACTGCCAAAACATCAAAGTAATAGCTATAAGTCTACTAATCTAAATAATACTTCTATAACACATTTAAAAGCTGCTTTACACCGTTTAATTGTAGAAGAAAAATGGTTTAAATATCAAAAAATAACAGTTGATGAAGTAGCTAAAGAATTAGGAGTTCCAAGACAGCAAATTTCTGAAGTTTTAAACATTCATATGAAAACTGGATTTCAAGATTTTTTGAATAAAAATCGTGTAGAAGAATTTATAACTTGTCTAAAAAAAGATTCATATAAAAACTATACACTTTTAGCAATTGCTTATGAAGTTGGGTTTAGTTCAAAATCATCTTTTAATACTATTTTCAAAAAACTAAAAGGTATAACTCCCAGTCAATACAAGAAACTATTAAACATACAAACTTCTAACTAAGATAATTCCCCTACTTTAAAAGAACAAACAAAGTTTACAATCGTTCATAAAGCTTATTTTGAACGATTTTTTCTTTTTAAGAATAAGAACATAAGACAATAAAAACAAACAGCTTAACGTCTAAAAAAAACGAGATACGTCTATAAAACGTATTCTGTACTTATACTATTTTCAAACAATAGTTTCTCTATATACTTTTGAACCAAAATTCATTTTTAGTAAACTACCTACAAGCGAGTTTACAAATCTCTTATGATAAAAAGCTCTTAATTTTCTAAGCATACTTCGGGATATTAAATCCTCTAAAGGTGTCAATAAAGTAATAGCTACTATATAAATTTTTGAGGATAAAAATCATATTTCTAAAAATCTAAATCTATGTAACATTATTACTTAAATTATTAAACATGAATACAAATTTTAACTTAGTTATTGTAATTCCCTGTTACAATGAAGCCAAACGACTTAAGGTCAATTCTTATACAAATTTCCTACAAAACCACAAGAATGTTCTTATATACTTTGTCAACGACGGTTCTACAGACACTACAAATCAAGTTTTAGAGAAAATCAAAAATTATACTCCTACTCAAGTATTTTTAATGAATCAACCTAAAAACTTAGGAAAGGCAGAAGCTATTAGAACTGGTGTTTTACAATGTGTAAATAAATTTCATACTGAAAAGATTGCTTATTTAGATGCTGATTTATCAACCTCATTAGAAGAGTGTGTTCATATTAGTAAAAACATTTCTGAAACAACTTATTTTGCTTTTGGATCTCGTATTGCAAAATTAGACAGCACCATTCAAAGAAAATTATATCGTTTTTTAATTGGTAGAACTATTGCTACCCTTATCTCTAAACAACTCCAATTAAAAGTATACGATACACAGTGCGGTTGCAAAGTCTTTAAACAATCACTAAGCTTTCTTCTTTTCCAAGATAAATTTATTTCTCGTTGGTTATTCGACGTCGAATTATTCCATCGATTAATAACTATTTATGAAAGAAATCAATTAAAGCTTCTTGCTAAAGAAATTCCTTTACAATCTTGGCATGATACTGATAGTTCAAAAATTCCATTAAGCTACTTCTTTAAACTCTGGATTGATTTACGAAACATTGGTAAAACTTATAAAAATAATCGCAAACAACTTGTTATACAACATGAAACAATACTTAAATAAACACATTTTTTTTAGGTATGCCGTTATAGGGTTATTAATTTTAAGAGTATACCTTAACTCTGTACTTCCATTAATGGATAAAACGGAAGCACGCTATGCTGAAATTGCCCGTATTATGGCAGAAACAGGTAATTGGATTACTCCCCAAATAGATTATGGAATCCCTTTTTGGGCAAAACCTCCCCTATCTACATGGTTATCAGCTCTGAGTTTTAATATTTTTGGTGTAAATGAATTTACAGCCAGATTTCCTTATTTACTATTAACTATAGTTATGATTTTTTTAGTAGGTAAATATGCGAAAAGAGTACAACATCCTTTTTTTCTTCCAGGATTTATATTACTCACTACACCAGAATTTTTACTACATGCTGGTGTTGTTTCTACTGATACAGCTTTGGCTTTTTGTATCACTTTAACTATGCTTAGTTTTTGGGAAGCGATGCAAAATAAAGCACAATGGTATTGGAAATACCTTTTATTTATTGGTCTTGGCTTTGGTTTATTAGCTAAAGGACCTATCGTTTTAATTCTTACGATTCCTCCAATTTTTATTTGGATTCTTATTTATAAAAAAACAAGAATCTTTCTACAGAGAGTTCATTTGACAACTGGGGTACTACTTATTTTAGCTATTGCACTACCTTGGTATATATTAGCTGAAATAAATTCTCCTGGTTTTATAAATTACTTTATTATCGGCGAGCACTTTAAACGTTTTTTTGATTCAAGTTGGTCAGGAGATAAATATGGATTTCCAAAATCACAACCTATAGGAGTTATATGGGTTTTCTTATTATTCTTTGCTCTTAAATGGATTCAAATAACATTGTACAAACTATGGAAAAATCGCAAAATACTCTTTCAAAATAAGTGGGTCTGTTTTTTAACTCTTTGGCTATTTTGGACTCCCCTCTTTTTTACTTTTTCTAAAAGTCTTATACATCCTTATATTCTACCTACAATGGTTCCAATAGCTCTTTTAATTACTCATTGGTTTCATACCTTTAAGAAAAAAAAGCTACTTTTAAAATTAGCATTAATTATTCCCATTACATCACTAATCTTAATCATTCCTGCTAGCATTTTAAAATACACAAGGTACTTTGCTCCTACAGATAAATATTTAATAGAAAACAATGTACTAGTAGGCAATAAAACCTTTCATTTTAAAGAAAAAAGCTACTCTAGTCAATTTTATTCAGAAGGAAAAATAAAAAGTATTTCAACCGAAAAATTACTTGAGAAAACAACCTTTAATACCAATTCTTTTAGACTCATAATAAGCAACAAAGAGTTTAAAAAACTATCTCTATCTACACAAAAAAAACTACAACTACTTGATAAAAATCATAAAAAAAGCATTTATGGATACTTTAGGAAAACAAGATAATTCTATTTAACATTCTTTTAACTAACCTCCATTAAACTTTTAGGCAGATTTGTTGTCAAACAAGCTTTATAAATTAACATGATGAAAAAACTTACACTACTTTTTATTTTACTTATTAGTTTTACAGCTGTTGCTCAGCGTACTACAAAAGGTATCGCTTCTAAAATTACTTTAACGGGTAAGGTCTTAGAAACAAACTCTAAGCAACCTTTGGAATATGCAACTTTAGTATTAACAAACACCAACACAAACCAAGTTATTGGAGGTGTTACAGACGTTAACGGAAACTTCTCAATCGATGCTTCATCTGGCACGTACAATATAAAAGTTGAATTTATAGGGTTCAAAACTAAAAGTTTAGGAAATCATGATTTAAGTCAAAATAAAAACTTAGGAAATATATTACTATCCGAAGACGCAGAGACATTAGATGAAATTGAAATAATAGCAGAAAAATCGACAGTAGAAATACGTTTAGATAAAAAAATATACAACGTTGGTAAAGATATGACTGTAAAAGGAGGAAATGCATCTGATGTTTTAGATAACGTCCCTTCTGTTAATGTAGACGCAGAAGGAGCTATTAGTCTACGCGGTAACGAAAATGTTCGTATTTTAATAGACGGTAAACCTTCTGCTTTAGTAGGCTTAACAGGAACAGACGCTCTTAGAAATTTACCTGCAGACGCTATTGAAAAAGTAGAAGTTATCACTTCTCCTTCTGCTCGTTACGACGCTGAAGGTACAGCTGGTATTTTAAATATTATTCTTAGGAAAGGAAAAATCACAGGTTTTAATGGCTCTGTAAACCTAACTTTAGGAAATCCTGATATGGTAAGTATTTCTCCAAATCTTAATTACAGAACAAAAAAGTTTAATCTCTTTTCAAACCTAGCTTATTCCTACAGAAACGGACCTGGTAACTCTAATAGTTTTTTCACAAACTTCAACAAAGATGGTGATATTACTAGTTATAGAGATGAAGATAGAGTTTTTGATAGAAAGAGTAATAACTATAACGGATCCTTAGGGTTAGAATACTACATTAATGATAAAAGTTCTATTACCGGAACTTTCTTTTATAGAGATTCTAAAGACGATGATGTGGCTACCAACAACACCACTTTTTTTGATAGTAATAGAGTTATAACGAAAGAACAGGTAAGAATAGAAAACGAGAAAGAAGAAAATACAGATATACAATACTCTTTAAACTATACAAATAATATTGATGATAAAGGACAAAAACTAATTATAGATTTACAATACGGTGAAAGTGATGAATTTGAGCCTGCCGATATTTTTGTTGACAGAAACCTTTCTGAACGAAATAGACAAACAACAACATCTAAAGATCGCCTTTTTCAAATAGATTATGTACTACCTATTGGAGAAAAAAGTCAGTTTGAAGCTGGACACAAAGTCACCTTACAAGATTTAAATTCAGATTTTAGAGTACGTGATGCCCTTGGAAATCCATTACCGAACGATCCTTCAAATGCAATTGAATTCAAACAAAATATTTATGCGTTCTATACTCAGTTTGGAAGTAAAGTTGATAAGTTTTCATATCTATTAGGTTTAAGAGCAGAAGTTACTGATATTGATTTAACGGTGTTTACAACCGACCAGTTTAAAGAAAAGAATTATACAGAGTGGTTTCCAACAGTAAACCTAGGGTATGAAATCAATGATAGTGATAACATTTCATTAGGGTATAGTAGAAGGTTACGTAGACCACGTCATTGGTTTTTAAACCCATTTGAAACCAGAAGTTCTGCAACCAATGTATTTAGAGGAAATCCTGACTTAGATCCTACCTTTACTAACTCTGTAGACTTTGGCTATAACACACGTATAAGTAAGCTAAACTTAGGAGCTTCTTTATATTATCAATACTCTACCGATATTATGCAAGGTGTATCTATTTTAGAACAAAGAGTTATAGAAGGAGAAACAACTAACGTAACAGTTAGACAACCAGTGAACCTTAACAATGAAAGTCGTTATGGGTTTGAATTTACAACTAACTATAATCCTACTAAAAAGGTACGATTATCAGCTTCATTTAATTACTTTAAATTTAATACAGATGCTTTTACATACGTATATACCGCTGCTAATGGAGACCAAGTAACAACCCCTTTAGACGAGGTAAATGAAAGTAGCTGGTTTGCACGTTTTAACTCAAGGATTACCTTACCTTGGAAACTACAATGGCAAACACGCTTAATGTATCGTGGAGCACAAGCAACAGCTCAAGATAATAGAAAAGGAATGTTTTCTGCTAACCTTGCCCTGAGTAAAGACTTGTTTAAAGAAAAAGCTTCATTGGTATTAAATGTGAGCGATTTATTTAACACTCGTAAGCGAGAAAGCACTACTTTTCTATATGATGATGAGGGATTACTTAACACTATTAACGACGGTTCTTTCCAATGGCGTGAGCGTCAAATAACATTAAGCTTTACCTATCGCTTTAACCAAAAGAAAAAAAGAGAGCGTCCAGAACGTGAATTTGACGGTGGTGGCGAAGATTTTGGGGGCTAAACTAAATCAAGACGAAAAATAAGAATAGGAAGTTAAAAACACTTCCTATTTTTTTATTATAAATTTTTAACTCTCCATGTTATTTTTAACTAAGTTGGATTTTATAACAACTTAGTTAAAATCGTAAAAACTTTATAAATAAAAAAAGCTCGCAAAATTGCGAGCTTTTTTATTATATCATATTAAAAGCTTACTTACCTTCTTCAGCAGCTTTTTTAGCTTCTCTTTTCAACTTCATGTTTTCCCAGATAGTTCCACCAATCCAGTAAGGAACTACAAATGTTAATAAGAAAATTAACAACCAAAATCCAGCTGTAAAAATAAACATGAATAATACCAATCCTGAAAATTCTGAAAAATCTAACATTTGTTTCTTATTAATAATTGTTATGCCACAAAATTATAACTATTTTTCTTTTCCTCCAATAAAATCTGATAAAAATCACTATTAAAAACTATTAGAATTTGTAATTTTGAACATCATTAATTTTAAGCATTTTAAATCATTCCAAATGACAAAATATAGAATTGAGAAAGATACAATGGGACAAGTAGAAGTTCCTGCTGATAAATATTGGGGAGCACAAACCGAGCGTTCTCGTAACAATTTTAAAATTGGTCCTGCTGCCTCTATGCCATTAGAAGTTGTATATGGATTTGCATACTTAAAAAAAGCAGCTGCTTTCACTAACGCTGAGTTAGGTGTATTAGCTACTGAAAAACGTGATTTGATTGCACAAGTATGTGATGAAATATTAGCTGGAAAGCACGACGACCAATTCCCATTAGTAATCTGGCAAACAGGTTCTGGTACACAATCTAACATGAATGTAAACGAGGTTATTGCTAACCGTGCTCACGAAATCGCTGGGAATGTAATTGGTGAAGGTGAAAAAACCATCCAACCAAACGACGATGTAAACAAATCGCAATCTTCTAACGATACCTTCCCTACTGGAATGCACATTGCTGCCTACAAAAAAATTGTAGAAGTAACCATTCCTGGTGTTGAACAATTGCGTGATACTTTACAAACAAAAGCTGAAGCTTTTAAAGATGTGGTGAAAATTGGGCGTACACATTTAATGGATGCTACTCCCCTAACCTTAGGTCAAGAGTTTTCTGGATATGTTGCTCAATTAAACTTCGGGTTAAACGCTTTAAAAAACACCTTAGCACATTTAGCACAATTAGCGTTGGGTGGAACAGCGGTAGGAACTGGATTAAATACACCTGCTGGTTACGATGTGTTAGTTGCTAAATACATTGCTGAGTTTACAGGATTACCATTTATAACTGCTGAAAATAAATTTGAAGCTTTAGCTGCTCATGACGCATTAGTTGAAACTCACGGAGCGCTAAAACAATTAGCCGTTTCATTAAATAAAATAGCAAATGATATTCGTTTAATGGCTTCCGGACCTCGTTCAGGAATTGGAGAAATCATTATTCCTGCGAATGAACCAGGATCTTCTATTATGCCAGGAAAAGTAAACCCAACTCAGGCAGAAGCTATGACTATGGTTTGTGCACAAGTAATGGGTAACGATGTTGCGGTAACTGTTGGTGGTACTCAAGGTCACTACGAATTAAACGTTTTTAAACCTATGATGGCAGCTAACGTATTACAATCGGCTCAATTAATTGGGGATGCTTGTGTATCGTTTGATGTAAACTGTGCTGCTGGTATTGAACCAAACCAAACAAGAATCACTGAGTTATTAAATAACTCATTAATGTTAGTTACGGCATTAAATACTAAAATTGGATATTACAAAGCTGCTGAGATTGCAAATACAGCACACGCAAACGGAACTACTTTAAAAGAAGAAGCAGTACGTTTAGGATACGTAACTCCAGAACAGTATGACGAATGGGTAAAACCAGAAGATATGACAGGTAGCTTAAAATCATAAAAGCTTTACTTACCATAGATATAAAAAAACCACAACAAAATGTTGTGGTTTTTTTATTGCATATTATATTGTATTATCTCATTCTAAAATAATGTTACCCTAAAAGAAAAGACTAAGCATCTTGCATAGTATCGCAAATAACAATTTCTCTTAACAACACAGATTGTGGTAACTCATATGCAAACTTTATAGTCTTAGCAACATCTTTAGCAGTAATATTAACAGCTCCTACACTCTCTTTCCACTCATTATATCCTTTAATTATTGTATCATCCGTAGTATGCTCGAGCAATTCTGTTTTAACCGCACCAGGTTCAATTGTTATTACTCGCACGTTAAAGGGAGATAACTCTAATCTCGCTGTTTGTGTTAACCCACGAACACCAAACTTACTAGCACAATATGCTGCATGATTTTCAAAAGCTTGATAGCCTGCCATAGATGACAAATTTATTATAGTTCCACCTTTACGAGCCTTCATACTTGGTATTACCGTTTGCATACCATGCATCACTCCCATTACATTAACATCTAACATTTTTTGCCATTCATTGGCATTTTGTGTTTCAATGGATCCTAATAACATAACCCCTGCATTATTTATCAATAAATCAGTTTCTCCATAAACAGCTTCAGCCGCTCTTATTGCTTTTTCTAATCCCGTTTTATCAGTTACATCAACTTTTTTACACAAGGTATGAGGTAAATTTAAAGCCTCCATCTTTTCTACCCTTCTTGCTAATAATAAAAGAGGGTATCCGTCTTCTGCAAACATTTTAGCCATTTCTAACCCAAAACCAGAACTAGCTCCAGTAATAACTACTAATTTTTTATCTTCCATAAATCATTCCTTTGTTATAATTATTTTTTATACTAATTTAAATTCAACTTTACTACTAGCTAACTATTTTATTAGCTTTTACAAAGGTACATTTCAAAAAAAACTACTCAAAATACTATTTTTGTATCTTAATCATAATTTATAATTATAATGGAAGAGCGTTTATTAAAGTTTTTTATTGCTGTATATGAAGAAAAAAACCTTACACGTGCGGCCAATAAATGTTTTGTTTCTCAACCTAATATTTCTAACGGAATAAAATTATTTGAGAGTAAAATGAATTGTACTTTATTTAAAAGACATCAACGAGGTGTCGAGCCTACAAACGAAGCACACTACCTATACCCCATAGCTAAAAGAATTTTAAATGAATTAAATGATTTACCTAACATATTTACAAAAAGTGCGTTTAAAAATGAGGTTAAAATTGGTATTGCAGATAGTTTACCACAAGAATACAAACTACAATTTATAAAAAAGGTTAACGAATTAAATAGTAATGTATTTTGGACAGTAAATCATTGTAATGAAAATAATGAGATTAATTTATTAGTTAAAGAATGGAAGAAAGAAGAAGATTTGTTTTTACCACTATGGCAAGAAGATTATTTATTATGTATTCCCAATGGACATAAATTATTAGCCAAAAACGAAATTGATTTGGTAGCAGATTTAAAAGATGAAAACTTCATTCATTGTCCTCCTTGTGAAGCTCATAAACAATGTATTTCTATCCTAAATTTTGCTAATAAAACTATTAATACTGTAGGTAATTGTAGTACAAAAACTGAAACTTTAACTTTATTAATGGCGGGTTTAGGTTTAACTTTTTTACCTGAGTATTTTATTGATGGTTGGTATGGTTTTGAAACTAGGCCGTATAAAGGCCCTCGTTATTATAGAGAAGTAGGTTTAGCTTACTCTAGGCACAGCTTACAAAACCCTGCTATAGCAAAAACCATTAATTATTTTTCAAAAAACAAACTTAAGGCAAATAAATTTAACAATTTCGGATATTATTTTAAACCGTGATTCTTTTTCCCTCAAACCATTACTCTATAAATTTTATTTATAAACTAACAATTTTCCACATTATAAAGTAAAAGCATACATAGAATACTTTACTTTTTAAATGATGCTTTAGTTTTTTATTTTGGGCGATGATTAACTAAGTATTAGCGAACAAAATAATCATCAAAATAAGCTTAAAAAATAGAAAACCACAACAAAATGTTATGGTTTTCTGTTTAACGAACTTTTAAAATAAATTATATCTCTTGATATGTATAGGTTTTAGCTATTTCTTTTATTCTTTCATTAGTAACAATTCCTTTTTGTACCTCATAATCCTCAGCGGTTTTTCTTGGTATACGAATTGCTCCGTTAGATAATTTTACGGTGTATCCAAAATGTTCGTTTATAAAATGCTCTTTATATGAACCAATATTCTTATCTATTAAACTTGCTTGTTGGGTAATACCTATTACCCCTTTCCTATTATTTTCTGTCTTTGTCATAATTATTTATTTAGATTTTTAGTAGTTACTTTTTTACAATTACTCTTTGTGTTTCCGAACACATAAACCACGACAATACACTTTTACACCTATGCGTAGTGTACTCTTAGCTCTATTAAAAAAATAAAAGGAATGTAGTGAGGATTACTTTTGCTTTTTCAAAGTTTGAAGGTACAAATAACAAATCATACTACAAAAGATATACGTTAATTCTATAGAGAATTTCTACTATTTATATCTATAAAAAGTATTCAACTACTATTGTCACTAACATCAGTGAGTTTTACGAGTATCCTCTCAAATCTAAATATCAACAACTAATACTCGAAATCCTAACGCTTAAGAGTTTCTTAAAACCAACTCTAACTTATATTCCTTATTTTTAAAGGTATATAATGTCAAACTAAAACTAACCAAAAAATGACAAACCCCTCACAAAATCAATCTTCATCATGCTGGAACTGCGATGGAGACATTACCCAAGTTACACAACGTTTAAAAGAAATGTTTGTAGAAATGGGGCAAAAAACCCGTATTGAAAACGGACAACAACCTGCCGAGAGAGCTGTATTTAGAAAACAACATGGTATCGCTTACGGTCGTTTTGTAGTAAACAAAGACATCGAAGAACAATTCAAAATCGGAATTTTTGCTGGTGATACTTACGAATGTGCTGTTCGCTTTTCAAGTGATACTGGACCAACTTCTCCCGATTTACATTCCACCTTAGGAGTCGGTTTAAAACTCTTTGGTGTGGAAGGTCCTAAACTATTGGGAGATGGTACCAATGCCGATTTTATCTTTCAAAACATCGACCGTTTTTTTGCACGTGATGCACAACAAATGTGTAGCTTTACAACTGCTGGTGTTATTGACCGCGATTATGATTCATACATAGCAAAGCACCCTGAATTAGCCAGTATTCTAAAAGCAATGACCAAAGAAGAAGCTAGTGTACTAAGTGCTAGCTATTGGGCAATTCTTCCTTTTAAATTAGGTGATTCACAAATTGTAAAATATCGTTTAGTTCCTGAAGACACTTATAAAGGAACTCCTTTTAACGATAATAATTATTTAGGTATAGATTTACAACAACGTTTGTTAGCTAAAGAAACTACTTTCCGTTTCGAAATACAATTGCGTACCAATGATGCTACCATGCCTTTAGATGATGCACAGGTAGTTTGGAGCACAGAAGAAAGTCCGTATATCTGCATTGCTAAATTACACTTACCTCAACAAGATGTGGCTAATATTGGTCAAGCGGAGTTTGGAAGCAACTTAGCCTTTAATATTTGGAGAACACTTCCGCAACACGAACCTTTAGGATCAATCGCACAAGCAAGAAAAGTAGTATATGCAGCAAGTGCCGAAGCACGTCATCAAGCCAACGGACAGCAATTACAAGAACCTAAAGAAATCAATCCACAGTTTGAAGGTAACACCGATGAAAATAGTGACTTTATCGTAAAAGCAGGTATCTATCCTCCTATTGGCGTGATGCGTGTAGGAAATAGTGAAAACGAATACTTTATTGGTCCACTGGTTGACAATCCTAAACCACAAACCGATCCGTATGCGTATCGAGATAAAACAGGAGCTTTAAAAAGACAAGCGGCACAATTTAGAATCTACGGATTCAATGCTGCAGGAAAAGCAGTAAAGGAATTAACGACTGAAAATGCAAAAATTACGTGGCATAGCCATTTAGCTAATCAAAAATCGTCTTGGTATCAATTTAACATTGCCTTAGACATTCCTGAAGCTGCTAATATGCCTCCTTCTATGTTACGTAATATTGATGTAAAAGACCGTAACTCTTTATTAATTGATGGAGGTGCAAAATCTATTACCGGAACCAATGTTACCGAAGGCCCTTTCTTTGAAGGGCAATTTCTTTCAAAAAAAGTATACTTAGGTGAAATGCGTACGGATGAAAAAGGACGTCTAATCATGTTAGGCGGACACGGAAAATCGGAAAATATCAACGGAGATATTGCCATTACTTTTGCCAATAACGAAGGTTGGTACGATGACATTTCAGATGGTCCTGTTACTGCGGAAGTTGAATACGAAGGAACAAAATTAAAAGTAGACCCTGCGTGGGTTATTTGTGCTCCGCCAGATTATGCACCAATGCAAAAATCGGTACGTACGATGTGGGATTTAATGCGCGACGTTGCTGTAAAATCTAAAATGTTGGTACGTCCTGTAAGGCCATCGTTTACCAAAGATATTTTACCAATCTTCCAGCGTATGACTGATTTACAGTGGGTAAATGCCGGTTTTGCTGGAGCTTTTGGTTTTGGCGGTCAGTTCAACTACACCACTAATGAGTGGATAAAACGATTAGGGAATCCGTCACCTGCCTATATGGAAATGCGAAGAACGATTTCTAACAACTTCCGACGTTTTGATGTATCTGGAGCAGAAGCACCTCAATTATGGCCTTGGCTATATGGTGATGCAATCAGCATTCCTTCCACAGGCTCTGTACGTCAACATGCTACCTTATCAGACTTACAATTGGAGTTTTTAGACCAATGGGTACAAGGTGATTTTGATGCTGATTATGTTGATATGACTGGATGTCCGCACGTACCTAAACCACCTACGATAGACGAGCTTCCTGTTTCAGAACAACCAGATATGTTAACTAAAGCAGCTATGGAGTTTTGTTTAGCTGATGCTTTTCATCCTGGTTGTGAAATGACGTGGCCTATGCGTTCGTCTGGAATGTATATGGCTCCTTTTAGAATTAAACATGCACCTAAAACGCCACCTGTTAATACCACGTATTATGGTCCGATGATGAATAACGATATATTACCATTGGCAAAAGGGCCTATTTTAGGCGGACAAGTAGCTGGGGGAATTACTCGTTGGATGGCAATTCCTTGGCAAACAGATACGGCAAGTTGTAGAGACGGATATACAAGTGAATACGACCCATATTTACCTACATTTTGGCCTGCTAGAGTACCTAACAATGTTTTGAATGAAGAACGTTATAAAGAAACAATGGATTCGAATTTATCTGAAGAAACCCGTATTCAAGCCTTTAATTTCCGTTCCGATTGGCTAGATAATCTTCCCTTAGATGGTCAAGCACCAACTTATACAAATCAAATTAATAGCATGATTAAGTATTTTGATAAATTAGCCGTGGTTCAAAAGCGTCCAGGAGTTCAGCATGATCCTAATTTCCCTGAAGAAATGCAGGTGGGTATTACTCCTACTCCAGAACAAGAGGCAACATTATTAAAAGCTACCATAAAAGAATTACAAAGTGTTTTAACTGCTAAACATGCGTTAAAGAAAGGACTTCAAAATACAATAGATACAGCCGTAGAAAAACTATCACACGATAATTTATTAAACGAGCAATTTGTATTGGAAGATGCTCAGCGTAGTTTATTAAGCTTAACGGAAGATGAACTAGAAAAAGACTTTAAAGCAACACCAAATGTTATTAAAACCATACATTTAATTGCTTCTAAGTTACATCATATGAAACAGTCTGATTCGCATCAAGAAGCAGCTCCTAAAAGAGTTGAAGTTGGTATTCCTGAGAAGATGACACGTTTTTCAAGATATATTCCTAAATAATATACGAATTGAAAGAATATACTAGTACTACTGACATACTAATTATAGGTGGTGGCATTGCAGGTTGCATTGCCGCCATTTCTTTAGTTAATTATTATAATGTTACATTGCTAGATAAACTAGTGGAACCTGTTGATAGAATTGGAGAATCACTAGCACCTGCTGCACAACGAATTTTAAAAGAGTTAGATTTATTAGAAAATGAATCGGAAGCCATAAAACAAACCATATTTCGTAATAATTTAGGAATGCAATCCTATTGGGGAAATAATCAACTTCAAATTGTTGACCATATGAGGAACCCCGATGGATTCTCTAGAAGTTTAGACAGAAAGAACTTTGAAGTATATCTAAGAAATGTTGCTGCTAAAAGAGGAGTTAATTGTATTTGGGGAACACGACTTTCTAATAGCTCTTATGAAAATAATTATTGGAAAATAACCACAAAGTCTGATGATTTAAAAAACAGAACCACACATACTATTCATGCAAAATTCGTAATTGACGCCACTGGTAGACAATCACATTTCACCAAAAGCTTAGGTATTCAACGTACATCGTATGATAAGTTAATATCTTGCTGGATGAGCTTACCTAATACTCAAGAAAATACCATGAGTACCATTGTTGCTAATGAGTTAGGTTGGTGGTATAGTGCTGTAGTTCCCGATAATAAAAGGGTCATCGCTTTTCAAACGGATCCTGATTTAGTGGATAGAAACACTTTTAAGCATGTAAATACATTTTTATCCTTTGCCAAAGAACACAAACTCATTCAGCCTTTAATTGAAGGTAACGAAACTACTGTTAACTTTCATGGTACGGTAAGTGCTAACTCTACTCGTTTAGACCAAGTAACAGGTAAACAATGGGTTGCTTTGGGTGATGCAGCTATGAGTTTTGATCCGCTTTCTTCTCAAGGAATGTTCAACGCTATGGCAAATGCAATGCAGCTTCAAAAACTACTTATTAAGTATGATTTTATTAAGGATTTGGACTCCACCAAGGAGGGAAAATTCAATATATTGTATGAAAATCAACTACAACAAGTTTGGAATCATTATCTAAAACATAAAAACTTTTTCTACAGTACTGAGACTAGATGGAAAGAAGCTACTTTTTGGAAAAGACGAGGTATTAGCTGATAGTTTTACGGACAGATTACTTCGTCATATCTTCCTCTTAATGAGGATAAAAAGAAACAAAAATAAAGACTTACAATAAAAGAATAAGAGTAACTCTTTTGAGTGAGATTCCTCACTATCGTTCGGAATGACTGTTCTTTTAGGTAAAACATACCAACAACTAACAAAAATAAAACCTCCCCAGTAATGAAACAAACTGGAGAGGCTTCTTAATAAAGTCAATCTTAAAAACGTTACTTTAAGCTGTTTTTCATAAAGTCTTCTACTTCTTGCTTCGCTTTAATAGCTTCAACTTCATTAAATGTTTTTCCTTGTCCTCTTAATAAGTAAGCGTTAAACACATGACTTATATACAATGGTGATTTATTATCTGAAAAACCAACTGTATTATGACAACTAAAACAGTTTGCTAAATTGTCTGCTTCAATATCTTTTAAACTACTTTTAAAAGTTTGTGTGTAGGTTTCCATAGTAACATTAGCACAGTTTACCGACCCTCTTGCTAACGAAGTAGATTTTGGTGTTGCCTTTCCTATATTTTTTCCTAAACTATTTATTTTCGCTGTTTGCTGTTCAGGAGTCATTCCATCAGTATCAATCCATAGAGAACCATTATAAAAATAGTTTTTCCATACATCGGTTAAGTTTTCTTTTACACAAGTATTAAGATTTTCTATATTATCAAAGTTCATAGGTTCTTCTTGACTTGTCTTCATAAAGTTTCCTACACTATCTCTTGGAACTCCATACTTAAATAAATCGTATGCTTTGTATGGTAATTTCACACTATCATTACTCCATGTAATTCCATCAATTCCAGTAGTGCTAATTTTTTCAAAAAGTAATTTATCAGTAGCAGAAATTGCTTTGTTTTCTTTCCAATTGTAGTTTGGTGCTAAATCGTCGTGTTCAAACGTAGCCCAAATAAATTCGGGATGATTTTCTACAATTCCTACAACATGCATTCCTAATAAAGCTACCTCAGTATTCGTATATGTTTCTCCATCTCTACTTAAAGCCGCTACTGTAGTATAATAATTACCTATCTCTTCTTCAGCAATTGCAGTTACTGGTGTCCATGATACTTTTAACTCTAAAGAACCTACCGGAAAAGATGCTTGGTTATTTCCACTTAAAGTTCCGCTAATTATAGAGTCTCTATACTTTCTTGAAGATTCTTTCATCGTAGGGCTTACGTGAATTGAGTAAAATACTGTTTCTGAAACCCCTTCTTTGTTATACGCAGGGTTTGTTTTTAACGTTCCCCCCGATCCTGCCTGAGCAGTATCTACTAAAACCAAAGCAGCTCCTTCTTTTTGCTTTACATCTTGCATATGAGCCGTTACTTGATGCATTTCTTTTGGGTTTAAAAATAGAGGTATTTTTACCTTTAATTTTATTGGTGTAGGTTCACCTCGTGTTATAATAGGCAATAACACAACTTCTTCAGTTGGTTTTGTAAGCCATAAAAACTTTTGCCAAGACCATTGGTGAAAAATTGCATTGGTTGTGCTCGATACATCAAACGGACTTCCTTTTCCTTCTGCAGGAGGTGGAGTTTGTGTATGAGGAAACCAATTACTTTCACATAAACTATCTTTGGCTGTTTGGTTATAAGCCATTTTGGCTATTGGTTCTAAAACATCATTTTCTTTTTTCTTCTTTTTACAAGAATTCAAAAACACAACACCCATTACAAGCATTGCATTTAAAATAAGTTTGGCTGTTAATTTCATTGTTTAATTTTTTAATAATAATTACAAATTAGGTAGTTTTATTCTTGTTTGTTAAAAAGATGCCATAAACTATTAAATTACAGTTATAAAGAGCTTTTTTTTGACACCAAGTGTAAGTAATATTTATACCTTATACTTAAAAAAATATTTTATTTATTAAATTGAGCCAAAGAAAAGACTTAGTTTTGTAATCCTTTTTTTAAAAAAATTAAACAATGAATACACACGAAGAATATATGAGTGAAGCTGTAAAAGCAGCTTTAAAAGGAATGCAGAACAATGAAGGAGGTCCTTTTGGGTGCATTGTAGTAAAAGATGGAGAAATTATAGGCCGTGGAAACAATAAAGTTACCTCTACCAATGACCCAACAGCTCACGCAGAAGTAACTGCTATTCGTGATGCTTGTAAAAATATAGGTTCTTTTCAGTTAGATGGTTGCGTGGTGTATACCTCTTGTGAACCTTGCCCTATGTGCTTAGGTGCTATTTACTGGGCTCGTCCTGATAAAGTTTTTTACGGTAGTAATCAACAAGATGCTGCTAACATTGGTTTTGATGATGAGTTTATTTATAAAGAAATTCCGTTACCATACGAAAAGAGAAGTATTCCGTTTGAGCAAATAGGACGCGATATTGCTTTAGAACCTTTTCAGAAATGGTCTGAGAAAGAAGATAAGATTGAATATTAGAATAAAATCCCTTTGTAGCTTTTACAAAGGGATTTTTTTAGTATCTTAATATACTTCTACTTCTTTGGCGTATAGTTTATTTTTGATAATTTCACACCAGTATTAAACTCAACTAAAAAAAGCTATGCAATTAACACAAGAAGAAATTAAGGAATTAGAAAAACAATTAAGTTGTCCTGAAGGAAAATTAGGCGTTGAAGTTGGAAAAAACATGAACGAGACTAATATTAACATGACTTTAAATACTATTGATTCTTTAGAGTTAGAAGACAATAACTCAGTTTTAGAGCTTGGTCATGGCAATTGCGGACATTTACAAAAGTTATTAGCCACAGCTAACAATATAAATTACTTTGGGTTAGAGATTTCTAAGACAATGCACAAAGAGGCTAAAGCTATTAATACAGCTACACAAGCTGAATTTTCTTTATATGACGGAGAAACAATTCCGTTTAAAAACAATTCTTTTAATCGTGTTATGAGTGTAAATACAGTTTACTTTTGGTCTAATCCCCAAAAACTAATAACTGAAATTGAACGCGTTTTAAAACCCAGTGGTATTTGTATTTTAACCTATGCTAATAAAGAGTTTATGAAAAGCTTACCTTTTGTGGGTGATAAGTTTCAGCTTTTTGGTACAAAAGAAATGGAAACACTTGTTAGTGCTTCTTACTTAAAAATTGACGAGCTTATCCATAAAATTGAACAAGTTACAAGTAAAACAGGTGATTCTGTAGAACGAACCTATACCTTAACCAAATTAAAGAAAGAATAACACTATTACATACTAAGTAAAGTAATGGCTATTTATTATCTATGAATAAATAGTTTTAATTCAAACCATTTATTTATAGATTTGCATCATGCAAAAATTTACAACAGGAAAACTTATAGGTAAAACATCACGTTTATTAAATAAAAGCCTTACAAATTCTTTATCTGAAGAAGACTTATTTATTACATCTGAACAATGGATTATACTACAAATTTTAAGTACAGATTCAAAAAATCAAAAAGAATTGTGTGACATTACTTTAAAAAATAAATCTAGTATTAATAGCCTTATTAAAGGTTTATTAAAATTAAAATTAATTACAAAAACTACTTCTTTAGAAGATAAAAGAAACTCTATAATTTCTATATCAAATGAAGGAATCAATATAAAAGAAAAATCTAACAATATAGCTTCAAGTATTTTAGATAAAGCTCTAAATGACTTTACTGAGGAAGAAATAAATGAATTAAACAATTACTTATTAAGAATAATAAAAAACCTAATTTAAAATATGAATATTTTACTTATCGTTGCACATCCTAAAAAAGAGAGCTTCTCTTTTGCTATGGCTGAAAGAATATTAAAGCAAGCTTATGAAAAAAAACATAATATTGATATAATTGATTTATATAGGGATAAGAATCAACAACCTTTTTTTTCATTTAATAATGCCAACAATGTTCCTATTACTAAGGAAATGAAATATTATCAAGATAAAATTAAAAATTCTGATCGACTTATTTTTATTTTTCCTTATTGGTGGGGAGGTATGCCTTCAATTCTTAAAAACTTTATTGAATGGAATTTATCTAAAGGATTTGCTTTTAAATATGTAAACTCAAAACCTGTTGGATTACTATCTAATAAAGAAGTAAGTGTTTATACTACAACCGGTGCTCCTTCTTTTATTTATAAAATTACTGGCGCAAATAGTAGGATTAAAAAAACTTTTAAACAACAAATTATTAATTTTTGTGGTATGAAACTTATTTCTTTTAATATTTATGGTGGACTTGATAAAAGTAATATTAATACTGAAAAGATTCTTGAAAAAATTGTTTTATAACTACTTTGAAAAAAATTGTTTTTTGTATGAAATCAAAGAATTAAATGTATATTTAATCCACCTCCAAAATGCTGTTTACATTTATCTAAACAGCATTCATTTTTTTATAGTCTCTTTATATCTCACAACACCTAACAAACATTTTTCTACACACGCACCTATTTTTATCTTTTTTGTTGTTTTAAGTTACTCCTCTTAGGCTTGGGGTGTCGTCCCAATAAAAAGTTACACTTTTTTATCTTCCTTTTTTTATATTTGGAGAAGTAAAAATTGCTATATCCTCCATTTATTCTACTCTGTAAAGTACGTATTGGTAATTTTATCACGTATATAAACATGTTAGCAAAAATTAAAGAAAATGAGAATACTAAAATTAATATTATGTCTACTCTTACTTAATAGTTGTAATAAAAAAACTAAAAACCCTATACTAATTGATAAAAGTATTATATCCAAAATTGACAGTATTGTGGAAATAAAACAATATGGAAGTCACAGTATTGGACAATTAAATTTTAATATACGTGATATTAAAAACGTTAATGAATTTTATAATGATAAGTCTTCTGACTTATTTTCTTTTCTTAAAACTCAAAGAGGCTTAAATATGAAATTCATAAAATCTGTTTGTAATTGTAATTTATCTAATGATACTATCAAAATTATTGGTGGACAAGGGTACACAGGAGGTGTTGGTTTCTTTTTAAAAATCTATAAAGATAGTATTTCAGGAAAAGTATCTTTATCAACTACTAAGAAAGTTTATTCCAAATCAAAAGAAGAAAAAAAAGACCTCTTTGACAACATTAATCTTTTAACTGACGAAATTAAACTGACAATAACAAAACCTATAGAATATAAGCTAAACGAAACTATAAAAGGAAAAATATACTTAAAAACAGAGCCTTTTTATCAAAAGAATATAAAAGGAGAAATAAAAAAGGTAGTACCCTCTTTTGATATTATTTTCACTTGTAAATTAAACAAAATAACTTACAACAATATATAAAGAGAGTTGCCTGATTCTACCCTATTTGTAAAGCCATAAACAAGACTATTGAAATGACTCACTTTTTATTAAATGATTCTCAAGAATATATTGAGGAAACTTATGAGGAAGCTAAAACTAGGTATGTGCTATTCGGGAAAGATATTTATCAGATTCTAAAAGAACATGAACCTGAAATTTTCAATAATTTAAAGTTTTATAAAGCAACTAAACTTATTGAAAAGACTACTTGGGGAGAAGCTGAGACCGAAAATAGTTATGTAATATATGACGATGGAAAAGTATCTTTTGCCATACAATTAGAGCCTATGCCAGCTGTTATTTGTTTACATAATGAGCAAACTCAAATAGAAATTGGAGACTGGGACGGAAATGATTATTACGCGGAATCTATAGAGTTTATAAAAAAAGAATTAATGACAGCTGTGATAAAATAAAAAGGTGTGAAATGAGAATAACAAATACATTACTAATTGCATTCTTCTCTTTAAGTTTATTAAGTTGTAACTCAAAAAAGTAATTAGAAAACAAGTGGGATAAACTTACTAAAGCTGATAGTGAACAGGTTGAAATTAAAAGGATAGAAGAATTAAGTGATTTTATTTCTAAAATAAATGGGCATTTTAAAATGAATGGAATTACTCAAAATAAAGACACTTTAAACCTATTAACACAAACAAAGGATTCTATAAAAATAGACCATATAAATCTTATAATTTACTGGAAAGAAAACAGTTTCCATGCAAAAAACTGGAAGCCTATAAACCAAAATAATATTTACTTATTTTTTAGAGAATAAATAATAGTAATGCTATCTGCTAATTTTAATGACGTATATAGACTATGTTACTTAAAAATATCTTATTCTATTGCGTTAGTTTTATGTCGTCTATTGTTATTGTATAAATCCAATCAATTAAATGTATATTTACCTCATAGCTAACTGTTTTTTTATCAAATTAATAACAAGTTTAATAAATATTGTATGAAAAAAATTGCCTTATTATTTCTTTTTTTTCTTGTAAACCTAAATATTTTTAGCCAAAAAAAAGAAAACTTTAAGCCTGGTGTTTCTTTAATTGAATATAAAATAATGTCAGATTTAACTTCTCAAAATTCTATTCTTTTTATTTTTGAAGGCGATACCCATCTAATTAATTTTTACCTTGATTTAAAAGAAAATTTAGTGAAAAGGTTTAAAAATTCAAAAGTAAAGGTTGACTTTAATTATGAGTTATTTTCTAAGAAACCATTTAAATCTGATTTAAGTTTAATTCCTAAACAAACATCTTCTAAAAATAATTACGATCTTATTTGTTCAATCTCTTTATTAAATTTTAAAAGTTTTGACGAGCATTTAATAAAAAAAAGGAAACAAAATTATAATTTAAATCTAAAATTTAAAGAGAAGAAAACTAATGAACTTATTAATACAGCCATCATAAATGTAAATAGTTTTTATACAATTACTACTCAAAATAAAAACTTAAGTAAGGTAATTTATAATTTAATTAGCAATTCTCCCCAATCATACAAGTAACTTATAAATAATTGTAAGAAAAAGAGCGCAATTAATAAAATATTTCAAAAGATATATTACTTAGACTACAAACCTTGTAATGTGAATGATTATTGACGAAAAGACTTTGTTAAAACAACATTATAAAAACTAAAATTGATAAAAAGTTACATATAAAAGCAATAATTAAGTATTTATGACGCCTCAAAAAGATCAAAACCAATTCAATGTATTAAAAATATACCTAAAACAGTTTGAATACTTGTTCGATAATAAACCTAACATTTCAGTTCTAAAAGTTGGAGAAAAATTTATTCTAAAAAAAAGTATTGATAATTTTTTAAGTGAGAATAGTATTTACTTTTTTGAAAATAATACTTCTAGAGTTGAGCAACTATTTAAACAATTAATTTATAATATTGAACCAATATATTTGAACATAATTTCAGATTTAGATAATTACCAAACCTTACGTAACAACTCCTTTACTAAATTAGTTCAAATAATTTCCTACTTCACTATAAAAAGTAATAACTGGCATTCAATGATGCATTTTAATTTAAATTCCAATAATAAAACAAACTTTTTAAAACAAATTTGTGCTCATCATACAAATAGCTTAAAAGATATAGAAGCTACAAAGTTTTACAGAGATGTAGCTAACCTTCCAGTTTATGATATAATAAGTTACACGTTACTTTTTTCTGCTGAATATCTAGTAAGAAAGATTGAAAGTTGTAAAATTATATTTCTTAAATCTACAGATGACGCACCTTGGTTTACTAGCGATAGTCCTGTTGTTATAAAAAATGAAATTATTACAGAAAAAAGTGAAATCTACTTTCCTATAAACCGCACATACCTCGCTTACTTATATTTTGAAAATTCTAACCTTAAAAGAAATAAATTACAAAACTTGAAGACAAACAGTATTCATTTAGTAAATGATCAACTTAGTTGGAAGTTACAACAAATAACTATGAAAAATGCTGGCAATAATATTATCTTTTAAATATTAATTAGATTATAGTTTATTAAAAAATTTCACCACTAAAAACAAAAGAATAGGTTAATACCAAATATTAACTTGAATAAAAAAATTGGTTTGATTAAATATAAAAACTTATTCAGCTTCTTATCAAAAAATATATTTTAGTTAAGAAACAGCCTTTTTGATAGTTATTTTATAATCCCTAAATGAATAATACGTCCACCTGATTGATTTACGGGGTTTACACTCTTTCCTACTACAACACCTCTTTCTGGAGCGTAATATTTCTTAATTCTATTACCAAACACATCTCGTAGTGTAGCAATATGATCTCCTTCTTCTACAATATCTCGTAAATCTACATGTACTGTGAGCAACCCTCCTTCTTGTGTGTATAACCAATAGGATTTTTTACAAACTATTGTATTTCTCTTAGAGGTTTCATATTCATCATCCGTAACTCCTAAATATGCCAATACATTATGTACTCCTGCTACTCCACTTTTAATTATTTTCTTTTGAAAACTATTTGGGTTACCCACTTCGATAGTAATAGATGGGATTCCTAACTCTTCTGCAGCTCCTCGTAAAGTACCGTCTGATGGTGGTGTATGTACTATAATTTCAGCATCTTGTAATAAGGCTAATTTTTTGGTGACTTTATTGTTCATATCACTTCTAATATAAAATGAATTCACTCTACCAAAACTAGCTGTATGTAGGTCTAACAAATAATCAAACTTCTTTATTACCAAATTTAAAAAACGATTGGCATATACTTCACTTGTATTTCCATTATCTTTTCCTGGCATAATTCTGTTAATATCAACTCCATCGCTAAAAACTCTTGTCCCTCGAACAAATGAAGGCACATTAACCACTGGAATTCCTACAATTGTTCCTTTTAAATTTTCTGTATCTAAATCTTTAAACAATCGCTGAATAACTGATATTCCGTTTAATTCATTTCCATGAACCGCAGCTGTAAGTCCCAATACAATACCATCTTCTTTTCCTCTAGCTACCATGACAGGAATACACGTGGGAATTCCCATTGCGTTAGAAGTAACCTTTAACCAATAATTTTTAATAGAATTTTTAGGTGTTTGATTCACATCAAACTCGGTAATATATTCAATCTGGTGTCCCATACTCATACTTTTAATATAATTCGTTTAACAGCGTACTATCGTTGTTTAATGAAGTAAATAGTTTCTTTTTAAACTTTTTATTCGAGTTTATTAAACTAATACACATTTTGTCGATAGCAATGGTAGAAAGTACAGTTTGTATAAAAGTTTCTATTAAATCGTCTATACCTAAACCTAGTTTATTATAATCTCTTCTGTCCATAATTAACAAACGATTAGTGTCTGACGTCCATTCATTTTCTCCTAACTTAACCGATAAGTTTGTTCCTAACATTTGCCAAGAATCTTTACTACTTTCTAAGTCGTTTTCCAACGGTAGTAATGCTCTTCTCGAGTACATACACAATGGTTTTATTCCATCTTTTGTACTACTAATCATCATACGAATGTCTGACACAAACGTTTCTCCTTTAGCATTTGGCATTGTACCAACATGATAATATTTGCCTTTTGTGCTTACTGAACTCCAATTATAGTTACCTATTAAACTTTGTACAATAAAACGTTCATATTCGATTTCTAACTTCATAAACTCTTCTAGTTCTTGTTCGTTAACAATCGTAAAAACTCCTTGTCCTGCATTACTATAAGGTATTTTTATAACTGCTTGTCCTCCCATTTTCTTTACCCACAACGGAATTTCATTCTTGCTAACATCCCAAATAGTATCTGGGATATTTATTTTCATTCCATATTCTTCTAATTCCGTGTTGTAAATATCATATGCTTTGGCAGCTACCATTTTATTTCTTCCTCCAGCCAAACAAGTAATAATAGGGTTTAAAATCTTTGTTTTACTATTAATTGGAAATCTATTCCAAGGCTTTTGAGTTACATATCTAAAAATACCTCGTAACGGAATCCATTCTTCTTCTTGTTTTAGATAAAAGATTTCATTTTCTATTTTTATATGATCGTTATCTTTATTTGAATAATAAGGTACAAGAAAAACATCTTCTTTAAAAACATCAGCTATAACGGCTGCATAACCTGATGTTTCCATATAATTTTTATCATAAAGTACCGCTAACCTACCATCTTTAACAAGTTTTCGCTTTTTCTCTAAGATAGGCTTAAACGTTCTTTCAATTAACAAGCGATATACTCCGTCTTCTTTATTATCATCTAACAAAGGCATTGATTTTTGACCTGATGGGCATGAATTATTCTCTATAATAACCATATTTTTATCTCCATCTGCTGATGTTGAATTAATCAAATCTGCTCCTCCCCATAAAAAGTACTTACATTCATACGATAAAATTTCTCTAAGTTTATCTGCATTTACTTTTGGATGTAAGTGACAATACCTAGCAATAATTCGTTCCTTATCAAGATTTAAAAAAAAGTTTACCATTGGATGAATTGTGGCATTCAGCACCTTAGGATACCAATGGTTCTCGTTATTAAATGTATTAGGTTTTATAAGTTCTATTGTTTTCATTCTTTTTTATTTTTGTTTTTAAAAATAGCTAAAAACGATTTTTTTATTTTTTAAATATACCAACTATTTTAAATATTAAGTATTATAAAAAGTAAGATTCTACATTCATAAATAATTTAGTAATTTCGACCCTCTAAATTACTTTCATGAAAGTTTGTATCGCCGAAAAACCTAGTGTAGCCCGTGAGATTGCTAATATCTTAGGAGCCAGTACCAAACGAGATGGATATTTCGAAGGGAACGGCTATGCAGTTACGTATACATTTGGTCATTTATGCACACTTTTAGAGCCTAAAGACTACAAACCGCACTGGAAAAGCTGGGATTTAAATAACCTACCGATGCTTCCTGAGCGTTTTGAAACGAAAGTTACTAATGATAGTGGTATTCAGAAACAGTTCAAAATTGTTAAGTCTTTATTTGAAAAAGCCGATGTGGTTATCAACTGCGGGGATGCTGGACAAGAAGGAGAACTTATTCAGCGATGGGTTATCAATCAAGCAAATTACAAAGGTAAAATTCAACGGTTATGGATTTCTTCTCTAACGGAAGAAGCAATTAAAGAAGGATTTGAAAACCTAAAAGACAACGACGATTATAATAATTTATATTACGCGGGATTTTCTCGTGCTATTGGTGATTGGCTATTAGGTTTAAATGCTACTCGTTTGTACACTGTAAAATTTGGCGGTTACAAACAAGTGTTATCTATTGGTAGGGTACAAACTCCTACCCTAGCTATGTTGGTAGATCGTTATAAAGAAATTCAAAACTTTAAACCTGAACCTTATTGGGAGCTACAAACGCAATACCGTGAAACTTTATTTAGTTGTGAAGAAGGTCGCTTTTTAAAGAAAGAAGACGGACAAGCTTTTGCCGACAAGGTAAAAGAAAGTGATTTTGAAATAACCTCGGTTACTAAGAAAAAAGGAAAAGAATACGCACCTAAACTTTTTGACTTAACAGGTTTACAGGTATACTGCAACAACAAATTTGGGTTTTCAGCAGATGAAACCTTAAAAATTGTTCAGAAATTATACGAAATGAAAGTAGTTACATACCCTAGAGTGGATACTACTTTTTTACCGAATGATATTTATCCTAAGGTTCCAAATATTTTAAAAGGACTAAAACAATATGCTTCGTTAACACAACCTTTATTAGGAAAAAAAATACGTAAATCAAGTAAAGTTTTTAACGATAAGAAAGTTACCGATCACCATGCTATTATTCCTACAGGAGTAGAAATCAATCTGCAATACAACCAACAACAGGTATATGATATTATTGTAAAACGATTTATTGCCGTGTTTTATCCTGATAGCGATATTTCAAAAACCGAAGTTAAAGGTGAAGCTGATAAAGTGCCTTTTAGAACTTCAGGAAAAGAAATACTTACCAAAGGTTGGCGAGCTGTTTTTGAATATGGAAACGATTCTAAAAAAACAGAAGAGAAAGATGTGCTTCCAACTTTTGAAAAAGGAGAAAAAGGTCCGCACGAACCTTCTTTTTTAGAAAAAGAAACCAAACCACCTCGTAATTATACCGAAGCGAGCTTGTTACGTGCCATGGAAACTGCTGGGAAGCAAGTAGATGATGATGAAATGCGTGAATTGATGAAAGAAAATGGTATTGGACGACCATCCACACGTGCGAGTATTATTGAAACGTTATTTAGAAGAAAATATATTGAACGCCAAAAAAAGTTAATTATTCCTACCCAAACTGGTATTGATTTAATTGATTTAATTGACAATGAACTTTTAAAATCTGCTGAATTAACAGGACTATGGGAAAAACGTTTGAAAGAAATTGAACGTGGTGAATACCATGCTGCTACGTTTATCAATCAAATGAAAAAAATGGTAGACGATTTGGTCTATGAAGTTCGTTCGAGTTCTAAAACCAAACGAATTTCTTACGAAGCTCAAAAAACAAAACAACCGCCAAAAAAAACAGCTTCTAAAAAGAAAACCGTTGTTGGTAAAGAATGTCCAAAATGTAAAAAAGGTCAATTATTAAAAGGAAGTGCTGCTTATGGCTGTTCTGCTTATAAAAATGGTTGTGATTTTACACTGGCTTTTGAATTTATGGACAAAAAAATATCCGAAAACCAACTAATTCGTTTACTTGATAAAGGATGTACAACCAATTTAAAAGGCTTCAAACAAAAAGGTGAAAAAGTTGAAGGTTTGGTTCGTTTTGATGGTAACTTCAATTTAAAATTTGAACCAAAAAAAGGAATTACTACAAAAGAAGAGATTACTTCGTCACAAACTCCTCGTAATGACAGTGAAAAAATAACCTGCCCTAAATGTAATAAAGGAACTGTTTTAAAAGGAAAATCTGCTTACGGATGTTCTGAGTATAAAAATGGTTGTGGCTTTGTGTTTACTTTTGAAAACATCAAAAAAATGGCTAACGGACAACCGTTAACCAAAGAATTAGTATGTAAAATATTGACTTCTAAGTAAGTTCTTTATAATAGTACTCTATTAATTTATCTATATTTTTTTTTAATTTACTTAAATTACTATACCTCTCTTTTCTTACTATTTTGCTCTTATATGTGAACGAATTATCCCTACAATATTGTTGGTTTAAGACCATGTATTTTTTAGTTTAGACCAAATGCTATTAGTGTTACTATTTTGTATTTTAGTAATATTCCAACCATTATTTTTATAGGTTGTTTGCATCTTTTTTAAAGCTTCTTGTGATTCTAAAGAATACTCTATATACTCTTGTTCTTTACCCAAAGGAATAACCAATTCAGGAGCGGTTACAATAATCTTATTCCATGGCTTCCAATATTCTTTTAACTCGCCATGTGTTAATGCATAATGTGTTAAGATTGCTTCAATAAAATACTCTTGTAGCTCTAATGGAAGAATACGTTTTTCTCCTTGTAATGATAGCTCTATTTTATAATATACTTCTTTGGCTTCTATATTTATTATAAAAGTAAACAAACCACTATCCCAAGATTTTTCATGGTCACAAACCGCTCCTTCTTCATCATATATGGGTGTACGTAAATTATTGGCTATTTCATAATCATAAATCTGCGTACGCATGTCCTCATAAACATAATTTGAGAATATTTGTGCAGAACTTTGTAATTCTTCTTTTATCCTCTCTTCATTCATTCTATATTCAACAGAAAAATCATCTTTAGTAATTCTTATAAATACATCATTAAAATCCCTTTTTTTGTTTTCTTTTAAATAGTCATCGAAAACTTCATCTAAAACAGGACCGAACTCAAAAATATCTTCAACAAAAATAAACTCTTGTTCATTATGATAATATTTAACTGAAGGGCCGTAACTTCCTGTATAAAATGCCACTTTACAGACAATAGTATCCCAATTTTTATTAACAAATTTATTTTTAAGGTACTCTACTATAATTTTATAATCTTCTTTAATCAGATTCATATCTAAAATGGGTTATCGATTAATTTATATTTTTCTGGTATTTTAACAGGTGTTCCCTTTTGAGATATTTGGACACGGAATTTAGTTGGTCTACTAGGTCTGTTAGCATCTCCGAAAATAGGAACTACTTCAAATTTAAATGTATCTCCAAGGTTTTAAAGTTTGCTTCTTTTAAACTTTTACAAAGTATTTGTTAGCAAATTATCAAGGTCTTTATAATAGTACTCTATCAGTTTCTCTGGATTTTTAATCGTATTTTTTATCCATTTAAAGTACAATACTTTCTTTTCTTCTTCTGAAAGTTGCCAATGTATATCTGTTCTTTTCAAACGTGTAGTTACATCTTGTAAAGTAATAGCTGCTGCTACCGATATATTTAAACTCTCAGTAAAACCTACCATTGGTATTTTTAAAAAACCATCCGCTTCTTGTTTGATATAATCTGAAATCCCATCTTTTTCAGCTCCAAAAACAAATGCCGACTTTTTTGTCACATCAAAATCAGGTAAAATGCAAGAATCAGTATGTGGAGTGGTTCCTATAATTTGGTATCCTTTTGCTCGTAAATCTTCTAAACAAGCTTTGGTATTGTCTCCATCTTCTTTATACCGATGAATATCTAACCATTTCTGGCTTCCTTTTGCTACATGTCTTGAAACCTTGTTCGTAAACTTATTTTCAATTGCATACACATCTTGTACTCCAAAAATATCGCAACTTCTCACCACCGCACTGGCATTATGTGGTTGGTAAATATCTTCTAACACTACCGTGAAATGACGTGTGCGTTCATTTAAAACCTTATAAAAGGTTTCTTTTCTTTTCTCAGTAATGTAGCCTTCTAAATAGGCTAATAATCCTTCATCAATCATACAACAAACATAGTAATTTTTCCTATTTTTAAGCGCAGAGCGATAGCCCAGTATTTATTTTCTTAAACTTGCAACAAAATTTATATTTATGAAAAAACGATTGGTTGTATTAACAGGTGCTGGTATTAGTGCTGAAAGCGGTATTAAAACTTTCAGGGATGCTGATGGTTTATGGGAAGGACATGATATTTATGAGGTGGCTTCACCTGAAGGGTTTCGTGCTAACCCTGAGTTAGTGTTAGATTTTTATAACCAGCGTAGAAGGCAACTTTTAGAAGTTTCTCCTAATAAAGCACATCATAATCTAGTTTCTTTAGAAAATAATTTTGAAGTTGATATTATTACGCAAAACGTAGATGATTTACACGAACGGGCAGGTAGTTCTAATGTGATTCACTTACACGGTGAACTATTAAAAGTACGTAGTACCCAAAATGAAAACTTAGTATATCCTTGGAAAAAGGATATTGCTTTAGGAGATGTTTGTGAAGAAGAAGCTCAATTACGCCCACATATTGTTTGGTTTGGTGAAGATGTTCCATTATTGGAAAAATCTGCTGAAATTACTTTACAAGCTGATATTTTAGTAATTATAGGGACTTCTATGCAAGTATATCCTGCTGCTAGTTTGGTTAATTATGTACAGCATAACACACCAATTTATTTTATAGATCCTAAACCTGCTGTAAATAAAAACGCCTTCAATAACTTAACTATTATTGAAGACGTTGCTAGTTCTGGTACTGATAAGTTAATTACAATACTTAATAAGGCTTTATGAATTTGATGTTAATCGATCAAAATACTCGTACAGTTCTCCTTTAGAAATAGTACTTCCTTTCTCAATTAAGTCAAAAATTTCAGCATTTCTTTCTTCTTGATATGCTTTTGAGCCTCTTAAAAACTCAATTGCTTCATCATTTGGATTTTTTAATAGCCATTCAAATCCTTCTTGCTCTAAAACATTAACCTCTTTATCAATTTTTATCACAATGCGATGCATTTCTTTTTCTTCGCATTTAAATAGGTTTACTAAATTTGGAGAAAAATGTTCTAAGTACTCTGTTTTGGTTAATACATCATCCCAAACAACATCGCTAAATACATTCATTTCATCTTCTGCCACATGTGGTTTCTCTTTTTTTAATTCATCCCATTCTTTTTTATCAATGTTTTGTGATGCTAAAAAACGTGCGAACTCTTCGTGTAATCCTTCAAACTGCTCCTTTGTAAGTTGTCTATATTTCAAAAATTCAAATTTTAATAATTAACTAACCCTAACTTTTATTCATTTTCTTTACTTAGGGCGATTATATTGTTTTGCATCATCCCTCTATGAGGGTTTCATGGGGCAATTTTAATAATAAATTAGGATTAGGGCAATTTTGCTTGTAAAAATCCAACGTCTTTTTTGAAGACACTCCTGGATAATCTCCATAATAATCTTCAATATCTATTATTAACTGAAAGTGTAAATGCGGAGCATAATCTCCATTTACAGAACTATCTCCTAAAGTTCCAATTTTCTCTCCTTGTTTAACTTTTTTACCAACTGATATATCTTCTAAAGATTCTAAGGATAAATGACCATACAATGAATAAAATTCATTTCCTTCTATTGAATGTTTGATTATAATTGTTGGTCCATAATCTCCATAGTTTACATTGTTTTTAAAACTATGAATTTCTCCATCTAATACTGCTAAAATATCTGTACCTGCATCACACCACAAATCAATTCCCAAATGAATATTTCGTTGATTTTCTTCTGATAATTTATTAAAATGTTCACTTCTATTATAAATATCTCTTACTTCTAAATATCCTCCAAAAGCAACTGTTTTTTTATGTTTAAAAAAATAGTTTTCTAAATATGCTTCCCATTCTTTTGATGAAGAAACGTCAAAAGTTAACTCTTTGTTAGATGCAGCTATTGAGATTGGAATGTACTCATTAAAAGGTATGTTGGCATTAATTACATGCAATGGTTTTTGAGATATATTCTTAAAAAAATCTGTCATAAATAGTTTTATATATAAAAAAGAGTAATCAAAGATAATTGATTACTCTTACATATGTAAATTACACAAATTATTCTATCGTGTTACAGTTCCGCTAATTTCTCTAACAGGCCCTGCTTCCATATCAAATGTTACATGATCTTCTGCATCTGCTGGTACTCCATGTGCTAAAGGTTTTAATGTAAATGGAGCTGGACTGTTATCTGGATAGGGTTCAACAGAAATAACAGCTGTTGTTCCTCTTAAATCTGTTGGAAAAATAAATCCATCTGGAGCATTTTGTATAAAATCTTCTCCCGGGTATCCTGGTCCATTATTTTCATTACCTTTAAATGGTGTTGTTGTTGCATTATCATCTGCCATTGCTACATCTGTAAAAGTTCCTGTACTAATTGGCGTACCATTAATAACTACCCAACCTTCATATTTCCAGCCCTCAGGTAAAGTTGGTAAAGAAAGTCCTGTTGCAGGACTCCCTCCTATTAAGTCTAAAAACCAAATACCACTTCTTTCATTATTCATCATTCCATCAGTTGGGGTAGCTAAAATGTATTTACCTGTTGAAGTTGAAAAGTCTCCTACAATTCCTGTAGATGATATTCCTGCTGAATTTCCTGAAAAATCTCCTGCTAGCACTTTAGTATTTGCTGGTGCTGGATCTGGGTCGTTTGCTGGTTCAATGGTTAAAACAAATGTAGTTGCTGCTGATAGCATGTCAGAATCAACTACAAAAGAGCTTTCAGACAATTCTCCTGAATCATTTACATTAAAAGTTCCTGTTGATACAGGAGCTCCTCCTACAATTATCCAACCTTCATACACATAATCAGTTCCTAAATTCTCTAGACCATTAACATTTAAACTTAAGTTTGATGTTTTTGGTGTATTATCGTCATCATCATTACAGGCAACAAAAGTTAACGCACTTACTGCTGCTATTGTTAAAAGTATTTTTTTCATTGTTTTTGTAATTTTGAGTTTATACAAAAACAAAGTTACTTGCAGTTTTTCTAATAAAATGTTAGCTAGCTTACACTTACGCTACTTTTTTAAGTAGTCGTATCTCCTTTCTATTAAAATTAATAATTTTTTCTTCTTTTAACTCGTTCATTAAGGTGTTTAAAGTTGGCCTTGAAGTACCTATAAGTGTTGCTATATCTTTTTGTGTATATGGGTGTTCTATTACTTGATCTCCAGTTTTTTCACATTCATGTCCATATTCTTCACACAACTCTTTAAAAAACTCTAATAAGCGAGTACGTGTGTCTTTAAAGAATAATAACTGAAGCCTTCTTTCTAACTTTTTTATTCTCAAACCAATAAATTTATAAATCTTAAAACTTACAGGTATATTATCTCTCATCAAAGAATACATAGTTTCTCGTGACACTGGACAAATTTCTGTTGTATTATCTATAGATTGAGCAAATTCATTTCGTTTTTCAATACCCAAAATAGCTTTTTCTCCAAATATTTCTCCTTTGGTTAAAATAGCCTTAATTACTTCTTCTCCTTCTTCTGTATAATAACCTAGTTTAACCTTTCCTTTATCTATTAAATAAATTTTATTTGCGACATCTTCTTCAAAATAGATATAGTCTTTCTTTTTATAAAGACTTAAAGTATGTGTTTCTTTATAGGCAGGATATTTATGTGGGCATAATATTTTAAATAAGTTAACATCTTCAAAATACCAAAGTGCACTCATAGTTTTTACTTTTAAATTTTAAGTCGAAAAAGCTAAAAATACATTACAAAAAAAGCTCTGGAGTTTTCCAGAGCTTTTTTTACCTTTATTTTGCGAGTAGCCTTTTAAGCGTTTTGCTTTTTTATTAAGTTTAAAGCTGAACCTTCTTTAAACCACTCTATTTGCCCTTTATTATATGTATGGTTTGTAATAATAATATCTTTTGAACCGTCTGCATGAACAACTTCTATTGTTAATGGTTTGTCTGGAGCAAACTCGTTTAAATCTAAAAAGTTGAAAGTATCATCTTCTTGAATTAAATCATAGTCATTTTCATTGTCAAATGTTAACCCTAACATTCCTTGTTTTTTTAGATTTGTTTCATGAATACGGGCAAAAGACTTTACTAAAACTGCTACTACACCTAAATGACGAGGCTCCATAGCTGCATGCTCACGAGAAGATCCTTCTCCATAATTATGATCACCTACAACTATAGTTGGAATTCCTTTCGCTTTGTACGCTCTTTGTGTTTTTGGTACTGCATCATATTCACCTGTTAACTGACTTTTTACAAAGTTAGTTTGCTTATTAAAGGCATTTACAGCCCCTATTAAACAGTTATTAGAAATGTTATCTAAATGACCACGATAACGTAACCATGGTCCTGCCATAGAAATATGATCTGTAGTACATTTACCGTGAGCTTTAATTAATAATTTAGCTCCTTTTATTTCATCTCCAATTGGTGTAAATGGAGTTAACAATTCTAATCGTTCAGAATTTGGATCTACTACAACTTCAACATCACTACCATCTTCTTCTGGAGCTAAATATCCATTATCGTCAACTTCAAATCCTTTTGGTGGTAATTCCCAACCTGTAGGTTCATCTAACATTACCTCTTCTCCATTCTCGTTGATTAGTTTATCTTTCAACGGATTAAAATCTAAGCGTCCTGCAATAGCAATGGCTGCGGTTAATTCTGGAGAAGCAACAAAGGCATGTGTATTTGGATTACCATCGGCGCGCTTTGCAAAGTTTCTATTAAATGAGTGTACTATTGAATTTTTAGGAGCATTCTTCGGGTCTTCATAACGTCCCCACTGACCAATACATGGTCCGCACGCGTTAGTAAATATTTTTGCATCTAAGTTTTCAAAAACTTGTAAGATACCATCTCTTTCAGCAGTATAACGTACTTGCTCAGACCCTGGGTTTATACCAAACTCTGCTTTTGTTTTCAATCCTTTATCTATTGCTTGTTGTGCAATAGAAGCCGCACGCGATAGATCTTCATAAGAAGAGTTTGTACAAGAACCTATCAATCCCCATTCTACCTGCAATGGCCAATCGTTTGCTTGAGCTTTCTCTGTCATTTCCTTTCCTACTGGAGTAGATAAATCTGGCGTAAAAGGTCCGTTTAATAATGGGCCTAATTCTGATAAATTAATTTCAATTACCTGGTCAAAATATTGTTCAGGGTTTGCATATACTTCAGCATCTGCCGTTAAGTATTCTTTTATTTCATTTGCTGCATCTGCTACATCACTTCTATCTGTTGCTCGTAAATAACGCTCCATAGATTCATCGTAACCAAAAGTAGAGGTTGTTGCTCCAATTTCTGCCCCCATATTACAAATAGTTCCTTTTCCTGTACACGACATTGCTGTTGCACCAGGTCCAAAATACTCTACAATAGCACCTGTTCCTCCTTTAACTGTTAAAATTTCTGCAACTTTTAAAATAACATCTTTTGGTGCTGTCCATCCAGATAATTTACCTGTTAACTTCACACCTATCAACTTAGGAAACTTTAATTCCCAAGGCATTCCTGCCATAACATCTACAGCATCTGCACCTCCAACACCAATAGCTACCATTCCTAAACCTCCTGCATTTACCGTATGAGAATCTGTACCAATCATCATTCCTCCCGGAAAAGCATAGTTTTCCAAGACTACTTGGTGAATAATACCCGCTCCTGGCTTCCAAAAACCAATTCCATATTTATTAGAAACTGACTCTAAGAAATTAAAAACTTCGTTTGAATTATTTAATGCTGTTTGCAAATCTGTTGAAGCACCTACTTTTGCCTGAATTAAATGATCGCAATGCACCGTTGTTGGTACAGCTACTTTATCTTTTCCTGCTTGCATAAACTGTAACAATGCCATTTGTGCTGTTGCATCTTGACAAGCGATACGATCTGGAGCAAAATCAACATAATCCTTTCCTCTTTCGAAAGCTTTCGTTGGTGTTCCATCCCAAAGATGTGTGTATAAAATTTTCTCTGCTAATGTTAAGGGTTTTCCAGTAATTTTTCTTGCAGTATCTACTCGTTCTACTACTTTACTGTATACCTCTTTTATCATTTCTATATCAAAAGCCATATTTATTAATTTTTGTTATCCTACGAATTTACCAAAAAAAAATAGTATAGAAATGAAGCTACTATATAATTATAATGAGTTTAAATAGTTATTATCTATAATAGATTTTCTAATTTTATATGTAGTTAACAGTATAAAAAAAGCTCAAGTATTATACTTGAGCTTTTAGTTACTTTATTTAATAAATAAATTATACTACTAACTGCTTTTGAGATGGCTTAAACTTAGTTAAAACAATACCATCAACTGCTTTTTCGTACTCTTCCATAGTTGGAGTTCTTCCTAAGATAGTAGACAAAACAACAACTGGTGTTGAAGATAATAGTGATTCTCCTTTTTTCTCTCCTGAATCTTTTACAACTCTTCCTTGGAATAAACGTGTAGATGTTGCCATTACCGTATCTCCTGGTTCTGCTTTTTCTTGGTTACCCATACATAAGTTACAACCTGGGCGCTCTAAATATAGCATGTTTTCATACTTTGTACGTGCTAAGCCTTTTGGAGCATTATCATCAAATTCAAAACCTGAGTACTTCTGTAACACTTCCCAATCGCCCTCTGCTTTTAATTCATCAACAATGTTATAGGTTGGAGGTGCTACTACTAACGGAGCGTTAAATTTTACTTCTCCTTGTTGAGATTCAATATTTTTTAACATTTGAGCTAAAATTTTCATATCTCCTTTGTGTACCATACAAGATCCTACGAAACCTAAATCTACTTTTTTAGTTCCTCCATAAAAAGATAATGGACGAATAGTATCATGTGTGTAACGTTTAGAAACATCTTCATTATTTACATCAGGGTCTGCAATCATTGGTTCAGCAATTTCATCTAAATCAATAACTACTTCTGCGTAATAATTCGCATCAGCATCTGGTTTTAAAGCTGGTTTTGTACCAGTTTTAAGCTCTTGAATTCTGTTATTGGCTTTATCAACTAAACCTTGTAACATTTGCTTTTCGTTATCCATACCTTTATCAATCATGATTTGGATACGATCTCTTGCAATTTCTAAAGATTCAATTAACGTTTCTTCTTCTGAAATACAGATAGAAGCTTTTGCCTTCATCTCAGCAGTCCAGTCTGTAAATGTAAAGGCTTGATCTGAAGTTAAGGTACCAATGTGTACCTCAATAACACGCCCTTGGAATACGTTTTCACCATCAAATTGCTTTAACATTTGTTGTTGCGTAGCGTGTACCACGTCACGGAAATCCATGAAGCTTCTCATATTTCCTTTGAAGGTTACTTTAACTGACTCTGGAATTGGCATAGTTGCCTCTCCTGTTGCTAAAGCCAATGCTACTGTACCTGAATCGGCACCAAAAGCAACTCCTTTAGACATACGAGTGTGAGAATCTCCACCAATAATAATATCCCAATCATCAACAGTAATATCATTTAATACTTTATGAATTACATCTGTCATTGCATGATATTGACCTTTTGGATCACGCCCAGTAATTAAACCGAAGTCGTTCATAAATTTCATTAAACGAGGAATATTAGCTTTTGACTTATCATCCCAAACAGAAGCTGTGTGACACCCCGATTGGTAACCAGCATCTACAATTGGTGAAATTACCGTAGCTGCCATCATCTCTAATTCTTGAGACGTCATTAAACCTGTAGTATCTTGAGACCCTACAATGTTTACTTCTACACGAACGTTAGAACCTGCATGTAATGTCTTACCTGGTGTAGTTCCAACAGCATTTTTATTGAAAATTTTCTCAACAGCTGTTAAACCTTGGTTTTCAATAGAGATTTCTTTTGATGCTGCATATACTTGAGGTATATCAATACCTAAAGCTTTACAGGCAAAAGTTTGTAATTTTTTACCGAAAACTACAGCATAAGATCCTCCAGCCTTAATAAACTCCATCTTTTGAGGAGTTAAAGCAGTAGAAATATCTTTTAACTCTTGATCTCCGTTATATAATTTTTTCTCTTTTGTATTGATTGTTAAAACAGTTCCAGTTTTAACAGAATACATCTCTTTTAAAATTGGTTCTCCATCTTTATCTACAACTGTATTACCGTTTTCATCTTTTTGTTTTACCCAGTTTTTTAAATCGATTCCAATTCCTCCGGTTACTCCAACTGTGGTTAAGAAAATAGGTGCTATACCATTAGTACCGGCAATTACTGGCGCAATATTGATAAATGGTACGTATGGAGAAGAAGGAACACCTGTCCATAATGCCACATTATTTACTCCAGACATACGAGAAGATCCAACTCCCATAGTTCCTTTCTCAGCAATTAACATTACACGCTTATCTGGGTGTTGTTCTTTTAATGCTAATAATTGCTGTTGCATTTCTTTATCATGCTCAAAAATAGATTGTCCGTGTAACTCACGATCAGATCTAGAGTGAGCGTCTGCTCCAGGAGATAATAAATCGGTAGAAATATCACCTACACCTGCAACAAAAGTTACTACTTTTATTTCTTCTTCTACTTCTGGTAACTTAGTAAAGAATTCTGCCTTAGCATAGCTTTCTATTAATTCTTTAGCTATTACATTGCCATCTTTATATGCTTTTTCTAATCTTTCTGTATCTGCTTCATATAAGAAAACTTGAGTTTTTAATACTTTCGCTGCTTCAACGGCAATATCAGCATTATTTCCAAGTGCTAAATCTAATAACACTTCAACAGATGGACCACCTTTCATGTGTCCTAATTGTTCAAAAGCAAAAGCAGGAGTTATCTCTTCTACTACAGATTCACCTAGAATAATTTCTTTTAAAAAGTTTGCTTTTACGCCTGCAGCACTTGTTGTACCCGGTAAAACATTATAGATAAAGAAATTAAGAGAGTCTTTTCTGTGAGGATTGTTTACATCTTTAATTTGTGAGATGATTTCAGTTAACAATTCACTTCCATCGATAGGTTTAGGGTGAAGACCTTGACCTTTTCTTACTTCAATCTCCTTTAGGTAATCTGAGTATGTGTTCATAAAAAGTTTTGTTTTTAAATATTTAGAAGGAAATAGTAAAAGTTATTACGTATTAAAACCGTTCTTTTACAGCTTTATCCTGTTAATTTTTGCTTAGCAAAAGTAATATTTTAACCTCAATTTTAAAAATAAACAACAAAACAGTCAAAAAAGCAAATTAATTTAATTAGAAAGACCTATTTTTAAAAATATATCAAAAAAACAAGTGTAAAAACACGCAATAATTATCAAATTGATAATTCACTATTTTTAAGTGTATTAAAAAAAATGCTATAATGATTCTAAATAAGAAAAAAAGCAGACCCATAAGCTGGATTCTGTCCCTTAAAAAATAAGGTTCTTATCATTTATCTAGTTCTGAAATTACTCTCAGAATCAATCTGCCTACCCCTTAGAATCGCGCGAGTAGCGCTCAAGCTCTAATGTACATGGCATTGCACCGCATAGAGTTTACCTGGTTTCACTACAGCATTACCTGTACATTCTTTCTGTTGCACTTGTCCTCGGTTTACACCGGACGGATGTTATCCGCTATGCTACTCTATGGTGTCCAGACTTTCCTACTTATATTTTCTACAAGTCGATAAGATAGGTCTGCTATTATATTGTTATAATCAAATAAAAGTTCACACCTCTATTCATAAAAAAACCCACTCAAAAGAATTGAGTGGGAAAATTGCTATGAAAAAGAAAAAGTGTCTAGAACGTCTCCTAGACACTGCAAATATATAACTGTTTTTCGTTTAAAAAAAATTTTATTTAAAAAAATTATCTTTTTTATGATTTTTTTAAGAAAACATGTCTTTAACCTTTTCAAAGAAAGATTTGTCTGATTTCTGAGGGTTTGGGCTAAAGTTCTCATCTTCTTGCATTTCCTCAAAAAACTTACGTTGATCTTTCGTTAGTTCTTGCGGAGTCCATACATTTATATGAATTAAGAAATCTCCATTACCATAACGCTCAATACTTGGTAATCCTTTTCCTTTTAAACGTAAAATCTTACCTGATTGCGTTCCTGGTTCTATCTTAATCTTTACTTTTCCTGTAACAGTTTCTATTTCTTTTGATACTCCTAAAACTGCTTCTGAAAAATTAATATATAAATCGTAGTGAATATTACTACCTTCACGCTTTAAATTTTCGTGTGGTACTTCTTCAATTAATACTAATAAATCTCCTGGAATTGAGTTTTTACCTGGAGCTTCATTTCCTTTACCTCCTACTTTTAATTGTACACCTTCTGTAACACCCTCTGGAATATTGATAGAAACGGTTTCTTCTTTTACTACCATTCCTTGGGCATCTGCTCCACTTGGTTTTTTATCTAGCATCTCTCCTGCTCCATGACAGGTACTACAAGTAGTAGCTGTTTGCATTCTGCCTAAAATAGTATTGGTAACACGCATTTGTTGTCCGCTACCATTACATGTTGAACATGTTTTATAGGTTACTCCGTCTGCTTGAACTTTTCTACGAACTTTTACCTTCTTTTCTACACCTTTGGCAATTTCTTCTAGTGTTAACTTTACACGGATACGTAAGTTACTACCTTTAACTCGTGCTTGACGGTGACCTCCACCACCAAAACCACCGAAACCTCCTCCGAATGCTCCTCCGAAAATATCTCCAAATTGGCTAAATATATCATCCATATTCATACCTCCACCACCGAAGCCTCCATGACCTCCTTCAAAAGCAGCATGACCGTACTGATCGTAACGAGCTTTTTTGTTATCGTCACTTAACACCTCATAAGCTTCTGCGGCTAGTTTGAATTTTTCTTCAGCTTCTTTATCATCAGGGTTTTTATCTGGATGGTATTTAATAGCCATCTTACGATATGCCTTTTTAATTTCAGCTTTTGATGCTGATTTTGATAATCCTAATATTTCGTAATAATCTTGTTTTGCCATAACTTTCAATGTTCAACTATTAGTAAGTATCGTTAGTGACCAATAGTTGTATTAATGATGATTGTTTTACGCTTGCCCCATTACTACTTTAGGGTGACGAATAATTTTATCTCCTAGCTTATATCCTTTCTCCACACAATCTATAATTTTTCCTTTTAATTCATCTGAAGGTGCTGGTATTTGTGTTATTGCATCATGAACTTCTGCATCAAAATCATCTCCTGGTTTTACTTCTATTTCAGTTAACCCTTTTTGAGTTAAGGTGTTTTTAAACTTATTATTAATAAGTTCCATACCTTTTAATAACTCAGAGTCTTCTGTTTTTTTAATTTCTGCCAAACCTCTATCAAAATCATCCATAATTGGCAGTAAAGCTGTCATTAATTCTTGACTTGCAGTTTTAAAAAGTTCAATACGTTCTTTTGAAGTACGTTTTTTATAGTTTTCAAACTCTGCAAATAAACGCAAATATTTATCTTTCTCTGCTTGAATTAATTCTTCTGCCGTTGGCTCTTCTTTAGCTTCAACCTCTTTATTTTCTTGAGTTTCTTCTTGATTCTCTCCTAAGTCGCCATTTTTAATAGCGTCGTTAATTTCGTCTTCTTTTGTATATTGATCTTTACTCATTGTAAATCGTTTCATGTATTTAACACTTTTTGATTAACAATAATACTGCCAATAAAAGAAATGTGTCATAATGACATTGTAGCATAACTTCTCAAAGAAACTCACGGTATAAGGTGTAAAAAAACACATTTATCTTTTGTTCAAAGATTTCAAAACTATATATTTAAGAAATTTTTATTAATTAATTTATAACATAAAAAAGTTCCTCATTATGAAACAGAATTTTTTAAACATTTCAGGAGTTACCGTTCTTTCAAAGAACCAACAAAAGAACTTAACAGGTGGTGCTGCTATTGATCTTAATAAATGTGGATGTGACTGCTCAGGAAGCGTTACAGGTCCTATTTATTGTCATCAATATTTTGCTTGTACACAAGAGTACACTTGTAATGAAGAAATGTAGAGAAATAAAAAAGCTGTTATTTTAAAAATAACAGCTTTTTACTTCATTATAAGTTTATAACTTTATAAAGGTTTAACTAATTTAGCCTTTGTAGGTATAACAAATTCTGCTTCTTCAATAAACTTTATGTTTGATAACTTAACCTCTCCTATCTCTTCTCCATATCCGTTTTTTAATGACCACATATGAAAAGTCCAATTAGTTGCAAAAGGAATTGAATTAACTAATTCGATATTGTTATACTTAATAGCATGCGGTTCTTTTTCTGCTTTTTCCTTTCCTTTACCAAAAGTAACAATATACGCCGCTCCTTCTAAAAAGTTTGTACTAGGATTTTTATAAATTACATACCAGTCGTCTGGTGCATCACCTGTTCCAGAAGCAAAGGTTAGTTTACCTGTATCAAAGTTTTTAGTTCCCCATTTATTTTCTTCAAAATTAGACCAAATAGTTCCATCGTCGTTTAGTTTATAAGGTAACCCTAAAAAATAAGACCATGTAAAAATATCAAACCTTGCTGCTGCTAAATCTTTCTCTTTTATTCCAACTGAATACACTTCTTTTCCGTCAAAAAGTATTATTTCTCCATTATTTTTCTCTATCTTTATTTTACCTCCACCTGGTTCTTGTGTTATTGTTCCTGTTAAGCGATTTTTTCCACCAAAAGTTATGTCTATATCATACTTTAAATACTTTTGATTCATAAAAGCTTTTTTATGATGCGCTTTTTCTATTGAAGACGTAAAGTCTTTCTCTTGAGCTACAAAAATTATTGTTTGTAATAGTAAAATAACAAGTGTTATTCTTTTTTTCATAATGATTCATTTAAGTTAAAGCGGCTTAGTCGAAACAAGTTTCTTTTAATTACACTGTGCTTTAATTTTTTTCGTCATAAAAAAATCCCAAGTTAATTGATTTGGGATTTATATTTATTTCTTGTTACTTTTTTACTAGCTATCAATTCGTTCAATCTTTGCTCCGATAGATTTTAAACGTGCTTCGATATCTTCGTAACCTCTATCTATCTGTTCAATATTATTAATAATACTTGTCCCTTTTGCTGAAAGTGCTGCTATTAGTAATGAGATACCTGCACGGATATCTGGAGAGGTCATTTTTGTTGCCTTTAACTGTGATTTAAAGTCATGACCTATTACTGTAGCTCTATGTGGATCACACAATATTACTTTTGCTCCCATATCAATTAGCTTATCTACAAAGAACAAACGACTCTCAAACATTTTTTGATGAATTAGTACGGTTCCTTTTGCTTGTGTGGCAACTACCAATACAATACTCAATAAATCTGGTGTAAACCCAGGCCATGGTGCATCTGCTACAGTTAATACTGACCCGTCAATATAACTTTGAATTTCGTAGCTTTCTTGCTCTGGTATGTAAATATCGTCTCCCTTTCTTTCTAATTGAATTCCAAGTTTTCTAAATACATTAGGAATTTGTCCTAAATCATCCCAACTTACATCCTTAATTGTCAATTCCGAACGTGTCATAGCAGCCATACCTATCCAACTACCAATCTCAATCATATCTGGCAATATAGTATGTTCACAGCCTTTTAGAGTTTCCACTCCTTCAATAGTGAGTAAATTAGATCCTACTCCAGTAATTTTTGCTCCCATTGAGTTCAGCATTTTTGATAATTGCTGAATGTAAGGCTCACAAGCTGCGTTATATATTGTTGTGGTTCCTTTGGCTAATACTGCAGCCATAATAATATTTGCTGTACCAGTTACCGAAGCTTCATCTAGCAACATCTCTGCTCCTACTAATCCTGTTTCTGTTTCTACACCGTAGAAATATTCTTCACGATTATATCGGAATTTTGCTCCTAAATTGATGAATCCTTCAAAGTGAGTATCTAGACGACGACGTCCTATTTTATCGCCTCCTGGTCGAGGAATATATCCTTTTCCAAAACGAGCCAATAACGGACCAACAATCATAATAGACCCTCTTAAAGAGCTTCCATCTCTTTTAAATTCTGGTGACTCTAGATATTTTAAATTGATATCGTCTGCTTGAAAACTATATGAGTTTTTAGATAATTTTTCTATTTTAACTCCTAATTCTCCTAAAATAAAAATCAGTTTATTAACATCAATAATATCAGGAACATTGTTTATAATTACTTTTTCTGACGTTAACAACACCGCACATATTACCTGTAATGCTTCATTTTTTGCTCCTTGTGGTGTTATTGTTCCTTTTAATTTGTGACCTCCTTCTATTTTAAATGATGCCATTTACTTTTTTCTGTATTTAGTATTTGTTTTTCCTTTTGATTTGTGCTGTCCTTGTCCGCTACGTTTTCTTAACAGGCTTTTGCTATCTGTTAAGTCCTCATCAATGTCTCGAATATCTATTTTTCCTTCAGACAACTCATATAAATGATCGAAAATAACACTGTCTTCAACTGTGTCTTTGTTCCAGTTTAAATAGCATTTTTTCATATGATTAGCAATGGTGAATACCAAAGCTTCTTTCATATCTCCCTCTTCCCATGTTAAAGCAACATCAATCATGGTTTGAATATTTGTACCATAAAAACGATACTTTGATGCTGATTTTGGATATGGCAATCGCTCAGGAGATTCTTGTAACTCTTCCTTTGAAGGTGTTTCGTAAGGAGAATCAACATCTAACTGAAAATCTGCCATTATATGTAACTGATCCCAAAGTTTATGCTTAAAATCAGGCACATCGCGTAAGTGAGGTTGTAAATTACCCATTACATCAATAATAGCTTTAGCCATTGTATTTCGTTCTTCTTTATCTTCTAAAGCGATACAATGATTCACTAGCTTTTGTATATGCCTCCCATATTCTGGGATGATTAATTTGGATCTTTTCGAATTGTATTCTAAATCAAACGTCATTTCTCTATATTTTATCTATGCAAAATAGGTAATTATTATGAATTAACTACCCGATTATTTTCAATTTTGCAAATTGTAACAATAATTTCTTTTTACCTACGGTACTAAACTCTATTTCTGCTTTTTTATTGGGTCCTTTCCCTTCTAAAGCTACTACTTTTCCAGTACCAAAACGGTTATGTTCTACTACGTTTCCTACTGTGATTTCTCCATCAAACAAATTCATTTTTGGGCTCATTTCTGAAACCTTCTTCATTTTACTTTTTGGAGGAACCATATTTGTTTTTTCCTTCTTCGCTAAGAACTCTTTTCTTTTCTTTTGAATTGGTTTTTGAAAACGTATTTTCTTTGGTGAATCGTCTTCAAATAAACTAGCATCAATAAACCTATTTACTGATGGTTCAGGTACTTTTGGCGTTAAATACTCTAAATATTGCTCATCTATTTCTTCTAAAAACCTACTTGGCTCACCATCAGTTAATTTACCCCAACGATAACGTGTTTGTGCATAAGTTAAATACGCTCCTTTTTCAGCTCTTGTTAACGCTACGTAAAACAAACGACGTTCTTCTTCTAACTCACTGCGAGTATTCATACTCATTGCTGAAGGAAATAAACTTTCTTCTAAACCTACAATGTACACGTAAGGAAACTCTAACCCCTTAGATAAGTGAATTGTCATTAACGAAACTCTAGGTTCTTCATCTTGTTTATCGGAATCAAAATCAGTGGCTAGTGCGACGTCTTCTAAAAATGAAGTTAATGATGCGTCTTCTCCTGTTTCTATTTTATCGGTAATAAAGTCTTTTATTCCGTTTAAAAGTTCTTGAACGTTTTCAACCTTATTAACGCCTTCTGGAGTTCCATCTTTTTGTAAATCTTTTACTAGCTGAGTTTGCTTTACCACCAAATCAGCAATTTCAAAAGCATTTTTTGTTTGCGCTTCAATTTGAAAACGCTGAATCATGTTTACAAAATTCTGCAACTTTGTTTTGGTTCCAGAGTTTATATTAATATCTACTGTACTGATATTTTTTAAAATATCAAACATCGATTTTTTGTAATGATTCGCTGCAATTGTTAATTTATCTAACGTTGTAGCTCCAATCCCCCTTGCTGGGTAGTTAATAATACGTTTTAATGCTTCCTCATCATTCGGATTGATTAAAATTCGTAAATACGATAGTAAATCTTTAATTTCTTTACGTTGGTAGAATGAAATACCTCCGTAAATTTTATATTTAATATCTTTTTTACGCAATGCATCTTCTATAGCTCTTGATTGTGCGTTGGTACGATATAAAATTGCAAATTGATCACTTGTTAACTGATGATTCATTTGGTTTTCCCAAATAGATTGCGCCACAAAACGCCCTTCTTCTCCATCAGAAATTGTACGCATTACCTTCACACTATCTCCTGCATCGTTAGCTGTCCAAATTTCTTTATCTAGCTTCGTTTTATTCTTATCAATTACACTATTCGCAGCGCGTACGATGTTACTTGTTGAACGGTAATTTTGTTCTAACTTGAATGTTTTTACATCTGGGTAATCCTTCTGGAAGTTCAAGATATTTTGAATATTCGCTCCACGGAATCCATAAATACTTTGCGAATCATCTCCTACCACACAAATATTCTGAAAACGATCAGCCAACGCACGTACAATTAAATATTGCGAATGGTTGGTATCTTGGTACTCATCTACCAAAATATATCGGAAACGATCTTGATACTTTGCCAACACATCTGGAAAACGTGCTAATAATTCATTGGTACGCAATAATAAATCGTCAAAATCCATCGCTCCTGACTTAAAACATCTATCTACATATTCTTTATAGATATCACCTGTTCTCGGTCTACTCGCTTCTAAATCGGCTTGTTGTAAATCAGAGTTATTAAAATACGCTCTAACCGTAATTAAGCTGTTTTTAAAAGACGATATTCTGCTTAAAATTTGTTTTGGTTTGTATCGATCTTTATCTAAATTCATTTCTTTGATAATCGTCGTTATCAATCGAACTGAATCTTGTGTATCGTAAATGGTGAAGTTTGACGGATAACCTAATCGATCAGCCTCTGAACGTAAGATACGTGCAAAAACTGAGTGAAATGTTCCCATCCAAAGGTTTTTAGCTTCACTATACCCCACTACTTTACCAATACGATCTTTCATTTCACGAGCAGCCTTGTTGGTAAATGTTAACGACAAAATGTTAAAAGCATCTACACCTTGCTCCATTAAATAAGCAATTTTATAAGTCAGCACTCTCGTTTTACCCGATCCTGCTCCTGCTATAATTATCATTGGGCCGTCTTTTTGTAAAACAGCTGCTCTCTGTGGTTCGTTAAGTTGCTCTAAATAAGTATTCAATGGAAATTAAATTGAAAGTATTTTAAAAATGGAAAATTAACCAATCTTTTAGGTTTTTTAAAGATTCTATCCTTTTTTTTATTCACTAATTTTTAACCCTATAAATTCAAGCTAAAATCCGAATTAACAGAAATTCGTCTTATAACCCTTATTTTAAAATATTCGTTTTAAAACCCGAATTATTTGGAGTTTTCAATTTGAAAAGCTATTTTTACTAAAAATTGAATACATGACAAGTGTAATTACTGGTGATATTATAAACTCTAGAGGTGTTTCTGCTGAAACATGGCTTCCTGTACTGAAAGAATCCTTCAATACTATCGGGAAAACACCAAAAACATGGGAGCTTTTTCGCGGAGATAGTTTTCAAATTGAAATTGAAAATATTGCTGAAGCTCTTCTTTTTATTTTTAAGCTAAAATCTACTATTAAAAAAATAAAAGATTTAGACATTCGTTTAGCTATTGGTATCGGTAATAAAAGTTTTGATACAGAAAAAATTACCGAAGCCAACGGTGAAGCTTTTATAAATTCTGGGTATGCTTTTGATTATTTACTTAAAAAGCAAAATTTAGCTTTGAAAACTCCTTGGGAAGATATTAACGACGAGTTTGAAGTTTCTATAAGCTTAAGTTTGTTAATAATGGACAATTGGACAACTAATTCTGCTGCTTTTGTATATATGTCTCTACAAAACCCTGAGTCTACTCAAAAAATTATCGCTAAAAAACTAGCTATTTCAGAAAGTAGCGCAAGTGAACGAAGAAAACGTTCCGGTTTTGATGAAATTATGAAACTAGAAAAACGTTATAGAAAACTTATGAATCAGAAACTAACTAAAATATGATACTGTTTTTAAAACTACTCGTTGCTCATTTATTAGGTGATTTTGTTCTACAACCTAAAAATTGGGTAAAAGATAAGGAGAAAAAGAAAATAAAATCTAGCAAACTTTATGCTCATATAGGTGTTCATGCTATTTTATTACTATTATTATTACAATTCAATTCTACATACTGGAGTGTTTTTTTACTTGTAATTATTTCTCATTATTTAGTAGATCTTGGAAAACTATATTTTCAAAGAAAGAAGAACAAACGTTTATTCTTCTTTTTAGATCAGGTTTTACATATATTCTTTTTGGTTTTAGCCACATATATATATACTCCTTTTAAAATTAGCATAAATGCTATTTTAACTCAACAAAATTTATTACTTTTTACTTGTTTAATTTTTGTCACTTATACTTCATCAATTATCATAAATACATTAATTTCTAAATGGAATCCAGAAAAAGGTAATAAATCAACAGAACAATCGTTAGCCAATGCAGGTAAGTATATTGGTTTTTTAGAACGTATATTAATTTTTGTTTTTATCGCGATTAACCAATGGGCAGGTGTTGGATTTTTACTCGCGGCAAAATCTATATTTAGATTTGGAGATTTAACAGCATCAAAAGACAGAAAACTTACTGAATATGTACTGATTGGAACTTTACTAAGTTTTGGATTGGCAATTTTAACAGGACTCGTATATTCGCATTATGGAAGATAAAATTATTGAAGGGCTTGCTTATGCCCTACCAGCACTAGTAACTGGCGGCGTAGCTTACTTAATTTTAGGCCGCTTTATTGAACAAGACAATAAAGAAAAAACATTCAATGCTTTAGTTGAAAAAAAGCGTGAAAGTTTACCCACAAAGCTACAAGCTTATGAGCGTATGTTGTTATTTTGTGAGCGTATCAACCCATCAAAATTACTGTTAAGAGTAAATCCTATAGGAGATGATGCTGATAACTATCTGCAACTTTTAATTGGTAATATAGAACAAGAGTTTGAACATAATTTAGTGCAGCAATTATACATTTCTGATGATAGTTGGAAAGCTGTTTTAGCAGCTAAATTAGCTATTATAGCTAAACTTCGAAACACAGCAGAAAGTTCTGAAACTGCTAAAGATTTACGTGAAAATGTATTAATTGACTACTCGCAACAGGAAAGTCCAGCAAACACAGCTATTTCCTTTTTAAAACAAGAAGTCAAAAAACTGATATAAAAAAAGCCTCAATATTGAGGCTTTTTTTATTCTATTTTTCCTTAACTATAAAGTAATATATCACATAAAGCCAACTTAACAATCCGTGTAGTATAGCAAATAATACTGATTTATTTCTATCCCATGAAATTACAACAGCTATTACAGTTCCTAAACCTAAACCGTTCCTTACCATTACTCCATTAAACCCCGAATCATGAGCATAACCTTGTAAGGTTAAAAACAACATTATTAGTAGCAAAGTATTCTTTTTCATTTCCTAATTTATTTTTCAACAGGCAATTCTAACCTACTAGCCCACTCTGTCCAAGAACCGTCATATACACTATAGTTAATATTTCCTGATTCTTCTGCTCCTAAAGCTAAAATACATGCCGTAATTCCTGAACCGCAAGAAAGAATCATTTCTTCTTTATTCGGATTCATATCTGAAAATATTTTCTGAAGCTCTTCTTTCGATTTCATCTTACCATTTGATTGCAATTCTGCATAAGGCAAACTCATAGAATTCGGAATATGACCTCCTCTTAAATCTTTTCTTGGTTCTGGTTCCGTAGCATAAAACCTTCCTTTGGAACGAGCGTCTAATATAACTTTATTATCACGAGAAGCTTTTAATACTTCCTCTGTAACACTTATTTTACCCTTATTAAGATTAGCTTTGAAATTCCCTGTTAAGAATTCTCTTTCTTTTTTAGACTCAACTGTATAACCAGCGTCTTTCCAAGCAGGTAAACCTCCGTTTAAAACTGCGACATTTTCAAAACCAAACACTTTAAATAACCACCAAACTCTAGGAGATGAGTACACTCCTAAATCATCGTAAACAACAATACAGCTATCATTATTTATCCCTAATTTTTGAGCCTCAGTTTCAAAATATTTTTCTGAAGGAATCGTATTAGGGTATTCCGCTTCATTATCTAAGAAAACATTCTTTAAATCAAAGAAAACAGCATTTTTAATCTGCTGTTTTTCTTTTTTATTATCTGTTTTGGCTCCTATTTTCTGAATAGTTGCATCAAGAACTATTAAGTTATCTGCGCTTAAATTATCGTGCAACCAATCAACAGAAACTATAGGTGATTTTACTGTAAGCATATTACTTTATTTTACTTCATCATAATGCTCATCCCATTCATGTGGGTGTGGCTTTCCTAACTTCCCTACAGACTTCGCTACTAAAGTTGATACTGTGGCGTCACCCGTTACATTAATAACTGTTCTACACATATCTAAAGGTCTATCAACTGCAAAAATTAATGCCAAACCTATGGCTAATTTATCTGCTGGAAAACCAACTGATTCTAATACGATTACTAACATTACCATTCCTGCTCCTGGCACAGCTGCTGAACCTATTGAGGCTAATAAAGCCGTTAAAATAATTGTGAGTTGATCAACAAATGTTAAATCGAAACCTAAAGCTTGTGATATAAATACTGCTGCTACTGCTTGATATAAACTAGTACCGTCCATATTAATAGTAGCTCCTACTGGCAATACAAAACTTGATACTTCTTTATCTACTCCAATATGTTCTTCTACTCGTTCCATCGTAACTGGTAATGTTGCTGCACTAGAACTTGTTGAAAACGCTAATAATTGTGCTGGGCTTATTTGTTTTAAAAACCATAATGGATTCTTTTTGGTAAATACACTTATTAAAACCATATAAAGTGCTACCATTAATAATAAACCTCCAATAACTGTCGCTCCATATTTTAATAATGCCAACAATAAATCAGGATCATTAGAAGTAACCACAACATTTGCTAATAATGCAAATACCGCAAAAGGTGCTGTTAACATGATTAAATCAACCATTTTTAACACAACTTCATTTAACGAATCAAAAAAGTTTTTTAATGGTGTAGCCTTTTTTTCTCCTATTAATAACATTGATATTCCTAAAATAATAGTAAAGAAAATTACTTGTAACATTGCTTTATTATTACTCATTGCTTGTATAGCATTATCTGGAACCATATCTTCCAAAAACTTAAGTGGACCACTTTCTTTTTGTTTACTCGCTTCTACTATTTTAGCTTGTACCCCTTCACTGTTTGCGTAATCTGCTGTTAATTTAGCTATTGTATCTTCTGAAATTCCTTCTCCAGGCTGTACAACATTTACCAATACTAACCCTACTGTTATTGCTATTACCGTAGTACCTATATAAATTAATATGGTACGTATACCAATGTTTTTAAATTTTGAAATATCTTTTAAATCAGAAATTCCTTTTACTAGAGAAGCAATAATTAACGGTACTGCTATTAGTTTTAATAATTTTACGAAAATTGTTCCAAAAGGCTTTATCCAGTCCGATACAAATGATGCTCCATTGTCTGTAAAGGTCATCACTAACCCAAATAAGACACCTAAAATCATTCCTATTAAAATTTGCCAGTGTAGTGCAAGTCTCTTCATATAATCTATAAATCTATTATTTTTTAACTGGCCGTAAGGTATAAAGAAATATTTAAAAAAAGTGACCTTCAGTTCGTATCTTGTGTCCAATTATTATAAACTGAGTACTAATTTTATTAAAATAACAAAATGACGGGAATTTTAGATTTATTAAATAGCGATATAGGAAAAACAATTATATCTGGTGTTGCCGGATCAACTGGGCAAGACACTAATAAAACTAGTAGTGTACTAACAATGGCATTACCTGTTTTAATGAAAGCAATGCAACGAAATGCTGCCACTCCTCAAGGTGCTGAAAGTTTAAAGAACGCATTAAATAAGCATGATGGTGGAATCTTAGATAATTTAGGTGATTTATTTAATGGTGGTGTAAATTCTGATGTTTTACAAGACGGTGGTAAAATTTTAGGTCATGTTTTAGGAAATAAACAGCAAGGAGTTGAACAAGTTATTGGTCAAAAAGCAGGAATGGATACTGGTGCTGTTGCTGATATTTTGAAAACTGCTGCTCCTATTTTAATGGGGTTACTTGGTAAGCAATCTCGTCAAGAAAATGTAAATAATTCAAGTGATTTAAGTGGACTTCTAGGTGGTTTACTAGGCGGTAACTCTACTCAAAAAGAACAAAGCTTCTTAGAACAGATACTTGATGCTGATGGAGATGGTAGTATTGTTGATGATGTAGCTGGAATGATTTTAGGTAACGCTGGTAATAATCAACAAAAATCAGGAGGACTTTTAGGTGGACTTTTAGGTGGTGTGTTTGGAAAAAAATAATTTTATTTTGCTATAATTTATAATGAACGGGGAAACATTTGTTTCCCCCTTTTCTTTTGGTTATTTTTGCAGCATATTAGTACTTATGGAAAAACTTAAACATCGTTGGGGTATAAAAAGCAATTGGGCTTTAACTGCTATTTTTATAGTTTTTGCTATAAATGGATCATTTGCAGCTTGGGTTGCTAAACCTATTACAAATTTGCTAGGGTTATCTCCTGAAACCTTAAATCCTTGGTTATATTATCCTTTAAGAATTCTACTAGTTTTTCCTATTTACCAAACAACATTACCCTTAATTGGTTGGTTATTTGGACAATTTAAGTTTTTTTGGGAATTTGAAAAGAAGTTTTTAAGTAGGTTAGGACTAGGATTTATTTTTAAGGGGTAAAAATTCTTTTTATACTACCTATAAAAATATACAAACTACTCACCTCCTCCCATAAAGAATATTTTTTTAGTTTACTCTTTTAATTATCTCATTTATATTGATTGGTATTGGTAAATGTACACCTTCTAATAGAAAGCGTTTATGCACAGCTTCTTTTAAAGCACATTTAGTTTTAAATTCTTGAAACGGTTCGTTTAACCATACATAAGCACGCATATGAATATGGTCTGGATATATATCAATAACACGAACATCTACCTGATGCACATCACTAATCACCTGGTCTGGTGTACGATAATCAATAACAGTTGGTAACTTAACAGCTTCTTCTTGTATAATTTTTCTTGCTAAATCAATATCTGCTTTTAATCCTATTTTAAAATTGTTAAAACTTAATACATGAGAGTCTTCTATGGTATGATTTAAAATAGAATCTGTACTAATTACCGAATTGGGTATAATTAACCGCTTATTCTCAAAGTTATTTATTACAGTATGTCTCAACGTTATGTCTTCAACAATACCAACTCTAGTTTCATCCAGTTTAATATAGTCTCCCACTCTAAAGGGGCGGAATATAACTATGAAAGCTCCTGCTATTAAGTTAGATAGTGCTGCTTGTGCAGCAAAACCTATAATAGCGGCTAAAATACCGGCTCCAGAAAAAATTAAAGTCGCTTTACTTCTAAAAGCAGGCACCGCCATAATTACATAAATGACACTTAAAAGTCCAATTACAAACGATACTGAATTACGTAAAAATTGAATACTTGTTCTACCAAAACGATCTTCTTTCTTGCTTTTAATAAGTTGCCAAATAATCGCTCTTACCAACCTAGAAATACCCCAAGACACTAAGAATACGACTATAATATACCCTAATGCTCCAAAAAAGGTATCTAGGTTAAAACGATATGGTAAAAACTTATCCATTAAAATAATGCTGTTTGACTTTCGTCGTCTTTATCTTTTTTCTTCTTTTGAAGTGCTCTTTCTAATGCTTTTTTTGCTTTATCTTCTTTAGACTCTACAAACGTTTTATCTTTAGGCGTAGTATCTTCTACATTCAAAGGTAACGCTTCTTCTTTAATTTCTTCTTCATCAGTTACCTCAATATCCTCTACTTTTTCCCCTTCTGGTTCTTCGTAAGGTAATGACTCTAATAAGTTTACTGTTCTTATTTTATCTGTTGTTAATTGATTTCCTTGAGCTTTAATTCCTTTAATTGCTATAAAGTCTTCAAAGTTCACTTCTATTTTTTCTAGGCTCCTTTTTGAGAAAATTACCTCTGCCATAGGACGATAATCTGTAGCTATGATTTCTAACTTCGATTTTTCATCTTCTGATATAAAAAGTTCTTCTTTATCTGGTGTTTCAACTAAGAATCGTTTTACAAAATAACGTTCTTTAACCCCGTCAAAATAAATTGCTGAAATTGGCTTATTAGGCTTCCATTTTTCTAACACAATCATATCATTTTCAAAATGCATCGCTAAATCTGGTGATACTGCTTTGATTTTTCCTGATTGAGTTGCTATTAATATTTTATCTTCTGCTTTAAACTCACCTAACAACTCTCCTCTCCCATCAACATTTAAACGTTGTACTGTATCGTCAAACCAAATTTTTCTAGGTTTTAACGTTGAAACTCCTGCTTCTTTAAACTCTACTTTTTTAATTGAGTACTTGGTTACTAAGTTTCCTCTAACACTACGTCCTTTTATAGCTAAATCTGCAAAATCAATATCCCATTTTAACTTTTTAACACTTCCTACTGCTCTAAGTAAAATAGTTACTACCTCAGCTTCTCCATTAGAGTTAGCTGTAAAGTATAATACTTTTGATTTTGAATCTCCGTTGGCTAAGTTGTACTCTTTATCACGAGTAACTGATGTAACGTTAAAACGCTTCATATATGAAGGTCCTTTCGCTCCATCACGATATATCATGTTGTAAACTGTACGTTTATCTTTTTTCTTGAATATTGCAACATGAATAATTCCTTTTCCTACAAAGGTTTTAGAATCTACTTTCGTCACTACCATTGAACCATCTTCTCTAAACACTATAACATCATCAATATCCGCACAATCGGTAACGTACTCGTCTTTTCGTAGCGATGTTCCTATAAATCCTTCTTCTCTATTTACATAAAGTTTTGAATTACGCATAACTACTTTGGTAGCTACAATATCATCAAAAATTCGGATTTCTGTTTTACGCTCTTTTCCTTTTCCGTATTTTGCTTTTAACTCTTTAAAGTAGTCTATTGCAAAATCAATTAAATTATCTAAATGATGTTTAACCTCAGCTATTTTCTCTTCTAAACTCTCAATAAATTGTTTTGCTTTGTCAATATCGAATTTAGAGATTTTCTTAATTCTTATTTCTGTTAAACGAACAATATCTTCTTCGGTTACTTCTCTTTTTAAATGCTTAGTATGCGGTTTTAACCCTAGATCAATTGCTTCAATTACTCCTTCCCAAGTTTCTACTTCTTCAATATCACGGTAAATTCTATTCTCAATAAAAATACGTTCTAAAGAAGCAAAATGCCATTGCTCTTCTAATTCATGTAATTGAATTTCTAATTCACGTTTAAGTAACTCTACTGTAAAGTCTGTTGATTTTTTTAGAACTTCTGTTACTCCAATAAACACAGGCTTATTATCCTCAATAATACAACACAGTGGAGAAATTGAATTTTCACAACTGGTAAAAGCGTATAAGGCATCAATTGTTTTATCTGGCGATACATTAGCTGGTAAATGCACTAAAATTTCAACATTAGCCGCGGTATTATCTTCAATACGTTTGATCTTAATTTTACCTTTATCGTTCGCTTTTAAAATGCTATCAATTAATGATGATGTGGTAGTACCAAAAGGCACTTCAGTAATTACCAACGTTTTTTTATCAAGTGCCGATATTTTTGCTCGTACTCTTACTTTTCCTCCTCGTTTACCATCGTTATAATTGGTAACATCTGCTATTCCTCCAGTTAAAAAGTCGGGTACAATCGTAAAACTTCTACCTTTTAAATATTTTACAGAAGCATCTATTAACTCGTTAAAGTTATGCGGTAATATTTTAGTTGATAATCCTACAGCAATACCTTCTGCTCCTTGAGCTAATAGCAAAGGGAACTTTACAGGTAAGTTTACAGGTTCTTTTTTACGTCCGTCATACGAGGCTTGCCATTCGGTAGTTTTGGCATTGAAAACAACATCTAACGCAAATTTAGACAAACGTGCTTCAATATAACGAGAAGCCGCTGCACGGTCTCCTGTTAAAATGTTACCCCAGTTACCTTGCATATCGATTAGCAACTCCTTTTGCCCCATTTGTACCATGGCATCGGCAATTGATGCATCTCCGTGAGGGTGATACTGCATTGTGTGACCTACAATGTTTGCTACTTTATTATAGCGTCCATCATCTAAGTCTTTCATTGAATGCATAATACGACGTTGCACGGGTTTAAACCCATCTTCCATTGATGGCACTGCACGTTCTAAAATTACATATGAAGCATAGTCTAAAAACCATTCTTTGTACATACCTGTTACCTTGGTAATGGTTTCTGTACTTTCAACAGGTTTATTTAGTTCTTCGTCATGTTCGTACTTATTGTTTTCTTCACTCATGTATGAATGTTTAAACGTTTATGTTTAGGGGTAATTTTATCTCTTCTTAATTAGTAAAAAAATAGCGATACAAACTAAGGCTGCTGCTATCATATTAACATAAGACGACTTATTTGCTTCCCAGTTTAAATTGCTAAAGTCAACGTTAAATGTATTGACAACAAAAATTGAAAATGCTATTAATAAATATATTCTAGCTCTTCTATTTCTATCCATTATTTTTCTTGTACTTTAATTACTACAAGCTAATTTATTTATCTGATGTTTTTATTCTTTGTCGTTTTAATAGATAAACCCAATATTAAAGTCATAATTAACATTAATAATGTTTCTATATATGAATTTTGACTTGATGATCTACCAAAATAAATCATTAAAGCACACGCAATAATCATTATCAATGATACTATTATAATTACTTTCTTTAATTCTTCCATATTAATTTTCTTCTACTAAATCTAACTCAACCTTTAAGTTGTTAATAATAAACTTTTGTCTGTCTGGAGTATTTTTACCCATATAGAATTCTAACATTTGTTCTATCGACATTTCTTTGTCTAACATTACTGGGTCTAAACGAATATCATCTCCTATAAAATGGACAAATTCGTTAGGAGAAATCTCCCCTAACCCCTTAAATCGAGTTATTTCTGGTTTTCCTCTTAGTTTGTTTATCGCATCTTGCTTTTCTTCTTCTGAATAACAATAAATGGTTTCTTTTTTGTTTCGTACTCTAAATAACGGTGTTTCTAAAATATACAAATGTCCTTCTTTGATTACTTCTGGAAAGAATTGTAAGAAAAAGGTTATTAATAACAAGCGAATGTGCATACCATCAACATCGGCATCGGTAGCAATTACAATATTGTTATAACGTAAGTCTTCCAGTCCGTCTTCTATATTTAAGGCTGCTTGTAATAGGTTAAATTCCTCATTCTCGTACACTATCTTTTTAGACAATCCATACGAGTTTAGTGGTTTTCCTTTTAAACTGAATACCGCTTGTGTGTTTACATTACGCGATTTGGTAATCGAACCACTTGCCGAATCTCCCTCCGTAATAAACAAGGTAGTATCTAAATATCCATCTTTTTTAGTGTCTCCAAAATGAATACGGCAATCACGTAGTTTCTTGTTGTGTAAACTTGCTTTTTTGGCGCGTTCACGAGCTAATTTTCGTATTCCTGATAGTTCTTTACGTTCTTTTTCTGCCTGTAATATCTTCTTTTGAAGTTTGTCGGCTACTTCCGTATTCTTATGTAAGTAATTATCTAACTGTGTTTTTATAAAATCATTAATATACGTTCTAACGGTTGGCAAGTCTCCTCCCATTTCAGTAGAACCTAATTTTGTTTTTGTTTGACTTTCAAAAACTGGTTCCATTACCTTAATAGAAATAGCACCGATAATTGATTTACGTACATCAGAAGCATCAAAATTCTTTCCAAAAAACTCTCGAACTGTTTTTACTACTGCTTCTCTAAATGCGTTTAAGTGCGTTCCTCCTTGTGTAGTATTTTGTCCGTTTACAAACGAATGGTATTCTTCCGAATATTGTGTTCTACTGTGTGTAATTGCTACTTCAATATCACTGCCTCGTAAATGAATTATAGGATACAACATATCTTCTTTATTGTTGTTGTCTTCCAATAAATCTTTTAACCCGTTTTCTGAATAAAACTTTTCTCCGTTAAAAACAATGGTTAACCCTGGGTTTAGGTACACATAGTTTTTTAATAGTTTAGAAATATATTCAGGACGATACTTGTAATTTTTAAAGATGGTTTCATCAGCTATAAAGGTTACTTTAGTACCTCTACGACGTGATGTTTCATCTAATAATTCTTGATTGGTTAAGTTTCCTTTCTCAAACTCTGCTGAAGCTGATTTTCCGTCACGGTTAGACTCTACCCTAAAATAGGTTGATAACGCATTTACTGCTTTCGTACCAACTCCATTTAATCCAACTGATTTTTTAAAGGCTTTGGAGTCGTACTTTCCTCCTGTGTTCATCTTCGAAACCACGTCCACTACTTTTCCTAGCGGAATACCACGTCCGTAATCTCGCACAATTACTTTATTCCCTTGTACAGAAACTTCTATGGTTTTACCTCCTCCCATGACAAATTCGTCAATAGAGTTATCTAAAACCTCTTTAACCAAAATGTAAATTCCGTCGTCTGGAGATGATCCGTCTCCCAGTTTACCAATATACATCCCTGGTCGCATACGAATATGTTCCTTCCAATCGAGCGAGCGTATATTGTCTTCGGTATATTGTGTTTCTTGCGTCATAAAAAATTGTGTGAATTGAAGTCTGTGCTAAAATAGTATTTCGCCAGAAAAAATAAAAAACTCTGTTAATATAGTTATTAACAGAGTTTGTTTTTATTTCTTTTTTAATGCTTTCTTCTCCCATTTACAGAGCATTCTCCCATATCTCCTCACTTTTTTCTCTGTGCTTTCTTTTATCGTTGTTTTACATTGAGATAATCCTCTACAATTTTTTTTAAAGTGATACTTTGTGCTTGCTACACTACTACAGATATACACTTTTTTGTCTTCTACTTTTTGAAATGCCACTAACACACCTACTGATAGTAGCATTATTATGACTTTTTTCATTTGTTATTTAGTTTGGTTGTTTTCTATATTGCCAAGGTGTAGTTACATTGGGTAATGACCACATACCTATTTTAAGTTGTTTTGCTTTGTTTTCTAACAGGTCATATTCTTTACTTTTTGAATATTTTTTAAAGTGCATTGCCAACCCTTTTTTAACTAGGCTCTTATTAATGTTTTGATGGTTGTCAAAATATATTTCGGCGATTAAACGATTCCAATGCCACTTCCCTTTGTTCACTACTTTAACTGTTTTTCCAAATATTTTGTTGGACACGAATTGTTTTGCTTTGGTACTGTATGGCTGCCCTTTTTCTGGACAATCAATATGTTCTAGCCTTATATGTATTGGTTTGTTTTGATATAACACCTTTACGGTATCTCCGTCTACTACCCCAATTACTCTTGCACTAAATTCTTTCGGTACTTTTGCTCCTATTAATGTTATTAATAAAAATAATAGTATTGTTTTTAGGTACATAGTTTACTTGGTAAGAATAAAATCACTAACAACATCATTTATATGGATGGGTAAATCTGCTCTTTTTATTTGAAACTTCTTTACTTTCATTTCTGTTAACCATTTTTTCCAATACTCTTTTATTACATCTTCTTCGTAAGGGTTCTTTTTATCTGGGTTTACTCCCAAAACTAATACTTCTACATTTTGTAAATTTTTATGTAAAGGTAAAAAACCATAATCTTTTGATTGAAACTTCTCTTTCCAATTACCTTTATTTAGTTTAAAACTTCTTATTGTTTTTGGTACTAAGTACGATGTTCTGTTTTGTTCTCTTGTAAGGTTATCTTTATGGTACACATACCCATCTGTTAAAACCACTACCACATTCTTATATCCTTCTTCCACACAATAATCTTGGATCTTATTTTTAAAGAAACCTCTTATGTCTGACCCAACATATTTATCATCTGTAATAGCCGTTTCATAAATATTATTACATATCTCTGTATACTTCTTTGCGGTTTTTAGAATTTCTTCTTTGGTTGCATTGGTTTTATCAAACTCTGTTTTGAGTGTAGCTATTTTCTGATTTAATTCACTATCTGATGGTGCTGGTTCAACAAACAGTTGTATTTTATCATTAATTTTATTTGTTCTCTTCCCTCTAATATGATTTTCAAAAGTCTTTGCTACGGATTCAATATAACCTAAATCTCTTTGATAAAACTCCATTGAAGGTTCTGGATACTTCTTTGGATTTATTCTATCTGATAAATCTAATACGATACTAATATTTAAATTTTCTTTGCTCTTTTTTTTACTTGTACTACTTATTTCTTTTGATACTTCTGCTACTGGGTCTTTTTCTTTTTTATTTGAACAAGAGTATGTAAGTATAATACATAGAATTACTATTATAAGTTTATATGCTTTCATTTTTCGTTATTTTAGTTGAGATTTATAAATTATTCCTTCCGTGTTTTCATCTGTTAAATCATATTTCGTTAGATGTTCTTTTTCTACTTCATCACATTTAGAAAGCAATTCATCTCTTCGTTTTAAATCTAAAAAATTGTCTGTAATTGCTAAATACCATCCTTTTACATATTCTGCGTGGTAGGTTAAGTAACGTTTATTAGGGAATACAAAGCCATCAATTGTTCTCTGTAAATTGGCTATTCTTGCTTCTATTCCTGATATTTCTTCTTTTACACCGTTTAATTTTTCTATGGCTTCAGCTATTGATTTTTGTAGGTTAACAATCGTTTCTCTTTTACTTCTTATAAAGGCTTTGATTTTATCAATGTTTTCATATTCTTTCATAATAAAATCAAACACCAACCCCCAAATTATATATACTACAAAGCCTGCAAAGATGATTCCCCAAAACTCTACTTTACTAAAGGCTATTGACAAATCGAACTCTGGTGAATCTGGTGTTTTATTATAATCATAAATCTTCATTTCTATCTGATACGCTAGTATAGCATCGAAGATAAAAGTGATGATAAATAGTGCTCCTATTTTTACATAAGATAGCCAGTTTTTATGTTTTTGAAACATATGTATTAAATACCCTAAACCCATAAAAGCAAATGGTATGGTAGCTACAAAAACCGCTTCTAAAACTCCATGTTCTAAGGCTTTAGAAAATGATTTCCCGTCAAAAATAGCTGCTGATAACTCGCTATTTTCAAAGTTTTTAAAAAAAGCTGAATATGAGGCTGATATGTAAAAAACTAATAGGTAGAATGTTATTGGAATAAGCACTATTAGCCCCAAATAAAATTGGGCTTTTGGTTTTTTATCTACTTCTTCTACATACTTCTCTGGATTCTCTCTAACTTCAACTATTTGATGTTTGCATTCTTCTATTTTTTCTTCATCAGTTTTTATACTTTCTTCTAAGATTGCTTTGGCTGTTTGCCTTTTTTTAAGTTCTATACCTTCTCTTCCTTTTTCTTGCGTATGAGGCTCTTTTAATTTTTCTTGTAACTCTCTATCTTCTGCACATTTTCTTTTATAGTCCATGTACACATTATTCAGACAAGCTCTGAACACTTTGTGATTTCCTGAGGCTTGTTTAGATGATCCGTAACCACTTTCGAAAAAAGTTAGTTTTATCTCTTTTGTTTCTTCCTTTACTACTATTTCTTCTACAGGGTCTTTCTCCCTAATAGTAAATATTGTTTTTAAAGCTTCCATATGTGTTAGTTGATTAGGTTAATTGTTTTAACAATGTTGTTTTAGGTATATGCTTTTTTGCATTTTCTATCAAAAAACTAGTCAATTCTTCTAGGTTTTCTTCTAAAAACCCGAACTTTAAACAATACTTTTTTAGAGTTATCATTTCATCTTCTGTCACTTTTCCATCTGCCCAAATCATTACTGCTAAATCATATAAGTATTCAACTTTAAGCTCCAAGCTTTCGGGTACTAAGCTTTCTTGTTGGCTTGATAGTAAAATATTATCTAACTCTTGTTTAGATATATTTCTCTCTTCTGCAAATTTGTATAGCATTTGTGTTTCTAACACATCAAAATCATTGTCAGCAAAAGCCATTTCATATAGTCTTAAAAAGTGACTTTTAAGTTCGGTAGTTATTTCATTCATTTTTTTTAATATTTAAACATTATGCATGTCTTTATTTTTAGACACTTGTTTTTTATTGTTCGTTGTTTTTTTATGCCTGAGCTATACCCATAAAATACGAGCAGTAGAAATAAGATTCCGTAGAGAACATCTAAAAGAACCCAATATGATTTTACATATAAATAGATGGAAAATATGAAGTTAAATAATAATGCTATTGGTATAAATAATAACCTCCAATACTTCTTTTATTTCCTGATTAAAAACTATCAATAAGCACCCTGCAAAAACCACTATTCTTAAAACATTGTAATATTCTATTGGTAGAGCTGTTACTGCTAAAAACAATGCAATGACACAAATAATATTTACTGTTTTTTGTATTCTTACTTTCATTTGATCATAGTTTAACTACGAGTATATTTACTTTCTTTTTATTAACAGTGCTACAAAAACACTAACTATAGCAAAGACAATTCCTAGGCAGCCTATTCCTTCTTTTTTAGAGTGTCTTTTTCTATACTGCAACCCTTTTATACCCGTTCTTATAGAATATCCTTTGGAACTTACTGCTCCTATTTTAGTTCGTAAGCTTGGAGAAATGCCCGATTTACTAATATTCAGTCCAAAACCTTTTCCTAATTTTATTCGTCTGTAAAATTGAAATCCCATTAGTTCTTATCTATTCTTACCCCACAATTAGGGCAGTTACTACAATTACTCTTTTCTTCTTTTACTTTATCTATTAAAGCTGAACTTATAATTCCTGTAGGCAATGCCACAAAGCCAATTCCTATAACTCCTATTAAAGCGCTAAAGAATTTTCCTAAGGGAGTTACAGGATACATATCTGCTACTCCTACAGTGGTAAGCGTTCCTAACGACCACCAAAAGGCTTCTATAATACTTGAAAACTTATCGGGCTGTGCTTCGTTTTCTGCGTAAAAGATTAAAGTAGATGAGAGCATTACTAATATTAATGCTATAAAGGCTGTTATTAAGAGTTCTGGCTTGGTTTCTTTTAGTATTAAATTAATCGTTTTAAAGGATTTTGAATACCTACCTAGTTTAAATATTCGCACTAACCTTAACAGCCTCAATACTCTTAATACTCGTAAATCAAACGGAAAAATTAGTGGTAAGTAAAAGGGTAATATTGACAGTAAGTCTAAAACTCCATAACCAGAAAACACGTAAGAACTCCACCCTTTATTATCTTGCTTTTCTGCAATTACAATTCTTGTTATAAATTCTATTGAAAAAACCAGAATAGAGAATCCTTCTATAAACTGAAAAAACTGTGTATAGTTAACTCTTAAAGTTTTAAAAGACTCTAGTACTAAACAGATTATATTTATAATGATTAAGCCATAAATAAACCTTGATAAAAACAGGTTGTAATTGAATACTTTTAATGCTCTCGTACTCATAGCTCATTTAACAATTACATTCTGATCTGTCTACATATGTTTTATTTCCATTACTATTCTTATAATAGCATCCTCCTTTGGGTCCTGTCCATAATTGCTTTCCATTATGAACCCCACACTTCCATTCTGTTTTTGTTTCTTGCTCTTCTATTCCATCCGCATCAGTAGAACATTCTGTTAATAGTACTGAAATAAAAAAGAGACCTACAATTTGTAATCTTTTTATCATTATGTTTTAGTTTAGTTATACCCCAAAGCTAAACCTACTCAAAAACAAAACCTTACGGATTTCCGTAAGGCTTCTAAATACTACAATATAGAATTTTAATCTCCTATAAATAATTTTTTATGTTAAATCAACTGTGTCTGCAGATGGAGCATTATTTTGTACCGATTTAATACCTTTATCTCTTGCTGAAGCTGTGGTATACATTTCGCTTTTACCTATAACTTCTCCATTTTGCGCTTTTAGTGTAAAGTAGTATTGCTCATTTGAAGCTACTTTTCTTTCATAGTTATCATCATCAGGTGCATTCGTTTTTACAGAACTTATACCGCTTTTACATCCTTGTTTACTAGCGTAGCCTTCACTGGTTAAAATAATTTCTCCATTTCCTGCTTTCAGGTTAAACATGAATTCATTATCCTTTCTCTTTTTGATTTCAAATTTTGGTTTTCCCATTTTATATGTTTTTTAATTAGTATTACATCAAAACTATACTTTCTAATACAGAAAACTCTACGGAAACCCACATCTAAGCTTTCTTTTATTCCACCAATAGTACACCACTCACATGAACAAACCCTATTACTTTTGTTCGCTTTACCTTCACTTTAATCCATTTTGCTTGAGTGGCTAATATGGTTAGTTTTTCTCCAAAGTCTAATTGTTGAATTACATAATAAGAAGTACTTGGGCCACTTCTTAAATTTAAAAGGTTTTTGTTTACCAATAATGTTTTTAGATAATATGGCTCTTCTTTTAACAATGTATTATTGGTCTTACGTCCGTCAAAAATAGTTTGCTTAGTTTTTGGTTTACTTGAATAGCCTTTATAAGGGTTCGTATAACTTTTTGTACTATTTCTCTTTCCGCAAACACCGCAAGAGCCTCCGCTGTTACAGTATTTGCAATACTTACAGTTTTTACATGCTCTACAGTTTACAGAGCCAGTACACCTAGCTTTAGGTGGAACATAACAGCCTACTAAAGCTTTGTTATATAAATTTTCTTTAGAATTGTTTTTCTTTGTTACAACTACCGTAGCAACTATTACTATTAATAATGATGTAATTAGTAATACTTTTTCATATTTCTGATTCATAATATTGAAGGGATTAAGTTTATTATATCAAATCTAATTTCTATAAAACAGAAAACCCTACGGAAATCCGTAGGGTTTAATCAATATAATAATCGTTTTGCTATTTCCTCTTCTTCTAGCACTTCTCCATTCTTTAACAACATCTGTTTTTTTTCACTAATCGGATTTAAATACAGTTCATAACCATAAGTACAATTGTTAAACCGATATTTTAATGCTTTTACTCCTGCTAACAATCCTTTTCTTTTTGTTTCTTCATATACGTAATGTGAACAGGATTTTCTAAATATACAGCGTGCTGGCTTATCCTTTGGTTTAAACTTCCAATATGCCTTTACAGAAAGAAGTAACAAATGTTTCATTATTCTTTACTAAAAACAATCATTTGTCTGTATGCTGTATATCCTGGTTGAGAACCTATTCCAAAACAACCTGAATCAGGGAGAACATGAGTTTCTACACTTTCTAATCGAACATATCGCCAACCTTGATCGTTGTAATTACTAATAATAGCTTCTAATTGTTGTGCTACTTTTGCTGAGTTTCCTTTATTTCTATCAATAGACGGTGTAAAGGGTATTACTTTATATTCCATAATTTATAAATTAGCTTTTGTGACACTCTTCACTACAATGTTTACAGCCATCAGCTTTTGCATAATATTCTTTTGCTTTTAAAACTGCTGAATGGCAAGAAGAATGATAGCCTAAGTCTTTTTTGGAAAGAACAAAAGGCAACCAATTACATCCTTCTTTATGTACTTCATGATCTCCATTTGGTTGTGCTGTATTATTTACATAATATTTTGGCATTTTCTATATTTTTTTGGTTAATATCATTACAAACCTACCTTGATAAAAACACAAAACCCTACGGAAATCCGTAGGGTTTACTATTATGTTAGAGCTATATAAAAATAGCTTCCATAATTAGAACTTTGTTAGAGGTTATATTGATTTTCTTAAATTTTAAAAAGGGTAATAAGAAGATTATTGGTCAAGCTCCTACCCTTGCTACTGGTAATTATCGTGTTAGGGTTAAAACGCAGGTTACAGAAAACTCTAAACACTTTTTAAAGGATATTATGGTAGGTGATTCTACATTTAGTCTTGCTGTTGCTTAAGTAAAAACAGTACTGTTGTTTAACACCAAACACTACTGTTATGTAACAGGCAACAGTAGTGTTTGATGTTTCAAACAAAATTTTATAACATAAAAAGTACGAGCATATAGCTCGTACTTTTTATGTTATATACTCTTTTTATTATGGTTTTTAATGGGTATAGGATGTTCAATGATATGACTAACATTTTTTTATTGATTATTTTCTGTTTTAAAAAACAGCTTTTGCTATTTCTTGAATGTTGGTTGATTTTCCCATTGAATAATAATGTAAAATAGGCACTCCTTTTTGTTGTAATTCCTTACTTTGAGCAATGCACCACTCTACTCCTACTTGTCGTACTTCTGCATTACTCTTACAATTCACAACCTCTTTTACCAAAGCATCTGGTAAATCAACTTTAAAACGGTGCGGAATTAAATTCAATTGCTTTTTGGTTGAGATTGGTTTTAATCCCGGAATAATAGGAACCATAATTCCCTCTTCTCTACATTTTTTTACAAACTCAAAATACTTTTGATTATCAAAAAACATTTGTGTTATCACATAATTTGCTCCGTTTTTAATTTTCTTCTTTAAAAAGTGAATATCAGAATCTAAACTTGGTGCTTCCATATGTTTTTCAGGATATCCAGCTACTCCAATACAGAAATCGGTTTTTGATGAGTTTTGCAAATCATCATCCAAGTATCTTCCTTTATTTAAGTTCTCTATTTGTGTAACTAACTCACTTGCGTATGCATGTCCGTCTTTTTCAGGTTTAAAATAAGTTTCGCTTTTTACTGCATCACCACGTAATGCAACTACGTTATCAATTCCTAAAAAATCGAGATCAATTAAGAAGTTTTCAGTGTCTTCTTTGGTAAATCCTCCACATAAAATATGCGGAATAGCATCTACTTGATATTTATTTTGAATAGCCGCACAAATACCTACTGTACCTGGACGTTTTTTTACTACTTGCTTTTTTAATAGTCCATCTCCTAACTCTTTATACACGTATTCTTCTCGATGGTAAGTTACGTCTATAAACGGCGGATTGAACTCCATTAACGGATTAATATTTTTGAATATTGATTCTATTGTATCTCCCTTTAACGGCGGAAGTATTTCAAACGAAAACAACGATGTTCCGTTAGCTTTTTCTAAATGTTCTATTACCTTCATAAGTCTATCTTATAAAGGCGTATTTAACTATACCAATGAAGCTGCAATTAACGATATTGCTGCCATTACCAGTAGCTGTATTGCAAACCGAATCTCTAAATTATACTTTTTCATTTGTCTAATTTTATTGATTTTTTATATGGCAATATTACTACTGTTTTGTAGTTTTTAGTTTACCTAACTTAAAACTTATTGTTAATTAAATACGCTCTTTTGTTTGTTTATTTTAAAGTTATTATTAATTGTCTGATATGTTTGGGTGTAACCATTTTCTGGCTTTTTCTAAGGGTATACTTTTTCGCTCTGCAAAATCTCTTACTTGATCGTCTGTTATTTTACCTAAACCGAAATACTTAGCTTCACTATTGGCAAAATAATAGCCTGAAACTGCAGCTGCAGGCCACATAGCTAGGCTTTCTGTTAAACTTACTCCTATGTTCTCTTCTACCTGTAAAAGCTCCCAAATTGTCTCTTTTTCTAGATGATCAGGACATGCAGGATACCCAGGTGCTGGACGAATACCTTTGTATGCTTCCTTTATCAACTCATCATTCGTTAAGTTTTCTTCAGAAGCATAACCCCAATGTTTCGTTCTTACTCTGTGGTGTAAGTATTCAGTAAAAGCTTCAGCAAAACGATCGGCAATGGCTTGTGCCATAATTGCATTGTAATCGTCGTGATTTTCTTTGTATTGTAATGCCAATTCATCAGCGCCAAAAATGGCGGTACAGAAAGCTCCTATATAATCCGTTTTATCTGTTTCTTTGGGCGCAATAAAATCTGCTAAAGCAAAACTTGGTTTTCCTTCACGTTTTTTTAATTGCTGACGTAAGGTTCTAAATACTGCGACTTCCTTTCCTTTCTTTTGAACTGAAATATCGTCGTCGTTAATAGAGTTTGCCTCAAACAAACCAAAAATAGCTTTGGGCTTTAATGCTTGTTTTTCTATGATTTGTTGCAACATCTTTTGAGCATCTGCAAACAAATTGGTTGCCTCTACTCCTACTACTTCATCTTCTAAAATATCAGGAAACTTTCCATGTAAATCCCATGAGCGGAAAAACGGACTCCAATCAAAATATGGTACCAAATCTTTTAAACTTACTTGCTCTAGCTTTTGTACTCCTAATTCTTTTGGTTTAGTAATGTTAGTAGTCTCCCAATCTATTCTGAATTTTCGCTCTCTAGCTTCTTCAATTGGTATGTAGTGCTTCTGTTTTCCTCGTTTTAAGAATTTATCTCGAAACTCTTCGTAATCTTTCTTCAACTTGGCAACATACTCGTTTGAGGTTTCTTTATTCAATAAATCTCCTACTACGGTTACTGCTCTTGATGCATCGTTTACATGCACCACTGCATTTTTATACTGCGTATCAATTTTTACAGCGGTATGTGCTTTCGAGGTTGTTGCTCCACCAATCAATAAAGGAATCTCCAAGTTTTGGCGTTCCATTTCTTTGGCTAAATACACCATTTCATCCAACGAAGGCGTTATCAATCCGCTTAAACCAATCGCATCTACGTTCTCCTTTTTAGCAGTTTCAATAATCTTCTCTGGCGGAACCATGACTCCCAAATCGACAATTTCATAATTGTTACAACCTAACACTACCGATACGATGTTTTTACCGATATCATGCACATCTCCTTTTACCGTTGCCATCAATATCTTTCCGATAGCTTGTTGTTCCTCGCTTTTCTCTGCTTCAATAAAAGGATTCAAATAGGCTACCGCTTTCTTCATTACTCGGGCAGATTTTACTACTTGCGGTAAAAACATTTTTCCTGCACCAAATAAATCTCCAACTACATTCATCCCTGTCATTAAATGTCCTTCAATTACATGTAGTGGTTTTGCGACACTCAAACGAGCTTCTTCAGCATCTTCTTCTATAAAAGCATCTATTCCTTTTACTAAAGAATGTGTAATACGGTCTTGTAGTGGTAAACTTCTCCATTCTAAAACTTGCTCACTGCTTTCTTTTTTAGTTCCTTTTACCGTTTCAGCAAATTCTAATAAACGTTCTGTAGCATCGTCTCTTCTATCTAAAACAACATCTTCAATATGTTCTAATAAATCCTTCGGAATATCATCGTAGACTTCTAACATGGTCGGATTCACAATTCCCATATTCATCCCTGCTTTGATAGCATAGTATAAGAATACCGAATGCATAGCTTCACGTACCACATTGTTTCCTCTGAAAGAAAATGATACGTTACTTACTCCACCACTCACACTTACATGCGGTAAATTTTCACGTACCCATCGGGTAGCTTCAATAAAATCCAACGCATTTTTTCGATGTTCTTCCATTCCAGTTGCCACTGGAAAAATATTTAAATCGAAAATGATATCTTCTGGCGGAAAACCGACAATCTCGGTTAATATATTATACGAACGTTCCGCGATTTCAATTCTTCGTTCGTAGGTGTCTGCTTGTCCTACTTCATCAAAAGCCATGATAATTACAGCAGCTCCGTATCGTTTTATCTGAGTTGCTTCCCAAATAAACTTTTCTTCACCTTCTTTTAAAGAAATAGAGTTTACAACCGATTTACCTTGTACTACCTGTAATCCAGCTTCGATGATTTCCCATTTAGAACTATCAATCATAATAGGAACTCTGGCAATATCAGGTTCAGAAGCTATTAAGTTTAAAAAGCGTACCATTGCTTCTTTTCCTTCTATCAAACCATCATCCATATTAATGTCGATGATTTGTGCTCCTCCATCTACCTGATGACGAGCAATTGCCAACGCTTCATCAAACTTTTCTTCTTTTATCAATCGAAGAAATTTACGCGACCCTGCTACATTTGTACGTTCACCTACATTGATAAAATTACTTTCGGGTGTTATAATTAACGGTTCTAACCCCGATAATTTCATGTATCGTCTTTCCTCACTCATCTACTAACTATTTTGTCCTGCTGCAACAAATTCAGCTTTTCGTGGTTTGTATTTCGCTGCTATTGCTGCGATAGCTGAAATATGTTTTGGCGTGGTACCACAGCACCCTCCTATAATGTTGATTAAGTTTTTCTTTAAATATTCTTCTATTTGCTCCGCTGTTTCTTCTGGAGTTTCGTCATACTCTCCAAAAGCATTCGGTAATCCGGCATTTGGATGTGCAGAAATGGCAAACTCTGTTTTAGAAGCAATCGCTTCTAAGTGTGGTTGTAATAAATTAGCCCCTAAAGCACAGTTGAATCCTATAGATAGCAACGGAATATGAGAGATAGAAATCAGAAAAGCTTCGGCTGTTTGTCCCGATAATGTTCTACCTGAAGCATCGGTAATGGTTCCAGAAACCATGATAGGAATTTCTATATTTCGTTCCGCTTTTACCTCTTCAATAGCAAATAAAGCGGCTTTAGCATTTAAGGTATCAAACACAGTTTCTACTAACAAAATATCTGATCCTCCATCAATTAAAGCTTCTACTTGTTGTTTATACGCAATGCGTAACTCGTCGAAAGTTACGGCTCTGTATCCCGGATCGTTTACATCAGGTGACATGCTTGCGGTACGGTTGGTAGGCCCGATAGAACCTGCTACAAAACGAGGTTTGTGTGGTTCTTTCTCTGTGAATTCATCGGCCATCTCTTTAGCTATTCTAGCAGACTCGTAATTTAACTCGTACACCAACTCTTCCATTTGGTAATCTGCCATGGCAATGGTAGTTCCTGAAAAGGTGTTGGTTTCTACAATGTCTGCTCCTGCCGCAAAGTATTTTCTATGTACTTCTTTTACAGCTTCGGGTTGCGTAATGGACAACAAATCATTGTTTCCTTGCAACGGTGTTGGGTAGTCTTTAAAACGTTCTCCACGAAAATCTTCTTCAGTAAACTTATATTCCTGAAGCATGGTTCCCATAGCACCATCGAGCACAAGGATTCGTTTTTGTATTTCTTGATAAATGTTTGACATTCCTGATATTTAGTGTAATGTTATCAGGAAAAGAGGAAGTAAAATTCTTTTCGTTATCTCTCTGCCGAAGCAGTAGAATGTAGCACCTTCTTTGTTTGCACAAAGGGTTGCTAAGGTTTCAAAGGGTCTATTCCCTCCACCTTTCTTGATAACATCAATACGTTAATGAACGGGGCAAAGTTATAGTATTATTTTTTATTTACCCAATTTTTATTTTCATAATTAAATAACTAAATGAAAAAGACTGCTTTCACTACTAGGGTGCAACATAATTTTGTTTTATCTTGGATACTTGAAACAAGAAGAATAAAATTGCTGAAACTTCCGTTTATCACCTTCAATACTCCTGATAAAAGTAGTTTTTGTTCTCTTAACAAGTTGTGTGTAAAATTATAAATCAACTCTATGAAAATTGAAAAAATAAAGAATTATAATCAAAAGTTACTAGCCATTTTAGGAACAATTGCGGGAATATTTTTAATTATTGCATTAGTTTCATTTATATCTATAGTCATTCAGGAACATAGGAGATATAATTATGAAGAACCTGAAACTGGAGTTTTATCAAAGGAAAAAATTGAAAAACTTCAAAAAGAAAATAAAAGAGAACAAGTTATCTCATACGAAACTCCAATTTTAATTGACACTTTAAATTCACAATATATAATTCCAGTTTCTCACAAAACTTTAAACGAAAAAGAAGATATTGGATTAAATGGACTTTTAAATGCTTATTCAGATTCAGGTTCCGATTTTAGTGTAAAAGAAAAGAGAGATGAAAGATATTCTAGAGAATATTATGGAGAATACAATAACATAATCGTTTTTGACGAGCCTAATTCAATAAATAAGAAATTATTTAAAAAACGAATTAATTTTAACGAGATCAAATCTGAATATTTTAACAAAGAAATACTTATTCTACTTAAAGCTTCTGATAAGGACACTTTCAAAGATGGTGTGATAAATTTGAGAGACTTAACCTCTCTTTATATTTATTCAATTAAAGAAAATAAGATTCGAAAAATTGGAATTGAAGGAATGGATGTTTATAACTATAAATTCATAAATAAGAGTAAAAACTTAATTATTGAATTTGGAATAGATAAAAACAAAAATGGAGCTTTTGAAAGCTACAATGAACCAATAATTCTGAAAAAGTACAATTTTGAGAAAGAAAAACTTGTAGCAATAGTTGACGAGAAAATAAATTCTGAATTACAAAAGAAATTAGAAGGAACTGAAAAATAACTATACACAACAAAACCTAATTTGCCCTGAAATTGTTCTCTTAATAAAATAATTTTCTTAGAGTTTTTCAATATGTATGCCAAAGATTCATCTAACTAAGACTTTTGTATTCATTGTTAAATCATTTACCATTCTTTTAACAACTATGAAAAGTGATGTTAGAATACAAACACATTCTCTGCTCGTTTAAAACCTTATGCTAAATACTTAAATAATAGCTCTTTTGTCTTATTTGTTGCTATGGTTACCCTTTTAATGTAATTCCTATCAAAGAAAAAACACTTGTAATAACATATTATTTTTATTTCTCACTTTTTTACATGCCTTTATGAGTGGCTCGACTAAAATCATGTACGACGTCACCACTACGAACAGAAGATATGCTACTCCAATTAAGGTATAGAGAGTTTTCATGTAATCATTTTTAGCAACTTACATTAAAGCTACTAAATACCTAATAAAAAGTCTCTTACTAAAAAATTAATTTTTTTTCACCTTTTTAATAGAAAATTGTTTGTTTACATTCAAAACTTAGTTTATTTGTTCTTTGGAAGGTTCAACGTGACGCGCTGACGGTTCCGTTTACTTGTATTTTCAATCCAACTCCCTTGGGAAGGAAAAAATACGTTAAAAATTGTTTAATCAACATATGTAAAGGTGTTGTAGCTACTCCTCTTCTATTTTTGTCATATTCTTAAACAATTATAGTATGACTTTAATAGACAACCTAGAATGGCGATACGCCACTAAAAAATTTGATGCTTCTAAAAAAGTTTCAGCACAGCATATAGAACTTTTAAAGAGAGCGATTCAATTAGCTCCTTCTTCTTACGGTCTGCAATTGTATACCATTTTGATTATAGAAGACAGTGCAATAAAAGAACAGTTAAAAGCTGTTTCTTACGGACAAAGTCAAATTACTGATGCTTCGCATTTATTTGTTTTTTGCAATTATACAAAGGTTACCAATGACCATATAGATGCTTATTTTTCTTTAAAATCTGAAATAGAACAAGTAGACATTTCTAATTTTAAAGAGTATGCTGATTTTATTAAGTCTGACGTTACGAGCAGAACTTTGGTTGAAAAAAGCAGGTGGACTTCTAACCAAGTTTACATTGCTTTGGGGAATTTGCTAAATGCTTGCTCTGAACTTAAAATAGATGCTTGTCCTATGGAGGGTTTTGACGCCGAAGCTTATAACAAAATATTAGACTTGGATAAGTTAGGTTTAAATGCTGCTGTAGTTGCTCCTGTTGGTTATCGTTCTGACGAGGATTATTCTCAAAATACATATAAAGTCAGAAAACCTATAGAAAGTCTTTTTATAGAATATAAACAGCATAAAGCACAATCTGCAAAACATTTTCTTAAATCTGCTCTTTTATTTAGCTTTTATTAAAACTAAGAGGAGGGTATATTCATTTATCTTTTTTATATTTCATAAAATATTATAACCGTGCACGTTCCACGGTTTTTTATTTTGTTTATATTAGCTAGATAAAATAAAATTGCTAAAAATCTACCTATAAATGTTTTTATACTTCAAATAAATTAGACAAAATGCTGAAAAAAATTCTAAACTTAATTTTCTTTTTCTGTTATACTTTGGTTTTTGCACAAGAAACTGTAATAATTCCTAAGTTTTTATTTAATCCTATGGACTCCATTACAAAGCAAAGTTTTAATAAAAGTTTAGAATCCTTTTTTTTTGAGTTAACAAAAGGTAAAGTAAACGAAAATTTATTAACACCCAAAAGAAAAAAACTAACCTCTTCACAACTCCAAAAACTAGTAGATTATGAAATACGAAAAGATAGTTTGGCTTTGAAGTATAAAGACAAAAAACTAATAAATATTTATCCCTTATCCGATAAAAATAAATATTTCATCTCAATTTCATATAACTATCAGAAGCCTAATTCTGAAACAATTCTCTTATATATTGTTAATTTAATTGCAACAAAAGATAATGATAAATTTACTTTTTCAATTCCACTTGATTATTTAACTCGATACTGGAAAACACAAACTTTTGGTAATATTACTTATCATTTCAGAAATTTTATTAATACAGATAGAGCTAAGATATTTAATAAAAAAAACTCTGAAATTGCAAATAAATTAGGGGTACTACCAGAGAAGTTTGATTTTTATATGACTGAAAATTTTCAAGAAATTTCAAAGCTCTTAGGTTATGGTTATTCCCTTTTCTCTAACGGAAAATACAGAGACGGTTATGGCGTAGATTCAAAAACAATTTTTGCAATAATGAATAATGAAGACTTTTCACACGATATATTCCATTATTATTCAGGTAAAATAAACAAGCGTAGCAATCGAAATTGGATAACCGAAGAAGGTATTGCATATTTATGGGGCAATGCATATTACACTGACAAAAAAGGAGAAATGATTACGCATAAACGATTGGTAGTTGAATTAAAAAAATATCTTTCTAAAAACCCAAGCATAAGCCTTTATAAGCTTTTTAAAAGCAATAAAAAGATTTTTACAAATATAGCTCCTGAAAGTTCTGTACGCTCAACAATTTCTGGAATTATAGCTAAAGAAATTGAAATAAAAAAAGGAAATAAAGCTATTTTAAAATTAATTAATGCAGGGCGGAAAAACAAGTTGGAAAACTACTTAAAAACTATTAATCAGCTGATTGGAATTAATAAAGAAAACTTTAATGTAAGAGTGAAAAAACTCATTGAAAAATATTAAAATTAGAAATGATTGTTACCTATACCACCTTTTTACAAGTTTTTAGTAAGCCTCTCCTATCTTTAATTTGATTAATAAATAAAACTCTTAAGCATATATTTAATATATGTATTTAGCACCCTTTTTTATTTTACCTTAGCTAATAATAAAAGAGGATAAAATTGTTATTATTAACTTCTTTTTCTTATTTTAAAAACAAGCTTTTTTTAATTATAATGAGATACTACAACATAATATTTCTTTTATTACTTTTTCAAGGCTGTAATACAACTACACTTTCAGAAATAGAAGCTAATAACATTTCAAATATACAAGTTAAAATATTGATTGAGGATGGTATTAAAAAAACATCATTGAATAAAATTAATGTTTATATATCTAACGGTGAGAAGAGAATTATTAATGAAAACATAAAGGTTCTATTAAACGGACAACCTTTAAAATTGTTTATTAGAACTGGAAATTATTATGATAAATATCCTGTTTATCTAACAGATGATTTGGTACGAAGAGAATCTTATTACTTTGAAATAATTTTACCTGACAGTGCTAAATATCCAATAGCTTATATAAAGCCAAGTAAAATAACATCAAAATTCAATTTCCCTAAAAATATATCTCTAGATGAAGACTTCGTACTAAACTGGAAAACTAATAATACATTAGCAAACGTAGAGTTATGGAAACTAGTACATCAAAAAGATAAAACAAACATGCATTCAGGTGGAAGATATGCAAAATCAACAATTCATCATACTATAAATACTAAAAAAGGAAACTATAAAGTACCAAAATTGTTTTATGAAGATTCTTTAACAATTGCAGATTATTTAAAAATTAGAATTAGTAGTGAAGAAGGTGGATTGATAAACCCCAAATTAATAACAAATAGTAAAATTTCATATACGTACGCAATAGAACAAACAATTAGTTTAGAAAACTAAACAACCCTTTTTTGTTTTACAAAATAAAAAATATGGCAAGAATATATTACGATAAGAAAAAACTATACGGAAAACCGTTTAAATCAGCTACTCTTAATATTAATTCTTTCAAATACATATTTGAAAATACAATTATTGAAAAAAACTTTCCAAAAAAAATTGAGTTTACTAATTCAAAGAAAGAGATTTTTAAAACGTTACTTTTATATACAGACGATATTGAATATGATTCAAGTAAACGTAAAGTTTATATTCCAAATTCAATTATATTTTATGACTATGAAGATTATAACTTCCCTACAGAGTTTTATTTTATTGTTAGAATTGAAAACCAAATTGAAATAAGAAAATGCAATGGTGGTGAAGATATAAAATGGTTTCATATTCCAGATATGCATAAACCTGTGTCTGATTTAAGATTTATAACTAAAATAGAAGCTACTTTCTCAGAACTCATTAAACTCGTAGAAGAAAATTTAAAAAGAGAAAAAAACTCAAACAAAAAAGTAAACACAAAAAAAGAGCGTCCATCTATAAATAGTATTCAGCGAGAAGCATACAAAGAACTGACTGAAACATGTGTTTTAAACAAAAAAGAATGCGTTTTAAATCATATAGGAAACCTTAAAAACTATGATAATGACAGTGAATATTTTACAACACTTAACTATTTAATAGACCTTTTAGAAGAAGATGATATTTCGTTTATTATAAGATTAGACTGGAAAGCTGATATTAAAGATTTAGAATGGTTTTTAAAATCAACATTAAAAGATAATTTTAACTTATCTATTGACTTACCCAGTCCTAATAATTACAAAAAAAATGCATCTGTTTCTTTTGATAACGTTTTTGAGGATTTCGATAAACCTTTAAGACAAAATAATCTTCAATTAGGGTTTATAGATACTCAATCAGACGAATATGTTTTTATTTTACATAAAATTACAGATAAAAAAAGAATACAAAAACTTATTAAACTTATTGGATACAACTATTACGAAAAATAAAAGTTATTTAAGTTACAAACACTAATTATATAGTTATTTCATGAACTTAATTACAAACTACCCTTATATATCAACAATCATAATTATACTTATTTTGAATTTTATAATTAAAAAAATTACACGAGCTAAACATTCTCCTCTTCTAAAGGCATTCTTATTTATAATGGCAATTATCTCTCAAGCTTGTAGTCCTTTTGCAGGTCCTGTAGATAAATCTATTTCAGATTCCTTTTACTATTCAAAATCAAAAAATAACATCTGTTATTCTCCTATGGGAAATTGGTTTGAATTGGGTAACACTAAAATAAATGCAGATGTTGAGAGCTTCAAGGTCTTAGGAAGAGATTTTGGAAAAGACAAAAATCACCTATATTTTAAAACTCATATTATAGATAATGAAGTAGATGTTTCTACCTTTTATGTCCACAAAGACAATTACATCTGTTTCGATAAAGACCATGTATATTTAGCTGTAAACTATTTACCCCAAGATATTCAAGAGGAAAGTCAAGGAAAAAAGCACTTGTGGAAAATAGCTAAAGCTAATCCAAACACATTTCAAAAAATTGATAATGATTGGTCTAAAGACGATAAATTTTATTTTTACAACTATAAGCCTGTAAATGTAGATTATAATTCATTTACAATTATAAATAGCAACTTTGTTAAAGATAAAAATAATGTATACTCATTAAAAAGCTATAAATTACTAGCTTCTACAATAGATCCAGCTACAACTAAAAAAATCAACAATAGATATATTGCTGATAAAAACAATATTTATGATTTTCAGGAGTATCAAAATGGTAAAATGGTAGACTCTCTAATATCGATACCTTACCAAAACATCAACAATTTAACTGTTTTAAAAGATAAGTTTCTATTATTTGACAATAAGGTCGTTTATGATGGAGTAAAAATTGAGAATGCTGATGCTTCTTCTTTTGAAATAATTCAATTCCCGTATTCTAAAGATAAAAACTACGTGTTCTATCACGGAGATATAATTGAAAAAGCTGACCCAAATACGTTCAGTATATTTAAAACCTCTTTTTATTCAAAAGATAAAAACCATGTATTTGTCTATGGAAAACTATTAAAAGACGCTGATGTGGCTACTTTTGGACCAGTAAATAAAAAACATTCTTTACTGTATAAGGATAAAAATCATACTTATCGAGGAGACCAAATTGTAGAAAACAATTAAACCTACTAATAAGCTCACAAGGTATTTATAAGTAAAAGCTCTTAATTACTAAGGCAAGCTTTGAGGTGTTAATTTTTTTTAGTGGTACTATAAATATATGCCACTGTATCATAACATCATACAGTAGTATCGGATGATTTCATACACTACTGTATGAAGCTTAATACTAATTAATTATTATACGTCGTTCACCTATTATATGTAATAGAATTGGGGATATTATTGTGTAGTAAAAGCATACATTTTTTGTACGGTTTTTTATTTTGTATTGTACAGCGCTTACTTAAAAAGAATAAAAAATTGCTAAAATTATGCTTATATCAATACAATAAAGTACCCTCAACAGTTTTATTCCTTATTTAAATTAGTTAGACAATATAAATGTGCGAATAAAAATACCTGTTGCTAACAATGAATTAAAAGTAATTTAGAAAGTAAAAAACAAGAGTTTATATATTAAATTAACAGCTGCTTAAATTTAAAAATCCCCGCTTAGACGGGAATTTTTGTATTATAAAATAAGTAAAGACAGTCTATTGAAACAAATCAGAAGATAAATAGCGGTCTCCTCTGTCGCAAATAACTGCAACGATCACACCCTTATCAATCGTTTTAGCTATTTCTAAAGCTGCATGTACTGCTCCTCCACTACTCATTCCTGCAAAAACACCTTCTTCTTGTGCTAACTTTCTAGTCATGTTTTTAGCATCATTTTCATCTAACTCTACCACTTGATCTACCTTACTTTTATTAAAGAATTTTGGTTGGTATTCTGGCGACCACTTACGAATTCCTGGTATTCTAGCTCCGTCTTTAGGTTGTGCTCCTACAATTTGTACCTCTGGATTTTGTTCTTTTAAATAGGTAGAAACTCCCATAATGGTTCCTGTAGTTCCCATCGCTGAAACAAAATGAGTTACTTCTCCTTCGGTGTCGTTCCAAATTTCTGGACCTGTAGTTTTATAGTGTGCTTTCCAGTTATCGGTATTTTCAAACTGATTCAGCATAAAATAGCCTTTTTTATAGCGTAACTCTAAGGCGACATCTCTAGAACCTTCAATACCTCTTTCTGCATCCGTTAAAATAACCTCAGCTCCGTATGCACGCATAGTCTTCACTCGTTCTTCTGTAGAGTTCTCAGGCATCACCAATACCATGTTTACTCCTAACACTTTTGCCATGAGCGCTAACGCTATTCCTGTATTTCCACTAGTTGCTTCTACTAAATAATCTGCTGGACGGATATTTTTCCTTTTAATAGCTTCAGCAATCATATTAAAAGCTGCTCTATCTTTTACGCTTCCGCCAGGGTTATTTCCTTCTAGTTTTAATAATAGTTTTACGCCTTCTTTTTGAAGAATGTTTGAAACTTCTATGAGTGGCGTATTTCCTATACTATCTATAATTGTTTTAGTTTTCATGGTTAATTTGGTACCTACATCATTTAACATAGGATTTTCTAGTGGTTATTTTATTTTCTGACTCATAGGTTACAATAGAACCTTCGGGTACAGAGTTGGTTACGCAAACATTAGCGCCAATAATACTATCACTACCTATTACTACATCTCCTCCTAAGATAGTTGCATTGGCATAAATGGTTACATTACTTTCAATGGTTGGGTGCCTTTTTGTAGAAGCTAATTCTTTTTTAACTTGAATTCCTCCTAGGGTAACTCCTTGATATATTTTTACGTTTTCTTTAATAATGGTAGTTTCTCCAATTACAATTCCTGTTGCATGATCTATAAAAAACGAATCGCCAATCGTTGCTCCTGGATGGATATCTGTTCCTGTTAATCCATGCGCATATTCACTCATCATTCTTGGTAAAATCGGTATTTTCATTTTGTACAATTCATGACTCAAACGATATACAGCAATCGCATGAAACCCTGGATAGGCTAGATACACTTCACCTAAGCTTTTACAGGCTGGGTCAGTCTTTTCAAATGCCTTGGCATCTAAATCTAACTTTTCTCGTATTCCACAAAATGTTTGTTGGTATGCAGCCCATGTTACCGAAGCATTTTTGATAGCCAACCCGTTTAAAATTTTTTTAAACTTTTCTTTTAAATGATTTGCTTTTTCTTGACATACATCATTAAACAATGCGTAAAATAATTGTTTTGTAAAATTTGCTACATCATCTTTTAATGATAAATCGTATTGTTTAAATTGCATTTATTCTTTTTTTACAAAAATAACTAACTTTCAGGAGCTAACTCAACCTCTAATCCTTCTAATTCAAGTGTTATTTGAATCTGGCATCCTAATCGGCTATTTTCTTCTACATGAAATGCTTCTGCTAACATTGCATCTTCATCATCATTCATTTCTGGCAATTCATGATTTGATTTTACATAACATTGACAAGAGGCACACATCGCCATTCCTCCACAGATTCCAATAGTTCCTTCTGGAGCAAGCTCATAAGAACGAACTACCTCCATTAAATTCATTGCCATATCTGTCGGAGCAACTACCTCGTGCATTACACCTTCTCGATCTGTTATTTTTATATTAATATCTTGATTATCCATCAGTAACAATTTATTATAGGAATCAGTAGTTAGGTAGGCTATTTTAGTTTTGCTGGTGAAGGGGCTTACTAAAAATTTGTAATTACAACAAACTTATTCGCTAAACTCCTAACTACTTTCATCCTAATCCCCAATTATTCAATTGCTTTTACTACCGCTTTTGGTGCTTCTTTTCTTGTTCCATCAAAACCGTCTACACCACCAACAGTGGTATATTTCATCACATATTTTTTATCTGGATATATACGTTTATAAGCACTTTGACACATGAGTGTTGCTTCGTGGAATCCACACAAAATCAATTTTAGCTTTCCTGGATAGGTATTCACATCTCCAATGGCATAGATACCTTCTATATTGGTTTGGTAATCTAGCGCATTGTTTACTTTAATAGCGTTCTTCTCAATTTCTAATCCCCAGTTGGCAATAGGACCTAATTTAGGTGCTAATCCAAATAATGGAATAAAATGATCCGTATCTATCATGTAAGGTTCTTTCCCTTTTTCTTCTACTACAACACCTGTTACATGATTTTCTCCTAATACTGCTTTTACCTCAGCAGGTGTAATTAAGTTTATCTTACCTAAGTTCTTTAATTCTTGAACTTTTTCTACAGAGTCTAACGCTCCTCTAAACTCATTTCTTCTGTGAATTAAGGTTACCGATTTTGCTACATCTGTTAAAAAAATAGACCAATCTAAAGCAGAATCTCCTCCTCCAGCAATTACTACATCTTTATCACGGTACAATTCTGGTTCTTTAATCATATACTCTACTCCCTTATCTTCAAAATCAGCAATGTTAGGAATCGGTGGCTTACGAGGTTCAAAACTTCCCAGTCCCCCTGCAATAGCTACCACAGGTGCTTGGTGTTTTGTTCCTTTATTGGTAGTTACGATAAACGTTCCGTCATCTTGCTTTTCAATAGTATCAGCACGCTCACCTAAGGTAAACCCTGGTTCAAATTGCTTGATTTGTTCCATCAAGTTCTTAGTTAAATCTCCTGCTAAGATCTCTGGATATGCTGGAATATCGTAAATAGGTTTCTTAGGATAAATTTCTGAACACTGCCCACCTGGTTGTGGTAAGGCATCAATTAAATGACAACGTAATTTTAATAACCCTGCTTCAAAAACGGTGAATAGCCCTGTTGGACCCGCTCCAATAATTAATATATCTGTTTGTATCATGTCCTCTTTATTTTGTCACTTCGACTACGCTCAGTGACCTCTCTCTATTTTATAAATTTATAGATTTCTTCATTTTAGCCTGTCTTGAGCCTTTCGACTTCCCTCAAGATAAACTTAGGCGAAAGATTACTTTACTAAACTCTCAGTTAGCTTATTTAATGTTTCTACTTTTTGTTTAAAGTTTCCTTTGATGGTTTTTCTATAACTATTTAAGTTTTGTACTAATTGATTGATGTCTTCTGGAATTACTTCTTCAAAAAACTGACGCAATCTTTTAGCAGTTGTTGGCGATTTTCCATTGGTTGAAATAGCTACTTTTACATTTCCTTTGGTTACAATTCCGCCCATATAAAAATCACAATACGGTGGATTGTCTGCTACATTCACCAATTTATTTTGACTCCTACAATCTTTATACACTTGTATATTTACTTCAGGAACATCAGTGGTTGCAATCACCAAATGTTTTCCTTGTAAATACGTGTCGTTATAGCTATCTATTATCATATTCACCTCACCTTTTTGAGCTACTTCAACAGTTTCTTCTCTAAAAAAAGAAGCTACCATAGTTACCTTAGCATCTGGACTCGATTTTAATAAAAATCGTAGTTTTTCCTCTGCTACGAACCCTCCACCTATAATTAGCACTTCCAATTCTTTAGTCTTTAAAAAGATTGGATATAAACTATTTCTTTCTTCCATTATACCACTTCTTTTAAAGCTACTTCTTGTTGCACTTGTAGTAATTGCTGTCTGTGATTTACCACATCTCCTAACAGAATAATAGCAGGATTACTCAAGTTATTTTTAGCTACGACTTCTTCTATCGTATCTACAGTACCGATTCCTATTTTTTCTTCGGGAGTTGTTCCGTTTTGAATAATGGCTACTGGTAATTCGTTCTTTCCTTCTTGCTTAAAAAGCTGAATGATTTCAGAGAGTTTGCCCATTCCCATTAAAATAACAACCGTTGCATTGGATTTTGCTGCCAAAGCAACATCATTTGATAATTGATGCTGTTTTGTAGTTCCTGTAATTACCCAAAAACTTTCTGAACTTCCTCTTTTTGTCAACGGGATATTCTGATACGCTGGTACTGCTAACGATGAAGAAACCCCTGGCACTACAGCAACCTCCAATCCGTGTTTAGCTGCATATTCCATTTCTTCTGCCCCTCTACCAAAAATAAAAGGATCACCTCCTTTTAAACGTACTACATGTCCGTGAGAAAATCCTCTAGTAACAATCAAGTCATTGATTTGTTCTTGTTGATATCGATAGCATCCTCTGCGTTTTCCTACAAAAATTAATTCTGCATTCGGATTCACATATCCTAACAGTTCATTATTCACCAATGCATCGTACAATACCACATCAGCTTGTTCTAATGCTTTGATGGCTTTTAAGGTGATTAAATCAGCATCTCCTGGTCCTGCACCTACTACGGTTAATTTCGGTTGATTTTTCATTGGACTCTCCTTTTTTTAACTTTCTACGGCTGCCTTTCTATAAACATCTACTGTTTTATAAAATGCTGTTGCACTTTCTAAATATGCTTTTGCAAAAGCTTCCGTAGGTTCATTCTTATTAATTTGATAAATCAATTCTGCAAATGAACTTGATAATTCTATTTTATTTGTTGCTACAAACAGTTCATCAAAATTGGTAATGATTCCTGCCTGTGTATTGGTTTTTGCTCCTTCTGCAGTTAACAAGGCTTTAGCAGTGTTTACCATAGCTGCATAAGCGTGGTAAATACTATCTGACCATTGTTGATTATTCAAGGCTTGTGAAGCATTTTCTATCTTTTCTTCACTTTCAAAAAGTAAGGTTGCTACTAAGTCTATTACCACTCCTGCACATTCCCCTACCCCTATGGCTTTTACATAATTTTTATCGTGACCCCAATCAATAAAATCATCTTCCGTTAAATTGGTGGTGTCTGATAACTCTTTTAAAAGCTCATAGAAATATGTTTTTCCTTGTCTATCGTAATAGCTTAAGAAGTCTTCATTGGGTTGTTTATGGCTTTCAAAGTTGTTTAATAAGATTCGTAAAGATTCTGGTCCTCTTTTACTTGGTATTTTTATCAACTTATCAGCAAAACGACCATTTCCTTCTCCTAAAACTCCTCCTCCAACTAATACTTGTAAAGCTGGTGCTAATAACTTTCCTACTTTTATAGACATTCCTTGAAAACCAATGTGCGCCATGTTGTGTTGTCCACAAGCATTCATACACCCACTAATTTTAATGGTAATATCTTTGTTATTTACATACTGTGGATATTCAGCTTTTAACACATGTTCTAACTCTGCTGCAATTCCTGTACTGCTAGCAATACCTAAATTACATGTATCGGTTCCGGGACATGCAGTGATATCATTCAAACTATTATATCCTGCGTCTGCAAAACCTAACTTTTTTAATTCTGTATAGAAAAATGGTAAAAACTCCTCTCTTACGTGACGAATCAAAATATTTTGACGTAGCGTAAAGCGTAACTCATTTGCACCATATTTCTTGATTAAATCAGCTAACAAACGTGCTTTATCGGTATAAAAATCTCCTAAATGTACTTTAATGCCTATCGCGTATAACCCCTCTTGCTTTTGCTTGAAAACATTCGTTGTTTTCCAGTTTTGATACGCTTCTTTATCTTCAATTACTACAGATGGAACTTCGTTGGTTTCAAAAACAATGTCTTGTTCAAAGTCGGTAGTATTTATCGGGTACGTTTTATATGCTAATGCATTTCTTTCAGCTGCAACCAGTTCTAAGAAAGCATCAACACCTAAATCTTTCACTAAGAATTTTAAACGAGCTTTGGCTCTTTTAGCACGTTCTCCGTAACGGTCGAACACACGTAACACTCCTTCAATAGTTGGTATCAATAAATCTGCTTCTAAAAACTCATAAATTACATCGGCATGACGTGGTTGTGACCCTAATCCTCCTGCCAATAATACCTTGAATCCTTTTACTTCTTTACCGTCAACTGTTTTCGTTTTTGCAATGAATCCTAAATCGTGAATAAAACTCAACGCGGTATCTTCTTCTGTTGCAGAGAAAGACATTTTGAATTTTCTTCCCATTTCTTGACAGATTGGATTACGCAAGAAAAATTGAAAGGTTGCGTGTGCATACGGTGTTACATCAAACGGTTCTTTCGGATCGATTCCCGCAGTTTCTGAAGCTGTAACATTACGTACTGCATTACCACATGCTTCACGTAACGTAATATCGTCTTTCTCTAACTGTGCCCATAATTCAGGGGTTCTGTCTAAACTTACGTGGTGAATTTGAATATCTTGACGTGTCGTAATGTGTAAACGACCACGAGAATATTCGTCAGAAACATCCGCTATTCTATGCAACTGTTCACTCGTAACTTTACCATACGGTAATTTTATACGAATCATTTGTACCCCAAACTGACGTTGCCCGTAAATTCCTCTGGCTAGACGTAAGCTTCTAAAACGTTCTTCATCTATTTTTCCTTCGTTAAACAAACGTATTTTACGTTCTAACTCTAGGATATCCTTTTCTACTAAAGGGTTTTCTATTTCTGATCTAAAACTTTGCATGTGGTTTTTTAATAGTTGTTTGCTTATAAAAGCGTTGTTATTCGTTATGTAAGAACTCTTGCTTTGCTAACAATTGTTCTTCTGTTTCTACATGTGCATCATCTGGCACACAACAATCTACTGGACATACTGCCGCACATTGTGGTTCTTCATGAAATCCTTTACACTCAGTACATTTATCGGGTACTATAAAATAGTACTCGTCTGATACTGGTTCATTCTCCTCGTCTGCATTTACAGAAGCTCCATCTAATAAGGTTACATTTCCTTGTAATGACGTTCCTTCGCTATATTTCCAGTCACTCGCTCCTTCATAAATGGCTGTATTTGGGCATTCTGGTTCACAAGCCCCACAGTTAATGCACTCATCTGTAATGATTATTGCCATAACTTTTATTATTTACTTGATAAAACCAACTCCTGATGTGGTATTGGTTTTTGGATTGATGATTATAAAGGCTCCGTTAGCTTTGTTTTCCTCATATGAATCAACAAACAATGGTTTACTTACTTTTAAACTCACTTCTCCAATTTCGTTTAGTGATAATTGAGTTGGAGTTTCTTCTTTTCCAGAAAAATCGGTACGAATTAAAGATGTTAGTTCTGTTATTTTTGCTTGCGCATCATTTACACCATGCTTGATGTAATATTTTTGAGAAGCTTGTAATGGTGCTTTATCCATCCAACAAATAGTAGCTTCTAACTGTTTTACCACAGATGGTTCTTCACCTGTTTTAACCAACATATCTCCTCTACTTACATTTACATCATCTTCTAAAGTGATGTTTACAGAGCTTCCTCTTTTTGCTCTTGCATATTCTTTATCAAAAAATTGAATGCTTTTTATGGTAGATTTTGTTGCTGATGGTAATACTGTTATACTATCTCCTACTGCTAAATCTCCTCCGTATAATTTCCCTGCATACCCTCTAAAATCGTGATATTCATCCGTTTTAGGTCGAATAACTGTTTGTACTGGGAAACGTGCTTTTGATACTTCTTGCGTATCTTCAGACCCCAAGTTTTCAAGGTAATTCAGTAAAGTTTCTCCTTTATACCAAGGGGTGTTTTCTGAAGACTTCACAACATTATCTCCTTTCAAAGCTGAAAGAGGTATGAATGTGATATTTTGATTTTGATAGTCACTCTTCTTTGCTAAATATTCTATCTCACCTTTAATCTGGTTAAATTTCTCTTCTGAAAAATCTACCAAATCCATTTTGTTTACAGCTACTATCACATCTTTTACTCTCAATAAATTATTGATAAAGAAATGACGATAAGTTTGTTCTACCACTCCATTTCTGGCATCTACCAAAATGATAGAAGCTTGAGAATTTGATGCTCCAGTAACCATGTTTCTGGTATACTCAATGTGACCAGGAGTATCAGCTATAATAAAACTGGTTTTAGGTGTTGAGAAATATATGTGAGCTACATCAATAGTAATTCCTTGTTCACGTTCTGCTACCAACCCATCTGTGGCTAAAGAAAAGTCTAAGTAATCAAATCCACGTTGTTTACTTTTTTCTTCTATCGCTTCTAATTTATCTTGGGTTAATGATTGTGTATCGTATAAAATTCGCCCGATTAGTGTACTCTTTCCGTCATCTACACTTCCTGCTGTTGCTATTTTTACTACGTTCATATTTTATGTTGTTGGCGATTGGCTATTAGCCTTTAGCACTTGCCTAGTTTTATTTTGTTATTAATTTTCATATTGCTAACAGCCAAGAGCTAATAGCAAAAACCTTTTTTAAAAATATCCTTGTTGTTTACGTTTTTCCATTGCTGCTTCAGATCGTTTATCGTCAATCCTTGCTCCTCTTTCTGATATGGAAGATTCTCTAATTTCGTCTACTACTGTATCAATATCTATTGCATCTGATAAAACTGCTGCCGTACAACTCATATCTCCTACTGTTCTAAAACGAACCATACGCTCTTGTACTTCTTCTTCCTCTTCTCTATACACAACTTCATCATTTGCAGACCAGATTAACCCATCTCTAATAAAAGTGGCTCTTTTATGAGCGAAATAGATGGATGGAATTTCAATTTGTTCTTGTTGTATATACGACCATACATCTAACTCTGTCCAGTTAGAAATTGGAAAAACACGTACATTTTGACCTAAATCAATTCTTCCATTTAGCATGTCGAACAACTCTGGGCGCTGATTCTTTTCATCCCATTGCCCAAAATCATCTCTTACTGAAAAAATACGCTCTTTAGCTCTCGCTTTTTCTTCATCTCTACGCGCTCCACCGATACATGCGTCAAAACCAAATTCTTCAATGGCATCTAATAACGTTTCGGTTTGTAACATGTTTCGGCTAGCGTACTTTCCTGTTTCTTCTTTTACTTTACCAGCATCAATATTGTCTTGTACTTCTCTTACGATTAACTCAACACCTAATTCTTCTACCAAACGATCTCTAAATTCAATCGTTTCAGGAAAATTATGTCCTGTATCGATATGCAATAAAGGGAATGGAATTTTTGCTGGATAAAATGCTTTTTGAGCAAGTCGCACCAGTGTTATGCTATCTTTGCCCCCCGAAAACAATAACACTGGTTTTTCAAATTGCGCGACTACTTCTCTTAATATATATATGGCTTCACTTTCTAAAGCTCCTACTTGTATCGTTTCTGTATTCATAATCATGTTCTTTAAATATGTAAACCACATTCTCTGTTACTTTCTACTTTTGTGGGATCGAAGTACTTAAACTCGTTAGGTAATTGATGCTCTTCTAAATAAGCATCTAACTTCTCATCTGACCAATGGTAAAACGGACTCACTTTTAATATTCCATCTTTACTTCTTGAAACAATATCAATACTATCTCTAAAAGCTGTTTGTCCTTTTCTTAAGTTGGTAAACCACACATTTGGTTTGTGCTCTTCCATCGCTCTTTTAAAAGGCTCTAACTTCACTTGCTCAGTAAATACCGTATGTTTTGGATCATCAACTGTTGGTAATCCTAAAGTGATATTTCTGTGTGCTACCGTTTGTTTAGGTACATACAACTGAATGTTTAATTGTAATTTTTCAATTAACTCTTCAGCATGTTTATAGGTTTGTGGAGTATTATATCCTGTATCACACCAAATAACATCTATACTGTTTTTTACTGATGCTACTGCGTGTAAAATGGCTCCTTCATAGGGACGAAAGTTTGTAGTTACTACGGCTTTATTTACTTGTAGTAATGCCCAAACAATAATCTCTTTTGGAGATTTGTTTTTTAACTCTGCGTTTACTGCTTCTAAATTCATTGTTTCTATACTCATTTTTTGCCCCATTTAATACTGTTCCAAACTCTTTCGTGAAAAAAATACAATAGCATTTTTGTTACTAATTCTACAGCTCCAATTGAAAAAGCTGTTTTTACTTGTCCTGTAATTACCCATGATATTAATATTGTATCTATGGTACCAACAACTCTCCAACTTATTGATTTTATAATGCTTCTTAGTGGCTTTTCAGAAAGCTTATCTTCTTTATAATTAGCTTTATTTTCTACTACTTGTTCTACAATCATTTTAAAATACCATTACCCTATCGGAATACTAGGTTTTAAGTCGACAAATATACAGATGCTTTTTAATTCTCCAAGGGGAAATCAAAAAAATATTTGAATTTTACAATTTGTTAATACTACACTAAATCTGCAAGTGTGTTATTACGAAGTACTTGTAGCGTATTATCTCTTACTTGAATCATTAGTTTGTGTACTGAGCATGCTTCTTCATCTGGACAGTCATCACATTTTTCATAATAATTCAAACTAACACAGGGTACCATAGCAATAGGTCCTTCTAGTGTTCTAATAACATCAGTCATTTTAATTTCGCTCGCAGGTTTTAGTAAATAATAGCCTCCACCCTTTCCTTTTTTTGCTCCTAAAATCCCTGATTTTCGTAAGGTAAGTAATATGCTTTCTAAAAACTTGTGTGAAATATTTTCGTTTTCTGAAATGGTAGCTATTTGTACCATAGTGCCCTTTTCTTGTTTCGCAATAAAAGTAAGCGCCTTAATTCCGTATTTTGTTTTCTTAGAAAGCATATCACAAATATATGCTTTACTTCTTAATTATTTAATGCTTGATTTAAATCGTTAATTATATCCTCTACATTTTCTAGTCCTACCGAGCATCGTACCAATCCATCTGTTATTCCTACTTCTAATCGATCCTCTTCACTTAACTTACTGTGAGTGGTTGATGCTGGATGTGTTACAATCGTTCGTGTGTCTCCTAAATTTGCTGATAATGAGCATACTTTTATACTATTTAAAAAGTTGCGTCCAGCTTCAATACCTCCTTTTACTTCAAAAGCGACAATGTTTCCTCCCAATCGCATTTGCTTTTTTGCAATTTCATACTGTGGATGCGACTTTAAAAATGGATACTTTACCAAGTTGACCTTCGGGTGCTCTTCTAAAAACTGCGCCACCTTCAACGCATTCTCGCAATGTTTTTCCACTCGTATCGATAAAGTTTCTAAGCTCTTAGACAGCACCCAAGCATTGAATGGCGACATTGCAGGTCCAGTGTTTCTTGAAAACATATAAATTTCTCTTATCAGTTCCTCTTTTCCTACTACAACACCTCCTAAAACACGTCCTTGACCATCTATTAGTTTTGTAGCTGAGTGAATAACCAAATCTGCTCCAAATTTGATAGGATTCTGTAAGTACGGAGTTGCAAAACAATTGTCTATCACTAACAATAAATTGTGCTTCTTTGCAATGCTTCCTAACAACTCTAAATCTAAAATATCAACTGCTGGATTTGTTGGAGTTTCAGCATACAATATTTTTGTATTCGGCTGAATTAAACTTTCAATCCTATCTACCTCATTAATTTTAAAATAACTCGTTTCTATATTCCATTTAGGTAAATACTTTGTAAACAAGCTATGAGTTGACCCAAAAACAGAGCGACACGATACTATATGATCTCCCGCATTTAACAGAGCTCCAAAAGTTGAAAACACCGCTGCCATACCGGTTGCAAACGCATATCCTGCTTCGGCACCTTCCATAGCCACTATTTTATTGACAAATTCTGTGGTATTCGGATTTGAAAACCTGCTGTATAAATTCTTCTCCTTTTCTTCTGCAAACGATGCTCGCATATCTTCAGCATCATCAAATACAAAACTTGAGGTTAGGTATAAAGGTGTAGAATGCTCTGAAAATTGTGAACGTTCTGTTTGCGTTCGTATGGCTTGTGTTTCAAAATTTTTGCTCATGTTGTTTTTTTAGATGTTTGACCGCTTCGTTGTCAGATAAAAGAATCAAGATTTTTGGGACTTAGTTCTTCTACCTTTTTTCTGATGTCACTTCGAGTAAAATTATTGAAATGAAATAAAAATAATTTTTGTATCGAGAAGTATTCTAATCGTTCTCGATACAATTTTTACTTCGTTAACACTCCATAAAAATCACTCGAACTGACAAAGGCTTTAGTAAATCTTATCTCTATTTTCTTGGTTCTTGTTTCTTTCTACTAATTGTTATTCTTTGCTAATCGTAAGATGTCTCCAAATACGCCTCTAGCGGTTACTTTAGATCCTGCTCCTGCTCCTTGAATAACAATAGGTTGTTCTCCATACGACTCCGTATAGATTTCAAAAATTGCATCAGAACCTTTTAAACTTCCTAAAGGTGAATTCTCTGGTACAGATACTAATTTTACATCTAACTCTCCTTTTGTTTGTTGTAAATCTCCATGTAAATCTCCTATATATCTCAGTACGTGCTTCTCTTCCTGTGATTCTTTTTGCTGTTGAAATGTAGCATCTAGTTTTTCTAAGTTTCCTAAAAACTCATCAGAAGATATTTCTCTAAACTCCTCTGGAATCAAGTTTTCTATCTGAATATCCTCAAATTCATTTTCTAAATCTAATTCACGTGCCAAAATCAATAGTTTTCTGGCAACATCATTTCCACATAAATCCTCACGCGGGTCGGGTTCAGTAAATCCGCTGTCAATTGCTTCTTGTAATACGGTTGAAAACGGCACGTCTTCCGAAGAAAATTTATTAAACAAATAACTTAACGAGCCCGAAAACACACCTCTAATTCTCGTGATATTTTCTCCTGAATCATGTAGCAGTTTAATCGTATCAATCAATGGTAACCCTGCACCTACATTGGTTTCGTACAAGTAACTCTTATTATTTTTATCTAACGCTTTACGCAATTCTTTGTAAAAATCATACGAAACGGTATTGGCTATTTTGTTAGAAGAGACTAAGTCAAACCCAGCATCGACTAACGGAATGTAATTTTCTATAAAATCTACACTTGCTGTATTGTCTACTGCTATTAAATTTTCTAAATGATGTTCTTTTGCATAGTCAATTACACTATCAACTGTATGCTTATCTCCTACTGCTTTTTCAAGCTCATTCAACCAATTAGCTCCAACTCCATTTTTCTCTAATAATACTTTTTTAGAATTAGCAATCGCAAAAATGTTCAGGTGAATTTTACGTCTTTCTAAAATTGATTTTGAGTTCTCTAGAATTTGTTCTATCAAAGTTCCTCCTACTAATCCTTTACCAAAAACAGCTATGTTTATCTTTTTAGCAACTCCAAATACTTGACCGTGAATCACATTTAACGCCTTGTGTAACTGTTCTTTTTTTACCACCAAGCTTACATTTTTACCTGTAATGGTATTGTTAAATAATAAAGGAACTATTTGATTCTTAATCAACGCATTGTATGGCTGATGAAACTCACTTAAATCTTGACCTATAATTGAAATTACTGATACTTCTTCCTGAATTGAAATTTGATTTACATCTTTTGTTTGTAAATCATTTTCAAACTCTTGCTCTAAGGCTTTTACAGCAGCAGTTGCATTCGATTTGTCGACCACTAAACCAATTCCTCTTTCTGAAGAACCTTGCGAAATAATGCTCACGCTAATTCCATGATTACTCAATGCTTTAAAAATACGTGCATCTACCCCTACTTTACCTAACAAACCTCTTCCTTCAAAATTGATTAAAGCAACCTTGTCTAAAACCGATAATGATTTGATTCCTTTTAAGGTTGACTTTGCTGTAATAAGCGTTCCATTATCGTTAGGATTGAAGGTATTTAAAATTCGTAGATTGATATTCTTCTCTAACAACGGAATAATTGTTTTAGCATGTAAGATGTTCGCTCCAAAGTTTGCCAATTCATTTGCTTCTGAAAATGATAATACTTCTATCTTCTTAGCATCTGCTACCAAATCAGGATTTGCCGTGAAGATTCCATCAACATGGGTATAGTTTTGCAACTCTTCCGCATCTAAATAGTTTGCTAACAACGAGGCGGTATAATTACTTCCATTTCTACCCAACGTAGTAGTTTCGTTTTTTAGGTTTGAAGCTATAAACCCTGCTACCACATTCACAGTTGTTCCGTTATATTGTCTAAAGTGATTTAATACATTTTCTTTAGAAATTTCAACAATCGATTGCCCTTTGCCAACTATCTCATCCGTTTTTAACAACGTTCTTGAATCTGTAGCTAGGGCATTGATTCCTTTTTGTTGTAATAAATCTGTTACCGTTTTTATCGATAATAACTCACCTTGAGCTAACACTTCATCTTTTATCTTTTGGCTATAATCTCCTAACAAACTAACTCCCTCAAACAACTTTTCTAAGCGATTAAATTCCGTAGAAAAATCTACTAACGGAGTTAATTTCGTTTGCTCATATCGAAATGCTTCTAATTGTTCTTTAAAAGTTTTATTTTTAGCAGCTCTTTCTAAGAGTTCTTCCAGTTCATCTGTAGCATTTCCTCTTGCTGATACTACCAGTGCTATCTTCTCTCCATTATTAATTTTCTGTTCTATGATAGACACTACATTTTGTATCCCTTCATTCGACAAAGATTTTCCGCCAAACTTTAAAATTTTCATTCTTTTATTTGTTGATTTTTGATTGAATATAGGTTCAATAATTTTTTCTAATTGCTTGTATTCTATTAAGAAAGCGTCATGCCCATGATCTGAATTAATTTCATTATAGGTTACATTCGCATGGGCAGATGCCAGTTGTTTATGTGTTTCTCTGTTTTCTTCCGCAGTAAAAAACAAATCGGAATCTACGCCTACAATATGGATGTCTGCCTCGATTCTCTCTAATACATCTAGCTCTTCTCTTCCTTTTGTTACATCGATGGTTTTTAATAACTGATTCATCAATTTATAGGATGCTAACTGATAGCGTTCTTGTAATTTTTTTCCGTGATGTAGCAGCCAGCTTTCTACATTAAAAATCTGTAACTCTTCATTTTTTGAACGCTGAAAACGTTTTTTAAACGATTCTGGTGTTCTATAACACAACATTGCATGCATACGTGCATCATGCACAGGGTTACTAGAATTGGTTAAAAATTGCTCTTGTATTTGACAATTCGCTATTAACCAATCGGTCGATTTCCAATCAGTTGCTACAGGAATTAAATGCTCGGTAATTTTCGGATTCAACACAGCCATTTCCCATGCTATTCCACCTCCTAAAGATCCTCCTATCAACGCAAATAATTGTGTTATGTTGAGTTGTTCTAGCCCTTGTAGAAAAATGTTTGCAATATCACGTGCTACGAAACTTTTGTAATCATCTATTAAGAAATTATCATAACCATTTCCTGGAATGTTAAAGCACAAAATGGTATATTCATTAGTATCTATAACCTTGTCTTCTCCTATTAAATCTTGCCACCAACCTTGGCTTCCTGCAACATTGCTATTTCCTGTGAGTGCGTGGTTAATAAGTACCACAGGAGCGGTACCCAATGCTTTTCCAAAAACTTGATAGCTTAACGGAATTGTATCGAATTGTGTACCGCTTAATGTGGTATAACTAAGAATATTAATATGCTGCAAATCATTTTTCATTACCTATATTTTTATGGGCGTTCCCCTAAAGGGTCGGGCTTTCCGTTATATCTTTTGTTGGTTCTCGATACTTGCTTCGCAAACTTGAACTGACAACAAAAGGATGCCACTTCAATCCCTAACGCGGTTTATTTTAAGCCAATACTTCTTTAGGAATTTGAGCAAATGCTTCTTGTAAATCGGTTTTTAAATCTTCAATATTTTCCAAACCAACTGATAAACGGATTAAGTCTTTAGTAACTCCTGTGCTTTCTTGAGCTTCATCACTCAATTGTTGGTGCGTAGTACTTGCTGGATGAATAATTAAAGATTTAGTATCTCCAATATTGGCTAGTAATGAAAAGAGTTTGGTATTGTCAGCAATGGTTTTAGCAGCTTCGTAACCTCCTTTTACTCCAAAAGTTACCAATCCACTTTGACCTTTTGGTAAGTATTCATCTGCTAAGTTTTTGTACTTGTTGTCTTCCAACCCTGGATAGTTTACCCAAGCAACTTCTTCTTGTTCTTGTAACCATTTTGCTAGTTTCAAGGCATTTTCACTATGCTTTTGAATTCGCACTTCTAAGGTTTCCAATCCTTGAATGATGTTGAATGCGTTTGTCGGACTTAATGCTCCTCCAAAATCACGCAATCCTTCTAAAATCAGTTTAAACGTGTACGATGCTGCTCCTAAAGTTTCGTGATATACCAATCCGTGATATCCTGCTGAAGGTTCTGTAAATTCAGGGAATTTCCCATTTGCCCAATTAAAAGTTCCTGCATCAATAATGGCTCCTCCTAACGAGTTTCCTTGTCCTCCAATGTATTTTGTTAAGGAGTGAATTACAATGTTAGCTCCGTGTTCTATCGGATTTAATAAAGCAGGTGTTGCTACGGTATTATCCACAATGAAAGGAACTTCTGCTTCTTTCGCATGCGCTGATATAGCTTTTAAATCCAATACATCTAACTTCGGATTCCCTAGAGATTCAACAAAAAAGGCTCTAGTATTCTCTTGTACTGCTGCCGAAAAATTATCAGGGTTTGAAGCATCTACAAACGTAGTAGTAATACCCAATCTTGGTAAAGTGACATTTAATAAATTGTAGGTTCCTCCGTACAAACTACTCGAAGCTACGATATGGTCTCCTGCCTTTAATAAAGTTAACAATCCAGTCGAAATAGCTGCTGTTCCCGAAGCAAAAACTACAGCTCCTATACCACCTTCTAAAGCAGCTAAACGATCTTGCAAAATTTGATTGGTGGGATTGTTTAATCGGGTGTAAATAAATCCCAATTCTTTTAACGAAAACAGGTTTGCTGCATGTTCTGCATCATTAAAAACATACGAAGTAGTTTGATAAATAGGAACTGCTCTTGTTCCACTTGTTTGTGTTACATCGTGACCTGCGTGCAACGCGTTTGTTGCGAATTTTTGTGTACTCATTTTTCTTGTTTTTGAGTTAATAAAAAATTAAACCAAAAGCCAAAACACATCTACTTTTAGATGTTGCTTACTAGAAAAATGTTATTAAGAAATTATAAGAAGATTCTTGTAGATATTAAAGAAACTTCTTTGGGTTATCTATCCACGAGTTTTTACACTCTGGTAGAATTTAGCACCTTCTTTGTTTGCACAAAGGGTTGCTAAGGTTTCATAGGGTCTAATCCCTCCACCTTTCTTGATAACATCGTCAATAAGTGTTTGAACTTTTACGAGCACAAATATTCAATTATAAAAATGGATTTTCCAAATTTATTTTGATTTTTATTTTAAAAAGTGTTTTGAATTATCTTCAAAACAAAAACCTAAACAACTCATAACCTGTATTTTATAATTTTTTATTTAAATAAAAAATTTATATAAATTTTTATCTTAAGAACTACAAGATAACATAGAGCATCCTACTTTATTTCGAGCCCATTCTGGTCGTTTTGCGAACCATTTTTCATATTTTGATTGCTCATCGTAAGGATTTTTGAGCAGTAAATATAACTCATTTAACAATACAAAGTCATTTTTATTTGCATCATCAATGGCTAATTGTGCCATATAATTTCTGAGTACATATTTCGGGTTTATAGCATTCATTTTTTCTTTTCTGTCTTCATCTGAAGCAGTTTCGTTTTGTAATCTATCTATGTAACTTTGGAACCAGTTTTCCCAAGATTTTTTTATTTCGTCTACAACTTCTGAAGGCGTATAAAATGCTTTTTCTATTTTTTTGATTGCCTCCTCTATGCTATCATCTTTTGAAATGCTTGACAACAATCGAAAAAAAATAGTCATGTCTGTTTCTATTTTTTGAAGTACTTCTTCAAGGTTTGAAACTAACGTTCCATCTGATTCTTGCGAAGAAAAAAGTCCTAATTTTTCTCGCATCATTTGCATGTACTTTTCAGGAAATCGCTCTTGGTAATTTTCCAAAACTGCTTCTAAAGGTTCTGCTTCTTCAATTAAAGGATATAGAGCATTTGCCAACTGATATAAATTCCATAAAACCACCTCTGGTTGCGAACCATATCTGTAACGTTTATGTGTATTATCCGTTGTATTTGGTGTCCATCCGTGGTCATAACCTTCTAACCATCCATAAGGTCCATAATCAATAGTTAAACCTAAAATCGACATATTATCGGTATTCATTACTCCATGTACAAAACCTACACGTTGCCAGTGAATTACCATTTCTAAACTACGCTCTGCTACCTCTTTAAAAAAGGAAACATACGTTTCTTTTGAAGATTCACCTAAATGAGAATAATGATGTTTGATTGTATAATCAACTAATGTTTTTAATGTTTTTACATCTCCTCTGGCAGGAAATATTTGGTAACTACCAAAACGTAAAAAAGACTCAGCTGTTCTACATACAATGGCTCCTTTTTCATACGCAGTGTTTCCGTCGTACATTACATCTCTTAATACTTCATCTCCAGACAAAGCTAAGGAGAGAACTCTTGTTGTAGGAACTCCTAAATGATACATGGCTTCACTACACAAATACTCACGAATAGAGGAACGTAACACTGCTAGTCCATCCGCAGTACGTGAATACGGTGTTTCTCCAGCTCCTTTTAACTGCAAAGCCCATTTTTTATTATCATAGACTGTTTCAAACAAATTAATTGCTCTGCCGTCTCCTAATTGTCCTGCCCAATGTCCAAATTGATGTCCGCCGTAGCACATCGCATACGGTTGTGTGTTTTTATATACATCATTCCCTGTAAAAACATTCTTAAATTCTTCTGAAGCTATTGCTATTTCTGAAAGTCCTAACTCATTTGCCATTTCATCCGAAACATGAATTATTTTTGGATTGGATGTTTTTTTAGGTGTTACATACGAAAAACAAGCTTCTGTAACCTGTCTTCGAGTATTTTCTTGAATTGGGTCTGCTGGTAATTCTTTAGTAAAGGTATTTTGTATATTGAATTTCAACACGTTCTATTGCTCTTTTAGTTTGTTTGCGTACATTTTTCTAAGTTTAGATAGCTTGGGTGAAATTACTGCAGCACAATACATTTGTTCTTTGTTGTTTTCATAATAATTTTGATGATACTCTTCCGCAGCATGAAATGTAGTTAATGGAGTTATTTCTGTTACAATTTCATCTTCATAATGCGGAGATAATTTTTCTACTACTTTTTCAGCAGTTTGTTGTTGCTCTTCATTCTGATAAAAAATTACTGAACGGTATTGTGTTCCTACATCAGCTCCTTGCCTATTTAAAGTTGTTGGGTCATGACTTGTCATAAACATTACCAACAACTCTTCATAACTTATAATTTCAGGATTAAATGTTGCTTGTACTACTTCTGCGTGTCCTGTTAAACCTGAACAAATTTCTCTATAAGTTGGTGTTCCTGGTACGGTTCCTCCCATATAACCAGATACCACTTCTTCTACTCCTTTTATTTGATTTAAAATAGCTTCTACGCACCAAAAGCAACCGCCACCAACGGTAATTAGTTCTAATTTATTATTTGTCATTTATATACTTTCTTTTATTCAGTATCTAAAATCATTGATACTGAGTTAATGCAATAACGTAATCCGCTAGGTTCTGGTCCGTCAGGGAATACATGCCCCAAATGCGCATCACAAGTATTACACATCACTTCTACGCGAACCATACCAAAGGTAGTATCTTTTTCATATTGAATAGCATTCTCTTTGATAGGTTGTGTAAAACTGGGCCAACCGGTACCTGAACTAAATTTAATCGTTGAATCGAACAAAGGTGTACCACAACATACACATTTATACTTACCAGCATCATAAACACTACACAATGCTCCTGAATTTGGTCTTTCTGTTCCTTTTTGTCTGGTAACTCTAAACTGTTCAGTAGTTAAAAGTTCTTGCCATTCTGTTGCTGTTTTTTCCACTCTTTTATCAGGTGTTGGATTACCATTAACTGCAAAATTAATTACGTCTTTCCAAGTTAAAATTTTGTCGCTCATCCTACTCTTTCGTTTTATTTAACTTATTAGTAGTTTCTTTTCTTTGTTACTTACAAAACTATGATTCTCTCTAAAACTTTAATCATAATTTAAAAGATAATTAAATAATTTTTTCAAGGATGATTTATATCATGTTTTAAATCATCTTTTACCTATTAATTTGTAATAAAAACCACTATACCTCTTACTTATAACATAATTTAAGTTAAAATAATTACAAATTACAAGCTTTTATCAGTATTTACTAAAATAAAAAAATAATGAATGTCTTAGATAATAGAACAGTCGCTGATTATGTAATAGAGAATATAAAAACAGCTCCTATTTTTAAGAAATATGGAATTGATTTTTGCTGCAAAGGAAATATAACAATAAACAAAGTCTGCCAAAAGAATAAAATAAACTTAAATACATTAAAAAGTGAATTGGAAAATGTTGAAAGCGTTAGTGATGTACTTCAAGATTATAAAACTTGGAGTTTAAACTTTTTAACCCTTTATATTGAAAATGTACATCATTCTTATGTAAAAGAAAGTTTACCTATAATTTCTCAATATATAAATGAAGTTATAAAAACCTATGGTAATACACATCCTGAACTATTAAAAATTAATAAACTATTTAGAAAAGCTTCTTCTGAAGTTCTATCTCACCTTCAAAAAGAAGAGCAAATACTTTTCCCTTATATAAAACAGTTAATAGCAGCTGACAAAAGACACAAAAAAATAAGTATTCCTTCATTCATCACGATACATACTCCTATAAAAATGTTAGAATATGAACATGAAGAAATTAATAATCTTTTTAGAGAAATAGCTAAACTAACAGATAACTACTCTATTCCAGAAAGTGTCTCTAATACGTATAAAGATCTTTACATTAAACTTGAAGAGTTTGAACAAGATTTATATCATCATATACATTTAGAACACAACATACTGCATAGAAAAGCACTAGAATTAGAAAAAAAAACAAATTATTATAAAAAAAGGAGGAGTGTTTAAACACTCCCTTTTTTATAGCTTTTTAAATCGATTAAAAGCTTCTTTTTCTAACTCTTCTATAAAATTAGGATGCGCTATAGAAATTAGTGCTTTTGCCCTTTCTTTTAAACTTTTTCCAAACAAATTAACCACTCCATATTCCGTAGCAACATAATGTACATGAGCTCTGGTCGTAGTTACACTTGCTCCTTCTTTTAAAAATGGAGTAATTTTTGAAATTCCTTTTGTGGTAACAGAAGGCATTGCTATAATGGCTTTTCCTCCTTTTGATAATGAAGCTCCTCTAATAAAATCCATTTGACCACCAACTCCAGAATATTGGTATTGCCCAATAGTATCAGCACAAACTTGTCCTGTTAAATCTATTTCAATAGCACTGTTTATAGCTGTTACTTTAGGATTTTTCTTTATGATAGAAGTATCATTTGTATAACCGGCCTCTTTAAAATGTACTAGAGGATTATCATCTATAAAATCGTATAACTTTTGTGAACCTACGGCAAAACAAGTAACTATCTTTCCTGTTTTAATCTCTTTTTCTTCACCAGTAATTACACCTCTTTCTATTAATGGTAGTACTCCATCAGAAAACATTTCTGTATGAATTCCTAATCGTTGATGATTTTTTAAGTTATGTAATACAGCATTTGGTATATTACCTATTCCCATTTGTAATGTTGCACCATCCTCTATTAGTTCAGCTATATTTTGTCCAATTTTTTTTTCTATTTCTGAAGGTATTCCTATTTCAGAAGTATGTATTGGAACATCAACCTCTACAGCATAATCTATATTACTCATATGAATAATTCCATCCCCATGAGTTCTAGGTACATTAGGGTTAATTTGAGCTATAACTGTTTTTGCTGTTTGAATAGCTGGTAATGTAATATCAACTGAAGTCCCCAACGAACAATAGCCATGTTTATCTGGTGGAGAAACTTGAATAAAAGCTACATCCAATGAGTAAATATTTCGGCGGAATAACCAATGAATTTCGCTTAAAAAAATAGGAATATAATCTCCATTATTAGTATTTACTCCTTTTCTTACATTATCACCTACAAAACAGCTAACTAGTTTAAAGGATTTACAATATGGTTCTTCTAAATACTTTGCCTTACCATGTGTGTGGATTTGAATAATCTCTATATCATCTAACTCATGATATCTATTACACAAGCTATCAATTAATAAATTAGGAGTCATTGCTGCTCCTTGGAAGAAAATTTTATCATTTGATTTTACAATACTTACAGCTTCTGCAGCCTTAACAATACAAATCTCTTTTCTCATTATTCTAAAGTTTTACTCTGCAAATTTCCCCATAAACCTTATTTAAATAAATGATAAAAATCATACATAGACTTATTTTTAGACAAAAGTATATTTTATAGTTTTTCTAGGGCTTAATTTCATAGTTATTCTAAAGCCCATCTGTATAACTATTTCCTGTTGAATATTAAACATTAAAATACGGTTGTTTTTGAGGGTCTTTATCAAGATTGAAAGTAACAAGAAAAGGATTAAAAACTACGAGATACAGCAATCCTAAAAATAAGATCAAAAAAAAACCTCAATCTTTAAAAGATTGAGGTTTGATAAAGAAAGGCAACGACCTACTCTCCCACCATTGGCAGTACCATC